>JAWPNA010000281.1:0-5775 GCA_045402695.1 Acidobacteriota bacterium
CAGGTCCAGAAGGGGAACCCGTAATGCTTCGTCCGGGGCCCTGCGGCAACATGTTCGAGGTAGTGGACTTCGATGGCGCCCGGGGCCTCTACTATCCCCCGGTCGACCTCGATGATCCGAATCTCCTGATGCAGGGCGGGCTCGACCCATCAGAATCGGATCCACGCTTCCATCAGCAGATGGTCTACGCGGTCGGGATGAAAGTGATCGAAAACGTCGAGCGCGCGCTTGGGCGTCGGTTCAAATTCCGGCGTGGCAAGCCCTTGCGGCTCCTCCCACACGCGTTCCAGGGCGCCAATGCCTACTACGACCCGAAGTTCGACGAGAAGGAGCACCGCGGAGCGGTCCTATTCGGGTACTTCCGCGCCAGCACGGAGCACCCCGGCGAGAACTTGCCCGGGCAGCAGGTCTTCACGTGCCTCTCGCACGACATCGTGTGCCACGAGATCACCCACGCCGTCGTCGACCGTCTCCGTCCTCGTTTCCTCGAGCCGACGAACGTCGACGTTCTCGCGTTCCACGAGGCGATCGCGGACATCGTCGCCATCTTCCAGCACTTCACCTTCCCAGATGCTTTGCGGGACCAGATCCGCCGCAGCCGCGGCGATGTGGCGGCGGCCGGGCTGGTCGAGCTGGCAGCCCAGTTCGGATGGGCGACAGGCTCCGGCGGGGCCCTGCGCCGCGCCCTTGAGGAGACGAAACCCGACCCGACTCTCGTGCGGACCCTCTACGAGCCTCACGAGCGTGGCGCGATCCTCGTCGCCAGCGTCTTCGATGCCTTCCGCACGGTCTACGGCCGCCGCACCGCCGACCTGCGCCGCATCGCCGGCGTCGAGGGTGACGTGGCGGGCCGAGACCTCCACCCCGATCTCCTTGATCGTCTCGTCGGCGAGGCGACCCGGACCGCACAAGCCGTGCTCACGGTCTGCCTGCGCGCATTCGACTACATGCCGCCGATCGACGCGACGTTCGGGGACTACTTGCGCTCGCTCGTGACGGCGGACTTCGAGTTGTCCCCCGACGACGACCAGGGCATCCGCGCGGCGATGATCGCGGCCTTCCGCGCCCGGGGGATCTACCCGAGCGACGTGGCGTCCTTGAGCCAGGATTCCATCCTCTGGCCACGAGTGGACCCAGGGCACCAGATGCGATTCCCCGATGCCCTCGTGAAGAACATCCTCTTCAACATCGCGCTCGGGCTGTGGGGCGAGGAGGACGGCGCGCTTCCGGCCCTCAAGGAAGACACTGCTCGGGACCTCCGCAAGGATGTTTTCAAACGCCTGCACGGTTTCACCATTGACAACGCCGCGAAGCTTGGACTCTCCTCTGCCCTCGCGAAGAACAATCAGGCCCCGATCGCGATCGACTCCTTCCATTCGGCATCTCGCGTGGGCCAGGATGGCCGCCACGTGTTCGAACTCTTCGTGAACCTCGTGCAGACGATCAAGTCCACGGTCGGGCCCTCGGAGGACTTCGGAGGCATACCGGTCCGGGCGGGCTGCACGGTGATCGCCTCGGCGACCGGGCGGGTCCGCTACGTCATCGCGAAGTCCTTCGATGGGCCCGGGACCGCCAAACCCAGTGGCCTGGACGGCGCCCGCGCAGCTCGCCAAAGGGCCTTCGTCGAGGAGCTCGACGCACGCGACCCGATGACGCCCTACTGGCAAAACGACGAGAGCCGCCAGAATAGGATGAGGTCTCGTGCGAGTCTCCGCGCGCTGCACGGGAGACTCCATCGATGAGCCCCAAAAAAAAGAAGGCGACGAAGAGGCTCCAGGCATCCAATAAGGCGGACCACGTTCGCGTCCGCATGTACGACGTCGGCTTCGGCGACGGGTTCGTGGTCTTCTTTCCCGACGGCGACCGATTCCGGACGCTCCTGCTCGACTGCGGCAGCATCCGTTCTGGGGCACGCGGAGCGATCGACACGGTCGCGAAGCGCATCATCGCAGACATCGAAACCGAGACCGGCGCGCGGAGAATCGACGTCGTCGTCGCGACGCACCGCCACAGAGACCACGTCGCGGGCTTCGCGACCGATGTCTGGGCAGGCGTCGACGTGGGCGAGGTCTGGCTGCCCTGGACGGAAGACCCGAAGGACCCTGAGGCAACTCGCATTCGCGAGAAGCAGGCCTCTCTCGCCGCGGCACTCTACGCCGGCAGACCCGGGCGCCCGATGTCCCCCACCGTGGCGGCACTCGCCGCGAACGCCCTATCCAACGCCCGCGCGATGGACACTCTCCACGGCGGATTCCGTTCGCGCGACATCGACGAGCCTCGCTACTTGCCGAAGAGCAAGCGGTCGCAGGCCACCTTTAAGACAGACCGGCTCCCCGGAGTGCTCGTGCGCGTCCTCGGGCCTTCGAGGCTCGAGTCGATCATCAAGGACATGGACCCTCCCTCGGGAGAAAGCTACTTCGCGGCGTTGGCGGCCTCGTCCCACGACCCCGGCCGAGACGACACGCCGTTCGAGTCGACTTTCGTTCTCAACCGCAAGCAGTACGGCGCGATGAGAGGCATCCCCCTCGACACAGCGCTCGAGGCTCGCCTGCGAACGGCGGGCGAGATGGATGACACCGAGTTGGCGGCGACTCTCGAGTCCGCGGTCAATGGCACGAGCCTGATGCTGATGCTTGACATGGGGAGGGTTCGCCTCCTGCTGCCCGGCGATGCCCAATGGGGTACGTGGCAGGCAGCGCTGGCCGACCCCGAGTGGGGTCCGCTCTTCTCCGGTGCGACCTTCTACAAGGTCGGCCACCATGGCAGCCACAACGCGACGCCTAAGCGCTTCGTCGAGGGCCCAATGAGGAATGGGATTCCCTCCATGGCCTCCGTCACGCCCGTCAAGCAATGGACGCGGATACCGCTGCCAGCGCTTCTCGAGGCCATGCATGACAAGAAAGGCGCCGTGGTCGCACGCAGCGATCAGCCTGCGAAGGCCGCGCCTTCGACCTTCAAGCGGGCGGACGACGATGCATGGATAGAGACGTGGCTTCAGATCTGAAGGCAACTGCGGCTCCCAAGAAAAGACGCACCTCGATGACGCATCGCAACGGGAGCAGGGCTTCGCGGCCGTGTCCAGCGGCCGTCCCCCCGGCGCCGGGACGCGCGAGATGACGTGGCCCGGCCTCGAGCTGGATCAGGCGCAACTGTTCGCACCCGTGGAGTCGACCGACTAGTCCAGCATTGCGCGCATCGTGAGCGCGGCCCAGCGCAGATCCCAGCGGAGGCGTGCCATTCGCGGCCCTGACCGAGCCCGAACCAGAGAGCGGGGTCGCCGATCGCCGCCCCCCAGACCAGCAGGCTCGTCGGGGGCCGGTCATCCAGGGGCACACCCCACCGTGGCGGCCCGGGATAGGTGTGTCCAGGCTCGCCGTCTGGCTCGACCTTCCCTTCCCCTGCCCGGCCATCCGCCGCGCCCGCGCTCCCCGGGTGCGGTTGGCGCAAGCACCGTGCAACCTGGTGATGTGCAACCCCGGCGGCGGAATGTGCTGGCACAGCCCCGCCAGCATCTCCAGAGGGTCCAGGGTGACGCTTGGCTTGCCCGTCTCACCGGATGCACGCGCCGGCCGCGGTAGGTGAGCCGGGTTTCGTCATGCCGCAGCCGCCCCAAAGCGATCGGTGGATGCACCAGATAGAGGCACAGCCGCTCGACGCCCTCCGTGTCGCAGGGATCCACGCGGATCGCGTGGTGCGCGTACGGCGGCGAGGCCTTCATCAAGAGCGCCGTCGCTCAGATCCTCGGCACCATGGTCGCGAGCGACTTCAGGCAGGGCGAGCTGCCTTCGAACACAGCCTTCGGCTCGCTGCTCCACCTGCTTCGCCATCAAAAGAACGATGCGGTGCTCCAGGAACTCGCACGCGTTCACGTCGTGGACGCTCTCAAGCGGTGGGAGCCCCACGTCCGGGTCGCGTCCGTCCAGGTGACGCGTGAGCGGCAGGACGGCGAGAACGTGCTGGCCATTCGCGTCCGTTATGACGTCATCTCGGCCAACACGCCCAGCAACAACGTGATCATCGAGGGGATCGGGCAGATGGTTGTGCTGTGGGGCAAGGCGCCGTCATGGCTCACGAGCACGCTGGAGGTGCTCGTTCATGATGCGCGCTAGATCGGCTCGACGAGCCTCGATGAACTTCCGGTAGTTATCGATGTTCCGCAGCTCCGAATCGAGCGGGATGGCTTGACTGGCCAGCGCGGCTTTACCGTGCTGCTCGACGATCTTCGGAAAGTACTCAGCGGGAGGTTTCGTCGCGAGCCTGCGGTTCGTTTGGCCGCTGATGAATGCCATGTTCGCGATCTCGTTGATCTCGCTCTTCTCATAGCCAGCCTTGCGAAGCACGGCCTTCGGGAAGATGTGGTGGAACTGGATGAAGTGCAGCCGTCCCTGATGCGAGAGCGACAGGCCGAGGCCACTGTACCAGTCCTTGGCGCCGGCAGCCTTCAAGGCGAGGTACGCGAGGGAGAACAGGGCGCTCCGCTGCCCGCGTCCCACGAGATCGGCCGCCTCGATGTTCAACCGGCCCACCTGCTGCTGGAGAGCTTCGGTGAGCCGCGTCGGCGGCTCGCCCTTGAAGAGCAACGTCAGATCCTCGTTCAGGTACGTCTCGGTCGAGCCGCGAGAATACCGGCCCCGAGCGTTCGCCACGAGCAGCCAGGACAGCAGGTCCCGCGACTCCTGCGAGGAGATCCGATTCTCCTTGAGCTGGCTGAACACTGCGAGCGGGATCGTCAGCACGGGCGCCGAGAGGAGCGACTCGTCCTCGATGTCGGCGTTGGTCCTCAGGAAGTTGATTGCGAACCGAAGGCCCTCCTTTGCTTCCTCCCACGAGGACTTCAGGCGCTCGACGGGGATCGACGCGACCGTGCCGAACTTCGCCTGCTTCGTGGCGAAGACGACCATTGTGCGCACGAGGAGTCCGAGGTCGAGCGTGAACCAGCTCTCCTCGCACTCCTCCTGGAACTGTTCGAGCAGCCGAAGGGAGTCCCGCCACCGAGCGGTGATCTGGGCGAGAGCGAGATCGGAGGCGCGCAGCTTCGCGCCGAGTGAGTTCACCCGGACGAAGATCTCGGCCACCTCTTCGTAGCGAAGGTCCCGCTCCAGCATGTGCATCACGTAGGGGTACTTGCAGACCTGCCGGAGCTGCTGGAGGCGCTGGGTGTATTTCTCGTACCGAGGGTCCTCGAATGACGTGACGCCGGCCTTCTTCAGGAAAGGCGCGTCGCTCGTCTGCTTGAACACCTCGGTGACGGAAACCCAGTTCGGCAGTTGCGCGAGCGCCTTGCTGGAGACGACGAAGGTGCGCTTCTGAAGCCGTGCCTGGAGATCCTCCTCGCCGTCGCTCTCCTCCTCTGGCGTAATGTCCTCGGCGTCCTCGTCCTCGAAGGGCGAGTTCTCGTCGCCCTCCACTTCGGTGAGATCGTCGAGGCTGTCCGGATGGTCGAGGTTGAACAAGATGTCGATGGGGCGCTTCCGGCCCCGGACATGGATCGGCTTGCCCCGGATGACAGCGGCGAGCGACGTCAGCCGCTGCTGGCCGTCCAGGAGGAGCTTTCGGGGGTCCTGGCCGGTCGAGCGCTCGTGGACCTGAAGCTCGCGTGCGGGGACATCGGCGTCGGTTTCCCAGACGAGGATGGAGCCGCTCGGGTACGCTCGGTAGAGCGAGTCGAGGAGATCGCGGACTCGAGGCGCACGCCAGACGTAGCGCCGCTGCATCTCCGGGAGCTGAAGCTCGCCGCGCTCGACCATGTCTACGAGGGACTCGACGCTGATGTCT
>JAWPNA010000455.1:0-12153 GCA_045402695.1 Acidobacteriota bacterium
GGTATGGGATGAGAACTTCAAGGTCTACGGGCCTCGCAACGCGTGGCGGCAGCCCGAGCGTGAGAAGCCCCTCGTAGCCCGGTGCAGCAGAGACCGTCTGATGCGGGCCATGGGCCTGCAGGACGCCATCCGGGGTCGGAAGTTCAAGACCACGATCGCCGACAATACGGCAGCGCGACCGGCCGACCAGGTGCAGCGCGACTTTACGGCTACCCGCCCCAACGAGCTGTGGGTCTAGGATCTGACCTACCTGGCGACGTGGAGCGGCCTCGTGTACGTGGCCTTCGTGAACGATGTCTTCGCCTGCAGAACCGTCGGATGGCGTGAGTCGCACTCGCTGACGACTGACCTGGCGCCCGATGCCCTTGAGCAAGCGCTCTACGCTCGCCCCGTTGATGAGCAGCTCGTGCATCACAGTGACCGGGGAGTGCAGTACGTGTCGATTCGGTACACGGAGCGATTGGCCGAGGCCGGTATCGAGCCGTCGATGGGCAGTGTTGGTGATTCCTACGACAACGCGCTGGCCGAATCGGTCATCGGGCTGTATAAGACCGAAGTGATTTTCCGGCGTGGCCCGTGGCGTCACGTCGAAGCCGTAGAGTTTGCCGCGCTGGAATGGGTCGATTGGTTGAACAACCGCCGGCTGCTCGATCCGATCGGGTGTATTCCGTCAGTGGAGTTCGAACGGCAGTACTATGAAAAGCAAGACCCTCCAGCCATACTGGCCGGAGTCATGTGACCGAGTCTCCGGTGAACCGGGGGCGGTCCACAGAGCATTGGGTACTCCGGCCCCACAAGCCGGCACGGATAGAAGGTCGTTCGGGGACAAGATTCCCCAAGGCACGGGCGAGCCACCAGAACCTAATCACGGACAAGGGAGCTTGAGAGGGCGGCCCACATAGAAGGCGGCACGAGAAGCGGAGGTCATTCCGTTGTTGCACAGACTGTGGAAACCGTGGTTCGCTTATCAGCCCACGCAGTTGGTTCGGCGCGTGATCGTGGGGATCCTTCCGCCATCACCCGGTTATGTTCCCATCCGGACGAGTTGGGGCATTGGAGTCATTGCCGACCCCACGCGCGTGATCGGTCGCAGCATACTCAGGACCGGGATCTTCGACATCGCCGTATCAGAGGCACTGGCCCGCCTTATCTCGCCAGGGGACACCGTGGTCGATGCGGGGGCCAACATTGGGTACATGACCGTTCTTGCGAGCATGGCCGCTGGTCCGAGCGGGCGGGTGTGGGCATTCGAGCCACACCCAGGTTTATTTGCCGTCCTGCAACGAAACGTTGCGGCCGTTCGCGCAGAGCACAACATCGCCCGCACCGAACTCCACGAAGCCGCGCTCGGCCAGCAGCCGGGTAACGCCGAACTCCATTTGCCGCCTCACTTCGAGTCAAACGATGGCGTCGCGAGCATGGGTCCGATCGCCGAGTCGGGAGGCCAGTCGGTGATAGTTCAGGTCGAAACACTCGACGGTGTACTGGGGGACGAGTCAGCAGCCGTACTCAAGCTAGACGTGGAGGGGTTCGAGCCGCAGGTACTACGGGGTTCGGTTCGCACGTTGGCCGCTCATCGGGTTCTCCACGTTGTGTTCGAGGACCACGCTATCGCCGGCAGTGAAGTGGTCCGAATCCTGAGCGAGGCCGGATATCACATCTTCTCCCTCGGCTGGTCGATGCGCGGACCACGGGTCGAGCCGGTCGAAGCGGGGAGCCTGGCGACTCAGTACGAAGCGCCAAGCTTCATTGCGACGCTTGAGCCGGCAGAGGTTCTGGCGCGCTTCCGGCCGAAAGGATGGTTGGTATTGAGCAGCCGCCTAACCAGCCGCTGCACCTGACCGGGGCCGCCTCGACGCACACCCACGGAGCCTGGGGTCGGCCTCGATGGGAGATGTACCCAGTGTAGGCATTCTAACCGTACTGGTGGACCGAAGGGTCGACTCCGAAGTAGGAAACGAGATGCTCCGGGCTCTTGAACGCTTGACGTCGCCGATGGCCGCCTTGAGGGCATCGGCCGAAGTCAGCGAGATACCAGGGACAGTCAGCGGCCTGAGAACCTCGGGACCCTCGGAAGCCGAGCGAGCCCGCTGTTGGTCTGCCGTGGTCACCTCGGTGTTAAGGAAATCAATCAGGCGCAGGTCGACCTCGAGCAGCCTTTTCTCTTCGGCGGGCAGTTCCACAGCGGTGAGCCGGGCACGGCCGAGCTTGCCGAACAGGTCGGTCACCTCAGGAGAAATCAGGTTGCGATGCAGGGGATGCAGTGGATGCGGTTATTCGCCTGGGTGCGCTGCTAAACCAAGCCGTGGCGATGGAAGACCAGATGGCGCAGGGCATCGGTGACGGGACCCGGGGACCCAGACGGGCGGCAGGAAGTCGGCGGCAAACAAGCGCACCAGGATCTCGGCGTCTACCTTGTCGGCCTTCACATTGGCCTCGGCGATGACCCGGGTCTCGAGCTGGTTGGAGACCACCATCTGGCCCGAATGCGGCTCAGCAGCCGTTGGAATGCAAACGCGTTAGTGCAAGACTCGAGAGCCGCACGATCCTTGGGTCCCAGCCGGGAGGCTAAAGCGCGCACGTCATCCGCCCGGGCGGGAAAGCAGAGTCTACGAGGGCGTGGCTCGTCTTCTTGCAGCATGGCGACTCCGGCGAAATGTTTGTGAATGTCGAGCCCGAAGACACGGTTCACAGACCACCCCCAGGGTAGGAGCGGCCATGGGTGAACACGACAACTATCCGAGCAGGTAGCTCAGCCGGGTGAGTCGAAGGGGCAGCCACTTAGAATCAGGGACTCGAGGTCCACACACCAGCCGGACTACACGCACCGCGTGATCGCCGGAAGCGAGGTGCGCCCTGCGCCCGGTGCGCGAAGCGTACCAGACGTTGGAGGGCCACCGGTTCCGATCTTGTTTCATACACGGTAGAATCGCATCCGGAGGAAGAGAAGATGCCCGCACATCGACTCAAGCCCGACCGGACGATCACCGACAAGAGCGGTCGCAAGCTGTGCGAAGTGCTCGGGGCCGCCGACGGATACGAGGAGATCAGCGTGGCCTGGCTCATGATGCCTCCGGGCTGCAAGGGGGTGCTGGAGCGGCACGATTTCACCGAGGTGGTGATCGTCCTGAACGGGAAGGCGAGAGCATCAATCGATGGGCAATCCGAGGAGATCAACGCCGGCCACTCGGTCTATGTCCCGGCGGGGGCGCTATGGAGGTTGGAGAACATCGGGCCGGAACCACTGGTCTGCTACGCGGTGGCTGCTCCGGCCTTCCGCCCCGAGCTGTCGCACGCCGTGGATGACCGACCATGACCGAAAAGGAGACGGAGTCACGATGCCAGATTTCACACTGAGCGAGGAACAGCTCCAGATGCGCGGCCTCGCCCGCGAGTTCGCGCAGCAGGAAATCGCCCCCGCGGCCGCCGCTCACGACAAGACCGGCGAGTTCCCCAGGGAGATCTGCCGCAAAGCCTGGGAGCTGGGTCTCATGAACACTCACATTCCCGAGGCATACGGGGGCGCCGGGCTCGGCGTGCTCGAGGGGTGCCTCATCGCCGAGGAGATCGCGGCGGGCTGCACGGGCATCGGCACGGCTCTGGAGGCCAACAACCTCGCGGAGGCGCCGGTCATCGTCGCGGGCAGCGACGAACAGAAGCAGCGGTACCTCGCTCCGATGGTGAAGGAGTTCAAGTTCGCCGCCTACTGCGTGACGGAGCCGGACGCCGGCTCGGACGTGGCGGGGATCAAGACGATGGCGAAGCGCTCCGGCGGCGAGTACATCCTCGACGGCGCCAAGATGTGGATCACGAATGGAGGTGTGGCCGACTGGTACTTCGTCCTGGCCTACACCGATCCGGAGAAGAAGCATCGGGGGATGAGCGCCTTCATTGTGGAGAGGGGATCGCCGGGCATCGAGGTGGGCAAGAAGGAGTGGAACATGGGCCAGCACGCAGCCGACACACGCGCGGTGACCTTCACGGAGGTGAAGGTGCCGGCGGCCAACAGGCTCGGCAGCGAAGGGGACGGCTTCAAGATCGCGATGTCGGCGTTCGATCACACGCGACCGGTCGTCTCCTCCGCAGCGGTGGGGCTCGCGCGCTGCGCGATGGATCACGCCATCCGCTACGCCCAGGAACGCAAGGCGTTCGGCGTCCCGATCGCCTCGCACCAGGCCGTTTCGTTCTTGATCGCCGAGATGGCAATGAACATCGAGGCCGCGCGCCTGCTCGTGTGGCAGAGCGCCTGCACCATCGACCGGGGCGAGCGCAACACACGGCAGGCGGCTTTCGCGAAGGCATTTGCCGCCGACATGGCGATGAAGACAGCGACCGACGCCGTACAGGTGTACGGGGGCTACGGTTTTTCCAGCGAGTATCCGGTCGAGAAGCTGATGCGGGACGCGAAGGTTTTTCAGATCTATGAAGGGACATCGCAGATCCAGCGGCTGATCATCGCCAAGGAAATCTTCGGGAGGAAGTAGCCGGCGCGCTTTGTCGGGAGGACTCACGGGCCGCGGCTTTCCAGGACGATGCGCGGCTGCTTGGTGAACCGGCCGTCAAGACCCCGTGGAGTCCCCTTGTGAGTGGTGGGGAGATGGGAAGGCGGTCAGGAGCTCGGCGGCGGTCAGCGTGACGCCGGTGAACACGTAGCGCTCGTTGAGGGCGATGCGGCCGCGAAGAAGATCGAGGCCGCCGTGGCCCCCGACGTCCCCGATGCCATCAACGCCTCTGAGCAGCCGAGCGGAAAACGTACTCTCTTCAGGATCGATCGACACCTCCACCTCGTGGAAGTTGAGCATCCTGCCCGCCAGCGGGTAGTAGCACTTGTAGGTGCTCTCCTTGGCGCTGAAGATCACCTTGTGCCAGTCGGCACCGGAGCGAGGTGCCGTTCTTTTGGCCCAGGCGATCTCCGTCTCGGTGCAGATCATCCTGATCACCCGGGGCTCCAGCGGTCCGGCCCGCTCCACATCGAATCCGACGCTGGCAATCTCGTCTCGTCGGGCCACGGCCACTCCGCAGTAGTCGCCGCAATGCGAGAGGCTTCCCACAATCCCGGGCGGCCAGACCGGCAGGCGATCCTGCCCGACCAGCAGCGGATAGTTCTCGATTCCGAGAAGCGAGAGGGCCCTTCGCGCGCAAAGGCGTCCCGCCGTGAACTCCCTGCGGCGCTTGGTCACCGCGCGGGTCATGAACACCTCCTCCTCGGGATACAGGGTTCCCTCCCACATCGGAGGGGCGGCTTCCAACGTGAACACCTGGCCGGGAAAGACGTCGCGAATCATGGAGCCTTCCGTGTCATGACGGCGTCCGCGGGAGAATCTCGATCTTCACCTTCCTCACCGTGCGCTGGGTGGAGTCCATCACGGTGAGTCGCACGTCGTCGTGCGATACGGTCTCGCCCGCGCGCGGCACCTTCTGGAAAAGGTGCGCCGCCAGCCCGGCCACCGTCTCGTAGCCGGCCCGAGGCAGACGCGCACCGAGCGCCTCCTCCAGATCGTCGAGCTTGTACTTGCCATCCACGACGAAGACGCCTTCCCCGATCCTCTCGAGGCCCGTCTTTCCCGGGCGATCGAACTCGTCCATCACGTCACCGACGATCTCTTCGATGATGTCCTCGAGCGTGATGATCCCGGCGGCGGAGCCGTATTCGTCCACCACGACGGCCATCTCCTGATGGCTGCGGCGCAGCTCGTCGAGCAGCCGGTCGATGCGCGCAGACTCCGGCACGTACAGCGGCTTCTTGAGGTAGGGAGAGAGCGACGTCTCGTCGGGCGAAGCGTCGATCAGGTCCATGGCCTCCACCAGTCCAGTGATGTTGTCCACGCGGTCGGTGTAGATGGGCAGGCGCGAGAACCCACGTTCGTGGATCACTTGCACGGCTTCCTGCAAATGCGCGGCGTGCGGCAGCGAAGCCACGTCCACCAGCGGTGTCATGTGCTCCTTGGCCTTCGCGTCAGCGAAGTCGAGCAGCCGGTGGATGAGCCGCGCCTCGTCCTTCTCCAGGGCCAGTCGGTGCTCGGCCTCCAGGATCATGCGCAGCTCCTCCTTGGTCACGAAGGGATGTTTGTCTGCGCGCGCGCGGAATGGGCGCACGACCAGGCGAGCGGCGCCCGAGGTCACCGTTACGACGGGGGAGAGCAGCACCGTGGCGACCCGCAGCGGCCAGGCGACCTTCAGGGCGATGAGATCGGCGTGTCGCCGCGAGAACGTCTTGGGAAGGATTTCACCGAACAAGAGGATCAGCGGGATCATGAGCACGATCGACCACGCCGAAGCCCCCGGGCCGAACCGCTGGGCGGCGAGCTCATTGGCGAGAAACGAGGCGGTGACGACCGATATGTTGGTGCCGAGCAGCGTGGTGGAGAGCACCCGCTCCGGTCTCTCCATCATAATCTGGATCTGGCGCGCGGCGCTGGAGCCCGCCTCCGCCTTGCGCCGGATGCGTGCGCGATCGGCCGACACCAGGGCCACTTCGGAGCCGGAGAAGAATGCCTCCACCACAAGGCAGATCCCGATGAGGCCGGTCATGGCTCCGCCCGAGAGGTCCGCGATCCCGGCCAGCCCGGCGCCTCCACTCACGAAAGAGCCTCAGCGCGCCTGCGGCCGAACGGGCCGATCTCGGCGGTCAGCATTCCGCCGAGGATCAGCAGCGCGCCCAGCAGCGCGGCGCCCTTGAGTACCTCACCCTGAACAGCCCATGAGGTCAGGGCAGCGAACACCGGCTCCGCCGCGAAGATGACGGCGGCGCGCGTGGGGCTGGTCCACGACTGGACCATGTTCAGGACGTAGAACGCCAGCGCCGTGCCGAGAAGCGACGTGACAGCCAGGGCGAGCAGGACCTCGCGCGTGGGGACGAAGCGCGGCTCCTCGATCAAAAGCGTGGGCGTCGTGGCGAGCACGGCCACCACCGCGACCTGCAGGAACGCCACGGTGCGCGCATCATACCGGCGCGTGTAGTGATCCACCGCGATCAGATGGCCCGAGAAGGCCACGGCGCACGCCAGCGTCAGGATTTCCCCCTTGCCGAAGCCGCCGCTCGCGCCTCCCGGGTTGGTCAGCAAGTGGAGGCCCACCGCCGCGAGGGCCGCGCCCAGCAGAGAGTTGACCGACGGACGCCGCATTCCCAGCAGGATCGCCAACAGGGGCGTGAAGATGACGTACATCCCGGTAATGAAGGCCGAGCGCGCGGGAGTCGTGTACTGAATCCCGATGGTCTGGCACGCGAAGCCGGCAAAGAGAAGCACGCCCGTGATCGCGCCGGCCAGGAGGGTCCCGCGCGCCGGCCGGCCGCTGAAGGCGCCGCGGGGCACCAGGAACCACATCGCGGCTGCGGCGACGGCGAAGCGCAGCGTGATGAAGAGAAGAGGGGAGAGGTCGGTCAGCGCGCGCTTGATGACGACGAAGGTACAGCCCCAGACTGCGCTCAGCCCGATGATGCAGAGGTCGGCCCTGAGTCTGAGGCTCAGGGCCACGGAAGGTTGATGGCGCTCTCGTCACCTCCCGCCAGCACCCTCACCAGCTCCTCTCGGAAGTAGTCTGCGGCACCTGATAGGCGCGGCGACACGCGCTGCTCGTACATTTCACGGCTCCGCTCGATATCTTCCTTGAAGCGCTCGTAGAGATCCTTGCTGAGGCGCCCCTCCTCGATCTGCGCCTCATTATACAGGAGGATCTCGGAGGCCAGGAGGCGTGCGAACCGTTGCGCGTCCCGGTGCGCGGAGCGGATCTCCTCATCTCCCGGGGCCGGTTCCCCGGCCGCGGTCCGCAGGAACGCCGAGGTGGCGGCGCCCGCTTGAGGCATGGAGACCCCGGCGACGTCATCGAGGGCGACGGTGGCGGCCGCCGCCTGCGGTGGCTCGATCCTGCTATCAGGGGAGTGGATCGCCGGCGCCGCCTTCCGGGGGCGGGGGTGCTTCGACCGCATCGGGAGCGACTCCAGCGCGAGCGACGCCAGCGTGGCAATCAGGTCGATCGCCTCCGGACTCTGGATCTCCTCTTCCTCCCCGGAGTCGGCGTAGAGCAAGGCGGCGACGCGATCCCTCACCCAGAGAGGCGCCGCAATCATCGAGCGTGGCGCGGAAGACCCCATCTGCACGGTGAGCGCCTCGTTCCCCTCGCGCTCACCATGGAGCTCGAGGACGCTGGCGCAGTTGACGAGCGACTGTGCAAGCAGTGTGTCGCTCGCTGTCGGGATTCTCAAGGCACGGGCGTTGAAAGCGGCGTCCATCCCGCGCGCCGCCCATCCGACGAAGGAATCGTTCTTGACCACGAGAAGGGCCACGCGAGGCGCCAGACTCGCGGCGCAGTCCATCATCCGTCCGAGCAGGCCGGCCTGATCCGAGGATGTCGACGTCTGCCCGGCGAACTCGGCCACAACGCCAAGGGCGCTCTGCGACCTTTCCCCATCCGTACGCGACCCGACAGCAGGGTCGGGTCCGAGCACTAGAGGTTCCTGCCGCACCTGTTCGATGATGTCCTTCAAGGAGCCGGCGCGCTCCCGGGATTCCTCGATCCATCCCTCGATGCGACGCGACAGCTCTTCCAGCCGCCCCTCGAGTGCTGAGCGCAGGTGCTGCTCGACCTTGGCAGGGATCCTGACCGTCATGGCTCCCCTGGGCTCCGTGAGACAGAGGTGCTGGCCGTGTCCGGGCGAACATTGTCCTCCCGCGACACCCCGTCAAGGATTCATGGACCAGTCGAGAAGCTCCCTGAATCGGGGATCTTCCGCGAGGTGCTGGAGAGGCTGCAGCGTGGCGAGGAGATCGGCGAGCAGGGGGTTGAGCCCCAGAGCCATCCGCAGATCCGCGAATGCTTCCGGATCCGATCCCATGCGCGCATAGGCGAGCGCTCGATTCAGGTAGTATGAGGCCTGCTCCTCCTCCAGGCGGATGGCCTCCTTGAAGCAGGCCAGCGTTCGCTCGTGGTTTCCGAGGCGGGACCAGGTGTGTCCGAGGTTCTTCCAGGTTGCCGCGGTGGCGGGCTGGATCTCCACGGCGCGGGAGAAGCAGCGGAGGGCCTCGTCGAGGGAGCCTGTCTGTGCCCAGGCGTTGCCCATGTTGTTCCATGCATCGAAGTCATCGGGCTTGAGCAAAAGGGCCTGCTGGTAGCAGGCGATCGCCGGAGCAATCTGGTCTCCATCGAAATACAGATTGCCGATGTTGTACCAGGTCGAAGGATCGACCGCCGTCAGCCGGAGCGCTTCGCGGTAGGCGCCGATGGCCGACTGCCGTTCGCCGCACTGCGAGAACGCGAATCCGAGGTTGTACCAGATCCGGTGATCATCGGGAGATCCCTGCAGAGCCTTCTTGTAGGCCGCCACCGCGGCCTCGTGATCCTGGATCCCGATACATGCGTTGCCACGGTTGAACCAGACCTGGGGCGAGTCGGGGGACGCTTGGTTCGCCCGGGCGAAGCAGTCGAGCGCCTCCGCGTGGCGCCCTTTCAGGTCGTAAACCACTCCCAGGTTGTTCCAGGCCGCCGGCAGAAGCGGTTCGGCCTCGGCCGCGCGGGAATAGCAGGCCGCTGCCGCATCGAGGTCGCCAGAGCGTTCGCGCGCGGCGCCGAGCCCGAGCCAGGCGTAGCTCAGGTCGGGCATCAACCCCACGGCCCTGGAGTACGACTCGATGGCCTTTTCGTGCTGGCCGAGGTCGGTGTAGGCGCTGCCCATGTCAGCGAGGATCTGGGCATGCGCGCCGGGCTCCCGGGTCCGCGAGAGGGCGCCGCTCAACCTCTCAATGGCGCCGGCCGGGTCGCCGGCGCGGTGACGGCTGAGTCCAGACTCGTGCAGCTTTTTCCACGAGACGGGGCCGCGTCGGCCGGCCGCGACGGGGTGCCGCCCGGCAGGTGGTTCGACCGGCTCAGATCGCCGAGGACTGCCCCGACTCTGGCCGGGAGGTTTGTCGCCCTCGCGCCGCATCTAGGAGTGTGTCCGAGTCATGGCCTGGGCCGCGCCCACGGAGTTCTGCGGCCGCAGGGTATCCTTGATAATCCGAGCGAGGACGAAACTGCGCCGTGTGGTCGTTGACGACGAGCGATGCAGGATGAGGCCGCAATCCCCGTGCACTCTTCGGGTTACGGCGCCCGCCCGCCACGCTTCATCGCCGTGGCATCTCTCAAGTCGACCGATGCCCCGCATTGCCGTCGTCGCGGCTCCGCGCGTCCAAGCAGGCGGCGCTTCGCCAGCTCCCCCAGCCATGACTCGGACACACTCCTGGGCATCGCCCGGGAGCATCGCGCCGCCACTCGTGTGGTGTGACGTGCGTCGCCTCCCGCATCAAAACCGACGCATCTTAGCATACGGCTCCCGAGCGTCAACTGTTGCGCCGATCACACACGAGCGTTGCGCTATCGGCACATTCAGGGTTCGGCGACCGCGAGGATCAGAAGAGCGGAACCAGGCGAACCGTTTGCTAGTCAACTACATGCATTGTAACAGGACGGCGAGGGAATCAGTGGCACGTCGCGTGCAGGAGCAAGGATGTCTGGGCGGCATGGGGTCCGCGGCCCGACGTTCCTGGCGCGCATCAGTGGACGGACGGTGGAGGCTGGTGTGGAACACGTTTCCCCCGAGACTCTGACTTCATGACACAACGCGGTTCGATGGTGCATCGCCAAGTGACGCAGCGCAGCATCAAGTCACCGAGCGACGTGGTGGGGATCGGGCTGCACACCGGCAGGAAAATCAGGATGCAGATCCTGCCCGCGCCCGCCGACACCGGCATCACGTTCATCAGAACCGATCTGGACGGAGCCGCCATCTCGCTCGGCCCCTCCCGTTCCGTCCCGAGGGCCAGCATCTCGCGCGCCGATCACGCGACCACGCTTTCGGGCGACGGTTTCAGCATCTCGACAGTGGAGCACCTGATGGCGGCGCTTCGAGGGCTAGGCGTGGACAACGCAACCATCCACCTGTCGGGTGATGAGGTGCCGATCATGGACGGCAGCGCGGCACCGTTCGTCTTTCTCCTGAAGGAAGCCGGCCTCAAGGACCTCGGCGTGCCGCGCAAGGTGATGGTGCTGAACCGTTCGGTGGGGGTTCTGGATGGAGATCGCGAAGTGACCATCTATCCGGCCGACCACTTCCGGATCACGTATACGATCGATTTCAACCATCCGGCCATCGGGCGCCAGAGCCTTTCACGAAGCGTGGACGAGCGCACCTTCGTCAATGAGCTTGCTCCTGCCAGAACTTTCTGTCTGCTCAAGGACGTCCATCTGCTGAGGAAGCGTGGTCTGGCAATGGGCGGATCGCTGGCCAACGCCGTCGTCGTCGGCGACACGGGTCCTCTGAACAACCTGAGGTTTCCCGACGAGTTCGTGAGACACAAAGCCCTCGATCTGATCGGCGATCTGGCGTTGCTGGGCCATCCCATTGTCGGCCATGTCGTCGCCTACAAGGCCGGCCACGAGATGAACTCGCGGCTCCTGAATCGGCTGATGGATCAGCCCGACGCCTGGGTGCTGACCGCCGCGACGCCGCGGCCCGCCGCCGCTGCGCCGTCCTTGGCCCCTACGGTCGCGGCCACCGGGGCGGCCGCCATCTGACACACCGGCCGATTTCGTAATTCCCTCTCAACAAAAAAGCTGATCGAGAACTACCAGGCGCCTTTCAACCCACCCGGTGGACCGGGCCGCCGGCCCTTTGCTACAATGCGCCCGTCATCTGGCCTGGGGCAGCAGGGTGCCGCCCTGACCGCTTTGTCCGCGGGATCGTGGGAGACATTTCGATTGCGCCGACTCGGCGTGGCGTTTTTGCTGGCGGCATTCGCTTTCGTGGGTGGCGTCTCGTCTGGACTCGCCGCCCGACCCGCGGGGGCCGGGCCGCCCCGGGCAGAGGGCGTCTCCCTGTCGGCCCTGAATGCGGACGCTGCGGGCCACGACCTGTACGCCTCGTTCTCGTTGCGTGACGCGTTCAGTGACGAAGTCCGCGAGAGCATTGACTCCGGCCTGCCGGTCACCTTCACCTACTTTCTTGAGGTGGCGCGCCGGCGCCCTCTCTGGTTCGACAAGATTCTGGTGCGCAAGTCCGTTGCCACCACAGTCACCTACGACACCCTGACGCACCAGTACAGCCTTAGCAAGAGGGTGAACGACGAGGTGACGGAGACATCCGTCGCGGTGAACGAAACCGACATGATGCGATGGATGACC
>JAWPNA010000434.1:0-4827 GCA_045402695.1 Acidobacteriota bacterium
CAGCCGTCTCGTAGAACCTGGTCGGGTCGCGGTGCATCCATACCGGCTCACCTGTGGAGACCTTGTAGCAGGCGACGATCTCGTCGTCACCGCGCTGCTCCTGGGTGTAGAGGAGGTCGCCGCGGACCGCGCAGGATGACCAGCCCGGTCCGATAGGCCGGCGCCACAGCTCGACCGGGGGTGACTTCGACCAGTCCGTCTCGATCCTTACGCCGCGAACGATTCCGTCGCGCGCGGGTCCGCGAAAGCCCGGCCAGTCGGCTTTCGTCTCAACGGCGACCGGAGTGGCCGGTTCCGTCTTGGGTGTTGATGGAGTTGCCGAGAGCGCCGTCGGCCCGTCTGCGGCCTGGCCCAGGAGCCGTTGCTCGGGAGTCGGTGTCCACCGCCAGTGGAGCTCCGAAACAAAGCCGCCGGTGACGCCGGCTGTGCGCACGAGCGCGAATAGTCCGGCGGAGAGCAGGATGGTCGCAGCCATTGACGCGCGCCGAGGTCCACTGGAGAGCCGGCGGCTGGCTACGGCCCAAGCCACCAAGGCGAGGGCCTCGACGGGGGCCGCCAAGAGGTAGAGCAAGATCCCGCCCGTAATCGACTCGTGGACGAGGCGCGACGTCGCGAACAACGCGAGGATCATCAGGGCGATGGCACCCAGGCGCTCGGACCAGGGCGCCCGGCTGAAGAACACCCACCACACGAAAATCGCCAACGCGGCGAGGATTGAGCCGACAAACCCGACGGCGCTGGCCTGCAACCTGAAGAACTGGGCCGCAGGCACGACAGCGGGCATGACAAACCTGACCAGCAGTAGCAGCACCGCGACGAGCACGCCGGGCCATAGCCGGAGCGGCTTCTTCAGCGTCGGTTGGTCGGTCTGTGCGACGGTCATGGCAGACCTATACTCTCCTCACAGGCCGTGGGTTTCCCAGATTCGCTGCGGGCGTGAGACACCCGAGCCATCCCCGGTAGTTGACCGCGGGAAGATGATACCGCGATCCACGCGGGTGCTGATGAGGTGTCTCAGGAGGGCTCAACGGCGAGGCTCGGCAGGGTCGCGTGCGTCGGAGATCAGATGGCTGACAATCTCCCACCGGTCGCCCGACTTGACGAACACGCGCAAGTGGCTGGTGTGTCGAGTTGCCAACGGCTTCCCGTCAGGAGTCGTCTGGCCCGCCCTCTCCACGGGTGTCCTCACGAGAGCCACCTTTGGATCGACGCATCGGATCTCCTGCTGAACGATTCGGCTCTGGGCCGCCATCACGAACGGCATCCTGGAGACGCCCGTCAGGTATTCCTCAATCGCGGCTCGACCCTTCCTGTAGAACCCGAAGGCATTGGTCCAGTCCGCATCATCGGAGTAGCCGGAGGCCGCCAGCTTGGCGTCCTTCGTCTCCCATCCGAGATTCCAGTGTCCGATGACCGCCTCTATGGCGCTCCTGTCCGCATCGACTTGTCGAGCGTAAAGTGGGAGCGCGACCACTGCCGCGACCAGAAGCACTCCTAAGAGACGGATTCCAAGCATGGTCGCCCCTTCCTGAGTACACCGCGTTACTGACACCACAGCAGCGCCGCCGCGTTGCGACCCTGAAGGACGCCGTTGATCGAGGCCCGGCCGGCCCGGCGTTGCCCTTGGTAGTTTTCCTGCCCCGGCACTGTGCGGCCCGCCGCCCGTCCCATCACCAGAAGAACGCGCGGTGCATGCGTCGCGCGAAGGCGGGAGGCTTCGCGTCGCTATTCTGCCGCCACCTTCCCCGGGGCCGAGCGAGCGGGCACGGAGCCGCCGCACAGCGTCACGAGCTGGTCGCGGAAGGTTTCCGCCTTCTGCTTCTGGCCCGCGCCCTGCGCCGCCCGCGCAGCACCGTCGTAGCTGTTGAAGCGCACCGGCGCCGATCTCAGCGACGCCTCGTACTCCGCCAGCGCCGCGGCTGGCTGCCCCAGCTCGTAAAGCAAGTCGGCGAGCTGCTCGCGCCCCGGCAGGATCTGCCCGGGCGTGACGGGATGCTTGTCTGTACTGTCTTCGAGGTCGGCGGCTGAGCGCAAGAGCGCCACCGCCTCGTCGTCTCTCCTCTCCGCCCGCGCCAGCCAGCCTGCGGCTGCGCGACGTTGAATTTCGACCTGGGTCGCCCAGTCGAACCCCTTCTGGCCCTGGAGCGCGGCCTGGATCGCCACCAACCTCGCCACCGCTCGGCGCGCCGGTTGTAGGTCTCCCGCGCGGGCGCCCCCCACGGCGCGCGCGAATTGAACGATCGCCTCGGCGTAGGGATACTTCTCCCACGGGTAGGATGCCGGCCGCACCTCGAGCGCCGCGGCCTCCTTCCAGGCGCGCCGCTCGATGGCGTAGCGGGCCGGGATGGCGGCCAACGCGTAGCCGGCGCTGAACTCGGTGACATCGAAGCTCGCGACCTTGGCAACCTGCTCAACCAGCTCGCGGGCCTTGGCGTCCTGGCCGGTCTGCAGGTAGGCGTATTCCAGATAGTCCATCGCGTGCAGGGCGTTGAACGACATGGCGCCTGGGTGGGTCTTGGCAATCCAGGCCTGCGCGGTCTCGGCCGAGGCCACGTTGGACTCGATCGACTCCTGCCACATTCCGAGGCGGGTGAAGATGTGCGACGGCATGTGCAGCGCGTGTGGGGCTGAGGGCGCGATCTTGGCATAGGCGCGCGCCGCCGGCAGCGCCAGCTCCGCAAGCGCTGGGTAATCGAAGGAATGGATCATGTAGTGCGCGATTCCCGGATGCTCGGGCTCGAGGGGCAGCAGGCCATTCAGGATCTCCGCCGCCTGCTTCTGCCGCGCGTAGGTCTTGTCGGGCGGCGAGTTGTAGGCCACGCCGAGAATCGCCAGGGCGTGGAAGATCGCCGCCTCGTGGTCGTCGGGGTTGCGCTCCGCCACGCTGGCCATCGCCTTCTCGTAAGCCACGACGCGTGCCGCGTGCGACACCTCATCGCCCTGATAGAAGGCGCCGATCGCGGCGATGTAGTCGCGTTCCCGCGCGCTCGGGGCGCCGGCCGCGGCTGCCTTCTGCGCCGCTGCCCGCCCGGTGACGAAATCGCCTTCCGTGGACGGCCCCCAGATGGTGTGGAAATGGCTCATCGCGATCCCCCACTGCGCCATGGCGCAGCCGGGGTCTTTCTCCGCCACCTCCGCGAAGGCCCTCGCCGCCTCGGCATAGGCGAAGGAGTGCAGGAGCGCCAGGCCGCGCGCAAAGGTCGGCTGAACCTCAGGCTTGCACGAGGTAGGAAAGTGAACTCGGCCGAGTTTTTCCGGCACAGTGTGAGTGTGATCCTGGTCGTGCTGCGCCATCGTCCGCGCCGGCACGAGGGCGAGGGCGGCTGCCAGCAGGAGAGTACAACAGGAAGTTCGCATCGCTACCTCCTCTCGTTTGGGCTGGAATCGCATTCTCCGTCAAACCCTCCGCGCCGCGCAAGTCCTGCGCGGCGCATAGGGCAGATATCGGGCCGAGGGGCGGGCGATGCGTCGTGCGCGGTGTCCCCGCTACGTGGGGGCGCGCGTGATTCTTTGGAACATCGTCTTTTGCTCCGAAGGCGATACCCGCTCCCCGTTCGCCAGGGGCAGCAAGCCGGCCGGAGCCGGGCTTCCCGTGACGGAATGGGGCAGCCAGAGGGCAGTTTTCCGTGACCGTTCTGCGATGCCCGTCCGGGGGCCGGGCCTTACGCCGCGCCGGCGATCTTCTTCAGGATTTCATGGCGGCGGGCGGCCACCTCGGCCTCGAAGTGCTCCTTCCAGGCGTGCGGCGTCAGCTTCGCCACGTCGACGCCGGGCTCTGAGATGCGCAGCAGCACATCCTTGAAGTAGTCGCCCAGATGCACTCCGGCGGCCTTGGCCGTCATCAGCAGACCCATCAGGATCGCGGCTGTCTTGCCGCCGCCTTCCCGCTGGAAGAAGAGCCAATTCTTTCTTCCTATGGCAAACGGCTTCACGGCGCGCTCGGCGCTGTTGTTGGTCATCTCCAACCGGCCATCCTTCAGGTACTGCGTGAGCGCCACCCACTGGTTCTGTACGTAGGTGATCGCCTGGCCCATGGGGCTCTTGGGCAGGACCTTCGTCTGGGTCAGAGCCAGCCAGGCGCGAAGTTCCTCAAGCACAGGCCCGGCTTTCTCCTGGCGGAGCCGTGCGCGGTCCTCGTCGGAGAGCTCCGCCGCCGCTTGATCGATCTTGAACAGCACCCGGATCCGGTCGATGGCTTCCTTGGCCAGTACGGGATCGGTGGTCTCGGCCTTGATGAAGCCTCTTCGCGCATGGAACCAGCAACCTACCTCCGTGGCCCCGTTCGGCAGGAAGAGCCGGTCGTAGCCGCTGTAGGCGTCGGCCTGGATGTAGCCGGTGAAGTCCGCAAACACCCGCGCCGGGCCATCCCTCTTGCGGCTCTGGGTGAACTCGTACCAGTGCCGGCCCTTCTGATCCAGATACGCCCACACCCGAGCTTGCCTGGAGCCTCCAGAAGACGACTGCGCCAGAGTCACCGGTGTGTCGTCCGTGTTCACGATCGAGTCAGCCAGGATCTCCTTGAGAGTCTGATCGGCGATGGGTTCTAAAAGCTCCCCGCACTTGGCCATTGACGTGCACAGCACGGACCGAGACAAGTCGAGCCCTTCGGAGCGGTACTGGCCTTCCAGCCGGAAGTAGGGCAGGTGGTTGCCGAACCACTCGACGATGACGTGCGACAGGAACCCAGGGCCCAGCATCCCCTTGTCGATCACCTTGCCCCGCCAGGGGGCCGTCACCACACCTTCCTTGCAGCTTGAGCAGGCGTACTTCTTTCGGGCCATCTCGTGCACCACCGTGGTTTCCACCCGCTCCAGCTCCCGCGACACC
>JAWPNA010000361.1:0-4170 GCA_045402695.1 Acidobacteriota bacterium
CCACCCGCTCGGGGCGACCGGTACGCGCCTTGTTCTGACCCTCTTGCTCGAAATGCGGCGGAGGCGGGTTCGCTTCGGCATCGCCTCGGCATGTATCGGCGGAGGGCAGGGAATCGCCCTGCTCGTCGAATCGCTGAACTGATCATCGAGTCAACCGGAGGACCGAGAGATGGCGATCACGAAGGTGGGAGTCCTGGGGTGCGGGCTCATGGGCTCGGGCATCGCGCAGGTCTGCGCGCAGGCAGGCTTTCCTACCCTGGTCATGGAGGTGTCGCAGCCCTTGCTGGACAAGGGACTGGCGGGCATCGACAAGTTCCTGAAGGGCGGCGTGGAGCGCGGCAAGCTCACGGCGCAGGATCGCGAGAGGACGCTGGCGAATCTGAAGGGCACGACTGACCCAGCCGCCCTGTCCGACCGGCACTTGATCATCGAGGCAATCGTCGAGAACCTCCAGGCCAAGCGCGAGATGTTCGCCCGGCTGGCCGGCCTTTGCGGTCCCGATGTGATCTTCGCCTCAAACACCTCGTCGCTGTCCATCACCGAGCTGGCCGCGGCGACACCCAGGCCGGAGCGCTTCATCGGGATGCATTTTTTCAATCCCGTACCCCTCATGAAGCTGGTCGAGTTGGCGCGCACCATCCTCACCGACGACGCGGTCTTCTCCGAAGCGGTCGTATTCGTCGGCAAGCTGGGCAAGACCGCGATCAGGACTTCCGACAAGACAGGCTTCATCGTCAACCGTCTCCTGGTGCCATACATTCTTGACGCCGTGCGCGCTCTGGAGGAGGGAGTCGGCTCGATTCAGGACATCGACGAGGCGATGAGGCTCGGGTGCGGCTATCCGATGGGCCCCCTGACGCTGCTCGATCTGGTGGGGCTCGACACGACCTATCATATTGCGAATGTGTTTTTCGAGGAATTCCGGGAAAGACGCTTCGCCTCGCCGCCGCTGTTGAAGCGGATGGTCCTGGCAGGCTACCACGGCCGCAAAACCGGCAGGGGGTTCTACGACTACAGGGGTGACAAGCCCGTTCCCGACAATTCCCTCGTGAGAGGAATGTGATGGGCTTCGACAACCTCCTTTACGAAGTCAGAGACGGCCTGGCGGTCGTCACCGTCAACCGCCCTGACAAGCTCAACGCCCTTGACCGCAAGACCGTCGAGGAGCTGGACCGGGCGATGGCGGACGCCGCCGCGCAGCCCGAGGTGCTCGCCGTGATACTGACGGGCGCAGGACCGAAAGCGTTCGTGGCGGGGGCCGACATCAACGAGCTGGCCCGCCAGACCCCGCTGGGCGGGAAGGACTACTCACTCTACGGGCAGGGCGTCCTGGCGCGGATTGAATCGCTCGGCAAGGTGACCATCGCCGCGGTCAACGGGTTCGCGCTGGGGGGGGGATGCGAGCTGGCGCTTGCCTGCAACCTCCGTGTTGCCTCGGAGAACGCGAAGCTCGGCCTCCCCGAGGTGACGTTGGGGATCATCCCGGGATTCGGCGGTACGCAGCGGCTCGCGCGGCTCGTCGGCAAGGGGAAAGCACTCGAGCTCATCCTCTCAGGTGAGATGGTCGACGCCAAGGAGGCGCACAGAATCGGATTGGTGAACCGCGTCGCACCCGCCGGCGAGGCGGTCCCGGCCGCGGAGTCTCTGGCCCGAACGATCATGTCGCGGGGACCGCAGGCGGTGAGGATGGCCATCGAGGCAGTCAATGAAGGTCTGGAGATGCCGATCGAGGAAGGCCTCTTTCTCGAAGCGACGCTCTTCGGCCTTGTCACTACGACGGAAGATTTCAAGGAAGGCACGCGCGCCTTCATCGAGAAACGCAAGGCCGACTTCATGGGCCGCTGACCCCCAAGGCGGCGACCCGGTAGCTCCCATGGCTTTCATCCGCAGCCTCCGGCTGGTGCTCCTGCTCGGGCTCGCCGCGCTGATCTGCGGAGTCTTGTTCAGCCTCAGCACGAACGTCCGCCCCACTCCTGCCGCGCCGACCGAGGAGGACGTGATTCCCGCATCCGGCAACCGGTTGGCGCAGCAGGCCGTCAACGTAGAGATCGTGAGGACACGCCGCGGCATGCCGACCCTGCGGATGAAGTCGGATCAGTCCCGCAGCTACGTGGGCGGCCGGATCGAGATGAGCCAGGTCGCCCTTCGCCTGGTGGGACCCGATGGGGAGGAAACCTTGGTGGAGGCCCCGGAGGCTGCATCGATTTCCGGGCAGGAGGCGTCCCCTGCCGCCCCCGGTCGCGCGCGCCAGGCGCCCGCCGGTGGCCTGCGCCAGGAGATCGGTTCCTGGCGGCTCGCGGGAGGGGTCACAGTTACCGGTGGCGGCGGCCTCGTCCTGACGACGCCGGCGCTTGCCTACTTCGAATCGGAGGGCCAGGCCCGCACCCCCGAGCCCGTGTCATTCACGCGAGGATCGATCGCGGGCAGCGCTACGGGGATGACCTACGACGTGCGTGAGCAGGTGGCACGCTTCCAGCACCAGGTGATCGCCACGGTGCAATGCGGCGGCATGGGCCTCGTGACCGTCCGAGCTGACTCCGCCTCGCATGATCTGCGGCGTGGGAACCTCGAGATGCTCGCGTATCACGCCTCCACGCAGCGCGGCGAGATGCTCAGCGGCACGCGTCTTCTGGTCTTCCTCCAGCCGGGAGGCGGCATCGATCGCCTGGAAGGCGACCAGGGATTCCTGTTGGAGTCCACTCACCCGATCACCGCTTCGGGCCCTCGCACACCACTGTCGAGGCTGTTGGCGCTCGAAGGGCGGCGGCAGATCAGCGGCGAGAGACTCGCGGTGGTTTTCAACCAGGAATCGGAGCCCACCTCGATGGAGATCGCCGGAAACGCGAATCTCTCCGCGGGCGGCGGCGAGGGCGCGACGCCTCCAAGCAGCGTGGCGGCGCAGAACCTGGTGTTCGATCTGCTCCGCGGCAGCGTGACGCACGCCCGCGCCGCCGGGGGTGTGAACCTGAAGGGCGCGCCCGCCGAGGGAGAGTCAACCGGTCTGCACATGGAGAGCGAGAACCTGGAGGCCACCCTCGATCCGAATCTGGGCTCGATTGTCCGCGTCGAGGGGGAGGGGGAAATCCACCTCACGGATCAGGGAATCGAGAGCGAGGGGAGCCGTACGAACCTCGACCCCAACTCCGACATCTGGACTCTGTGGGGAGGCAGCGGCGCGCCGGCCAGCACCACCTGGCAGGACAGGAAGATCCAGGCCCAACGAATCGAGCTGGACCGCCGGCACAAAACCCTCTCGGCCCGAGGGGAGGTCAAGGCAAGCTATGACCCTCCTCCCGTCACACCGGCGGACAAACCGGACAAGACGGGTGGTGCGCTTCCGTTCTTCAGCGGCGGCGACACGATCTACGCCATCGCGGGTTCGCTCACCTTCTCCGAACAGGGGAGGGTGGCTCACTATCAGGATCGCGTACGTCTCTGGCAGGGTGAGAATCGTGTGGAGGCGGTCGAAGTTGATCTGGATGAGTCCCGAGGCACGCTGCAAGCGACGGGGGATGTCATCAGCACTTTTCGGCAGCCGCCCCCAAAGGAGCGCAAAGGAGCGGGCAGTCCGTCGGATGATATTGTGACCGTGTCCGCCGCGGCCATGTCCTACGATCGGCCTGCCGGCCGGATCCACTACACAGGCCGCGTGCTGGTCACCCAGGGCCCGATGCGGTTCACGGCTGATTCGACGATGGTGTGGCTCGACTCCTCAGGCCATTCCGCCCAGCGCATGGAGGCCGCCGGCTCGGTAGAGATGAGGGATCAGGGAAGGATCGGCAAGGGGGATAAACTGGTGGTGGACGTGGCCGCCGACACGCTGACGCTCTCGGGGTCGGGCCGGGAGGCCTCGGTACAAGATGAATCAGGTCAACAGGTTGTACGAGGAGTCTCTTTGACAATGGACCAGTCGGGTGATAGAATCCTCGTCGAGTCCGAAGTCGGGGGACGAACCTGGATCAACCTGAAGCCGCGGCAGAAAGGAGCGCCTGCACTTGGCCCAGACCCTCACGACTGAGGCGCTCTGCAAATCGTTTCGAGGGCGCCAGGTCGTGCGCGACGTCTCCATCGCCATTCATGGAGGCGAAGTCGTCGGCCTCCTGGGACCGAACGGCGCCGGCAAGACGACAACCTTCGCCTGTGTGCTCGGCCTCGTTCCACCAGACGAAG
>JAWPNA010000096.1:0-16602 GCA_045402695.1 Acidobacteriota bacterium
GTCTCAAGCAAGCCTCCGGGGCCGCCCCGCGAGAGGAGGAGCGCGAGCCCGACGACCCAGGCTGCCTTCAAGCCGACGACAGCTTCTCCTTGAGGATCTTGTTGACGAGCGCGGGGTTGGCCTTGCCGCCGGTGGCCTGCATGACCTGGCCCACGAACCAGCCCAGTGTGGCCGTCTTGCCTCCCCGGTACAGCGCGGCCTGCGAGGGATTGTCCGCGATCACCTTCTCGACGGCCGCGACGATCGTGCTCTCATCGGTGATCTGAGTGAGCCCCTGGCGCGCGACGATGGCGGAGGGCTCACCAGCGCCAGCGAACATCTCGTCGAAGACCACCTTGGCGATCTTGCCCGATATCGTGCCGTCGTTGATGAGCCGAATGAGCGACGCCAGTGCATCGGGCGTCACGGGGGACCTCTCGAGTCCCATCTTCGCGGCGTTGAGCCTGCCGAGCAGCTCGCTGGCGACCCAGTTGGCCGCGGCCCTCGGGTCGCCGCTCGCACGGGCCACCGATTCGAAATAGTCGGCCAGGGGCTTTTCCAGCGTGAGGAAGCCGGCGTCCTGCGGCGGCAGCCCCATCTCCCGGATGAAACGCTCGCGCCGCGCCTGGGGCAGCTCGGGAAGCGTGCGCCTGATCTCCTCGATGACCTGCTCCTCGATGATGAGCGGCGGCAAGTCGGGCTCCGGGAAGTAGCGGTAGTCCATCGCCTCCTCCTTGCTGCGCATCGGCTCGGTCACGCCGCGGTCGGCGTCGAAGAGGCGGGTCTCCTGCACGATTCGCTCGCCGCGCTTGATCGCCTCGGTCTGCCGGGCGATCTCGTGCTCGAGCGCGCGCATCACGTTGCGGAAGGAGTTCAGGTTCTTGATCTCGACCTTGGTGCCCAACGCCGCGGAGCCGATCGCGCGGACCGAGACGTTGGCGTCGCACCGCAGCGAGCCTTCCTCCATGTTGCCGTCGCACACGTCGAGGTAGACGAGGATCGACCTCAGCCGCGTCAGGTAGGCGTGCGCCTCCTCGGCCGACGCGATATCCGGCTCGCTGACGATCTCGATCAGGGGGACCCCCGATCGGTTGAAGTCCACGTGGGAGCAGGAGTCCGAGCCAAAGAGCCCATCGTGAATCAGCTTGCCGGCGTCCTCCTCCATGTGGATACGGGTCAGCCGGACATGCTTGGTGCCCGAGGCCCCCCCGGCGATCTCGATCGGCACGCGCCCGCGTTCGGCCAGGGGAGTCTCGTACATGCTGATCTGGTACCCCTTGGGCAAGTCGGGGTAGAAGTAGTTCTTGCGGGCAAAGATCGAGCGGCGGTTGATCGAGCACTCGGTGGCCAGGGCGGCCTTCACCGCGAACCAGACGGCCTTCTTGTTCAGCACCGGCAGGACACCGGGCATCCCCAGACAGACCGGGCAGACGCTGGTGTTGGGCGGCGCGCCGAATTGCGTGGGGCATCCGCAGAAGATCTTCGTGGCGGTCTTGAGCTGGGCGTGGACCTCGAGTCCGATGACGGGTTCGAACTCAGTCATCGAAGGAGGCCTCGCCTCATGAGGCCGGATTCACTCTCACGTCATACGCGAGGGATTCACCGTACTTGTTGAAGACGATATCCTTCGGTATCTCCGGGATGTTGAACTTGAAGGCGGTCTTCTCAGCCTCGATGATGAGCCGTTTGCGGTACTCCTTTCCGCTCTTTCCGATGATGGTGATCGGCACGATCCCCTTGAAGAACTGTCCCTTCAGCTCCTCCCTGACCGCCGAGGCCGGCTTGATCATGACGTGCTGCGAAACCTCTCCCTCGATGATCTGGCTTCCGTCCTCGGCCTCGCGCACTTTGTAGGTGAAGGTGAATTCGGGCAGTCCGACCCCCCGGAGCCACTGGTCGAAGAACCAGTCGAGATTAGCGCCGAACGTCTTTTCCGCGATCTTCTGGATGTCCCTCGTGACGATCTCCTTGCCCTTGAGCTCGTTGGCGAGGGTCTTGAGGAACTTGAAGAAGGCCTCGTCGCCCCACGTACTGCGCATGATGTGAAACGCATACGGCCCTTTGGAATAGAGGGCGGCGCGGTAGGGAGCGAAGCCTCCGGGCCCCTGCCAGACCGTGTAGCCGTCCTGAACGCTTCCGCGCATGTCGGCGTCCAGGATCTCCTTGCGCCAGCTCTCGACATGCTCCTGGTACTTCTTCTTGCCGTAGTAGTTCTCCGTGTACAGCGCGGACATATATTCGGCAAGGCTCTCGACGAACCAGTAGTTGCTGTCGTTCACGTTGCAGACGAGCGAGCCCCACCACTGATGGGCCACTTCGTGGGAGACCACGGAGTCCTGGAACGTGCTGAGCCCCGCTCCTGCCTCGAGCCCTCCCGCGACCGCGCCCTTGCTCCAGAAGTCGGGATTGCCGAGGTAAATGAGCGACGACGGCGCCTGGCCGTAGAAGCCTCCGAGCGGATCATTCACGAGGTCGAGCTTGGCGAAAGGATAATCGATGCCGAGGATGGTGCGGAAGAGATTCAGCGAGTTGGCCGCCTGGTCGATGAAATCCTGAGCTTTCTTCATCGTGACTTTCAGCTCGTAGACCTGGAAGTCGGTCACCTCGCCCCGGCTCTCCTGTGTGTCCACGATCTGGCGCGTGTCGGCGATGCTCTGGCGATCGATGTGAATCACGACGGGGATCTCGCTGCCATCGATCCTTTTGGCGGTGACCTTTGACGGTGTCTCGAAATAGTCTCCGAAGATCACCGTCGGGAAGGAGACGGGGTTTCCGCCCACCCAGCGCGTGATCGAGACTCCCTCCTTTCTGACCTCCGAGACCTTCTTGCCGATGCCCAGGGTCTTGTACTTGGCCGGGACCTTGACCGTGAGGTCGAAGTCCTCGATGAAATCGGCGAAGCGCACGAAGGGGAGCCAGCCGCCGCGGTCCACGTAGGAGAAGGAGGGGGTCAGCTTGTAGACGCTGTCCCTGTTCTCGAACTGGAGCCGGAGCGTCAGGTCGGTGCCGGCGGGGATTGTGCGCGGGAACATCACGAGCCCGGCATACGCGCCGGTCTTCGCCCACGTCAGCTCGTTGCCTTCTCCATCCTGGATGGAGTTGATGGTCATCTTGGGGTTCTTGCGCGCCTTGTTCTCCTCCTGCTGGAAAAGGCGGGAAATGCTGAATGGAAGCCCATCGAAGCTGCTTTTCGTCTTGAGTCCGTAGGTGATGTCGCCGATCAGCGTCTCGCCGTCACCGAACCCCATCTCGACGGTCCCCTTCAGGCTTCTCATCTCGTAGAACCGCGCTTCGGCATCGGGCCGCCCCTCGAGATCGTACGGCGCCAAGCCGCTGTTTCGCGTCTGCTCGGAGTAGTACTGGTAGATGGCCTGGCCGTCGAAACCAGCAGCGAAGACGGAGATCTCCCTGGAATTGTAGTTGTCATGGGACAGCCGGAACCAGTGGTCGCCCACGGCCTTGCTCTTGATGGCGACCGAGTAGACTTGGCGATCCGGCTGGTACGGAACGCGGAAGCCCCAGAAGGGGTTCTCCCTCAGGTTTTTCTCCACGTCCGACTTGTACTCGGTGTAGGCTTTCTGCAGCGCCTGATCGGCTTCTTCCATCTTGATCGGCCGCAGACCGGTGAAGCTGCTCGGCAGGATCTTCTGGCAGGACCCGGGATCGCACTCCATCGCCACGGAATCCGGCGGGAAGACCAGGTCAGGCTCCCGTTCCTTCTTGAGGAGCCCGAAGAGCATCTCATCCTGTTTTATCGGCGGGACGTATGTATAAGCCAGATCGCCTGAAGCCAGGGCAACGTTCGACACGCTGCCGTCGTAGAAGTCCTTGCACATGCTCCCATTGGAGGCGCTCACTTTGAGGCCTTCCCTGGCCAAGGAGAAGGTGTCGAAATGGAAGCACTCCTCGTCCCCGAGCATGCGCCGGTGAAGCCAGGTGAAGGACTCCTTCAGCTCCTCCTTCGAGATGGCCCAGTCGCCGCCGGCGCCCTTCGTCAGTGTGACGAGATAGCGCTCCACGACCAGGTCGGGCCCCATGGCTCTGTCCACGTGCAATCCCACTTGGTACGTCGAGTCATCCACCCGGTGAAAGCTCTTGGAGTAGATCCCTCGCTTGTACGGCTCCCCCTTGTCGTCTTTCTCGGCCAGAAGCGCCCCCACTTTCTTCCTGAGAACGGCCTCAATTTCCTTCTGCACCTCGGGGGGTGTTTCGGCGCCGGGAAGAGGGTCGCCTAGCGCAGGCGGGGCGCCGGGCCCCAGGAGCCACGCGAACGTGAAGGCCAGGGCAAGTCGCGAAAAAAGCGGGATGTGGAGCTTCGTCCTCATGGGGAGACTCCTTGTATGCCTTGGAACAGGGCCTTGCCGAGCCACACGGGCGGAGCGCACGACCGGCCTCGTTCCCGGAGAGCGCGAAGATCCGCTTGTACGTCGATTGCCGTGGCTGGTTTCAACGCAGGTATTGTATCACTCAGAAGGAAAGGCCGGTCCCTCGCAGAGCCAGATCCGCCACCGCGGTGGTATCCGCGTCGTCGCCGGACTCCACCTGCCTGAGGTTGCGGCGGATGCGGCGCCAGGCGCGGTCGCAGAAGGCGCGGGCGGCGAGCAGGTGCTCGGGGGTGCCGGCCGAGGTGGCTCGGGAGATGCAGCAGATCATCGCGTACAAATCGAGCGCCGAGTCGGCCAGCCTCTCCTGGATGTACTCGCGCTGAAGGATCTCCTTGCCGTGGCGCCGCAGCGCGGCCTCCACCGCCGAGGCGAGCGCGGCGGTGTACTCCTCAACGTGCGAAGCCTCGCGACGCAGATCCGGGTGCGCGAAGGGCAGCTTCTCCGATCCGATGGCGCGCCGCAGCCGTCGCGCGGCGTAGTCGGTCAGCACACCGAGGCCGGCCAGCGGCTCGGTGAGCGCCTTGCCGACCTCCTTGAGCGTGCGGCCGGGGCCCTGCATGCCGGCCAGCGCCACGAACATCCTGAGGATCTCGTTGGTTCCCTCGAAGATGGGATTGATGCGCGCGTCGCGCAGCGCCCGCTCGAAAGGATATTCGCGCATGTAGCCGAAGCCGCCGTTGATCTGCACCGCGTGATTGACCGTGCGCCACAGCGCCTCGGACGCCTGGATCTTGCACAGGGCCGACTCGAGCGAGAAGTCGGCCTCCTTCCCGTCCGCAAGGCGGCAGGTGATCGCCACCATCGCCTCCATGGCATAGGTATCGAGCGCCATCTCGGCGAACTTGGCCTTGATCATCTCGAAGTCGGCCACGGTGTGGTCGAATGCCTTGCGCCCCCGGGCGAACGCGGCCGATTTCGCGATCAGCTCCTTCGACGGCCCCACGCAGGCCGCGGCCAGAGAGAGCCTCCCCTGGTTCAGGATCTCCATGGCCATCTTGAATCCCGCGCCTCTCTCGCCCAGAAGGTCCGATGCCGGCACACGCACGTTTTCCATCACGACGTCGGTGGTGGAGGACCCCCTCAGCCCCATCTTCTTCTCGGGCTTCCCGGTGGTCAGCCCCGGCATGCCTCGCCTCAGGATGAAGGCCGACATCGCGCGCTCCTTCTTCGCGGCCTCGGTCTGCGCGAAGACGGTGAACAGGTTCGCAATCCCGCCGTTGGTGATCCACTGCTTGGTCCCGGTCAGCACCCACTCGTTGGACTGCGCGTCGTGCTCGGCGCGCGCCGTGATGTTCGCGGCGTCAGAACCCGAAGAGGCCTCGGTCAGGCAGAAGGCCGCGATCGTCTCACCGGAGGCGCACCCGGGCAGGTACCGGCGCTTCTGCTCCTGGGTACCGTACAGGATGATCCCCTTGCACCCGATCCCCAGGTGAGCGCCGACGGTGGCGGCGGTGGCGCCGCACAGCGTGGCGAGCTCCGACATCACGCGCCCGTAGGCGGTCAACGAGAAGCCGAAGCCGCCGTGCTCCTCGGGGATCGTCACGCCGAAAAGCCCCAGCTCGGCCATTCCCGACAAGATCTCATTGCCCAGCGATTCTTGTTCGTCGATCCGGCGGGCGTCAATGTGGCGCTGGGCGAAGCGTCTCACCGAGTCGAGCAGCATCTCGAGGTTCTCTCGCTCCGCCTCGACGACCGATGGGTAGGGGAACACCATCTCCTCTTCGATGGTCCCCTCGAACAAGGAGCGCACGAACGATTTGCCCGACATGATTCCTCCCTCTCAGCGCGGTGTGCGCCCCGTGTGCCCCATGCCCCCCGCATGCGTCGTCGCCAGCTCGAACATGAGGCGCTTCACGCACGCGAGCACTTCGTCGCGCGCGGCCCGGAACTGCGAACGAATCTCGTCGGAGCTGCCCGAGACAGCGGCCGGGTCCCTCAATCCCCAGTGGATTCTCCGGGCGCCCGCCGGGGGCGCCGGGCAGCTTCCCCGCGCGTCATCGCACAAAGTGACGACCAGATCGATGGCGTCGAAGGGGACCTCGTCGATCCCCTTGGAGCGCTGGCCGCTCAGGTCAATGCCGGCCTCCTTCATGACGGCCGACGTCTCGGGGTTGATCCCCACGGGATGCGTTCCGGCGCTGAAGACCTCGATTCCGACTCCGGCCGGAAGCAACGCCTTGGTGAATGCCTCGGCCATCTGGCTGCGCGCCGAGTTGCCGGTGCACAGGTACAGGATCTTCATGGATAGAACCGTCCTTTCTGTTCCAGCAGCGGGGCGGGAGCTATGCCGCGCGCGCGGATGCGGCCGGCGATGACCTCCTTTCCCGCCGAGTCGGCGTATCGCAGGAGCCCTCCGCGAAACGGCGGGAACCCCGTGCCCATCACCATCGCGAGATCGATGACGTCGGGGCGATCCACGGCCTCTTCCCCGAGAAGAAGCGCTGCCTCGTTCACCATCGCGTCCACCAGCGTGTCCGCCGCACCCGCGGCCGAGGGCTGCCGGTGGACGCTCGCGCGGCCCGGATGGACCGCGGCCAGCACGCGGGCCAGCTTGGGGGCTTGTCCCGCGATCCTGCCGTCACGGTAAAGGAAGAACCCGCTGCCCGCTTTCACGCCCAGTAGCCCCGCCTGCATCATCGCGTGCAGGAGACGTGGGTCGCCGCCTCGGTCGGGGAAGGCCGCCGTGAGCACATCGGACACCTTGGCCGCCACGTCCAGCCCGATCTGATCGAGCAGGGCGAAAGGACCCATCGGCATGCCGAACCGCACCATGGCCTCGTCCAAGGCCGTGATGTCATGGCCCGTGGCGAGCAGCCGCAGCGCTTCGGCCAGATACGGCCCCAGGATCCGGTTCACGATGAAGCCGGGCGTGTCCTTCACGACGACGGGAGTCTTGCCCAGCTTGCGGGCGAACTGCACGGCGGCCTGCACGGCCGATTCCTCGGTCGCCGGGCCGCGCACCACCTCCACCAGCGGCATCTTCTCCACGGGGTTGAAGAAGTGAAGTCCGAGCACGCGGCCGGGGCGCGACGAGGCGGCCGCGATGCCGGTCACGGAAAGCGACGAAGTGTTGGTGGCGAAGATCGCGGACGGGGCGGTGAGCGACTCCATCTCGCGCAGGACCTGCCGCTTCAGCTCGAGGTCCTCGACCACCGCCTCGATGACCAGGTCGCACCGCGAGAAGCCGGTCGAATCCACCGTCGGCGCCACCAGCGCCTCACGCCTGGCCGCTTCGTGGCGCGCCAGACGCCCCTTGCGGGCGCGCTCCTCGGCCAGCGCGCGCACCTGCTTCATGCCGCGCTCCAGCGCCTCTGCGCTGACGTCCCTCAGGCGCACGGGGAAACCGGCAAGCGCGGCCACCGCGGTGATGCCTCCCCCCATCGTGCCCGCCCCGAGCACGCCGATGCGCGCGATCGGCGCGCACGATTGGGCCGCTCCGTCTGTGGATGATGCGCCGGATGACCGGCTGGAAAGAAAGATGTGAACGAGGTTCTTGGAGACCTCCCCGATGATCAGGTTCGAGAGCAGCTCGGCCTCGCGCGCCAGCCCGTCCTCGAGATCGTGCCCGATGCCGTAGCGCACCGCTTCGAGGGCCGCAAGAGGCGCGGGGTAATGGCCGCGAGTCTGCCGGAGGATCTTCCTCCGCGCCAGCGCGAAGACCAGCGCGCGCGCCGGCGGGATCGCGTCGAGAAAGGGCGGACCACGCCCCCGGCGCTTGCGTGAGGAGGCAAGCCGGAGCGCCTCGGCCCGCGCTGCCGCCTCCAGCCCCTCGAGGGGGACCACCGCGTCCACCAGTCCCAGCTTGAGCGCCTGGCGCGCGCCGAGAGTGCGGCCAGTCAGGATCAGGTCCAACGCCCGGGCGGCGCCGAGGAGCCGGGGCAGCCTATAGGTGCCTCCCCAGCCGGGGATCAGTCCCAGCCTGACCTCGGGCAGGCCGACGGAGACCTCCTCGCCGTCCGCGGCCAGGCGCGAGGTGCAGGCGAGGGCCAGTTCGAGGCCGCCTCCCAGGCAGGCCCCGTTGATCGCGGCCACGGTGGGCGCCGGCAGCGCCGCCAGGCGCGAGAAGAGTGCCTGGCCCTCGCGCGCCTTGCGGGCCGCCAACAGCGCATCGCCCGCGCGCGCCACGGCCACGAAGGCCTTCACGTCGGCGCCGGCGAGGAAGATCCCCTTCTTGCCGCTCGTCAGGATGACGCCGCGCACCTCGCCTCGCAGGCAGCCGGCCTCGATCCGCTCCAATATGTCCCGCAGGCGGATCAGGCTCTCCTCGGTGAGCAGGTTCACCTTCTCGCCCGGAGTGTCGAAGTGGATGCGGGCGACGGCGTCGTTGCCGAACGACAGGTCGATCACGCGGCCTCCAGGATCATCGCCATCCCCTGGCCTCCGCCCACGCACAGGGTGGCAAGCCCGAGACCCGCCCCGCGTCGTCTCATCTCAAGGGCGAGCGTCAGGACCAGACGTGCGCCGGAGGCGCCCACGGGGTGGCCCAGCGCGATTGCGCCGCCGTTCACGTTGGTGCGCTCCGGGTCGATCTCACCGACGGCCGCGCCGCGGCCCAACTCCTCGCGTGCGAAGCGGGTCGAGGCCAAGGCCTCAACGCAGGCCAGCACCTGGGCGGCGAAGGCCTCGTTGATCTCCGTGAGCTCGATGTCGCCGAGGACGAGCCCCGCGCGGTCCAGCGCGAGCGGGACGGCGAAGGCCGGCCCCAGCCCCATCTTCCGCGGTGAGAGGCCTGCGCTTGCCCACGCTCGCACGCGAGCCAGAGGACGTGCGACGAGATCCTCAGCGGCCACCACCACCGCGGCCGCCCCGTCCGTGATGGGGGAGGAGTTGCCCGCCGTGACGGTGCCGCGATCGCGATCGAAGTAAGGCCTGAGCCTGGCCAGCGCCTCAAGTGTCTGGTCCGCCCGTGGCCCGACGTCGTGGTGAAGCGCCGCGCCGCGCCCAGCCCGGAGAAATACGGGGGTCATCTCCTCGCGCAGCCTTCCTGCTGACGCCATGGCGCGACGGTGGCTTTCCAGGGCGAAACGGTCCTGCCGGTCGCGCGAGATGCCGAACTCCGAAGCCAGGATCTCGGCGGTCTGCCCCATGTTGAGCCCGCAGAGTGGGTCGGTGAGGCCGACCATGAGCCCGTGGGTCGGCTTCAGATGGCGCGGCCTGACGCGGGAGTAGGCCGCCAGGCGCGCCAGCAGGCTCTTCGCGCGCGCCGCCGTGAGCAGGATGTCCTTCAACTCCTCGGGCATCAGCAGCGGCACGTTGGACATCGACTCCACGCCGCCGGCCACCACGACTCTCGCCCCACCTGTGGCCACCATGTGCGCCGCCTGCGCGATGGCCTCCAGGCCCGACGCGCAGTTTCTGTTGACGGTGTGCGCGGGCACGGTTTCGGGCAGTCCGGCCCGCACGGCGATCACGCGCGCGACGTTGGAGGCGTCGGCCGGGGAGGCCACGTTGCCCATGATGGCGGCGTCCACGTCCGAGGGGAGAAACCCCGACCGCGCCACGGCTTCCCTCACCGCCGCGACGCCCAGATCCACCGCGTCGGCGCGGCGCAGCGCCGTGGACGCCTTGGCGAAGGGGGTGCGGGCCCCCGCCGCGATGACCGCGCGCAGCGGGCATGGATCTCCGCCCGAGGACATCCTCAGCCCTCCCGGTACAGCGACTCGATCACGTCACGGTACTTCTCTTCGACGGCGTGCCTCTTGACCTTGAGCGTGGGGGTGAGGTCGCCGCCTTCCACCGTCAGCTCCGTGGGAAGCAACGCGAACTTCTTCACCTGCTCGAAGCGGGACAGACCGCTGTTGATCCTCTCCACGATTCTCTTGAAGAGCGACATCACCTCGGGCCTCTCCACGAGATCCTCGATCGAGCCGTGGTTCCGGTTCAGCAGACCGCTTTGCCTGCAATGCGCCAGCAGCCGCCCGCGATCCGGCACGAGGAGCGCGGCGATGAACTTGCGTCCGTCGCCCACGAGCACTGCCTGCGAGATCAAGCCGTCGGCCAGCAGCTCCTGCTCGATGGGGGCGGGGGAGATCTTCTTGCCTCCCGAGGTGACCAGAAGCTCCTTCTTGCGCCCGCTGATGATGAGCGACCCGCGCTCGTCGAGGCGACCCAGGTCGCCGGTGCGAAACCACCCATCCGAGAAAGCCTCTTCCGTCCGCTTCACATCGAGGTAATAGCCTCTGCTGATGCCGGCGCCCCGCGCCAGGATCTCGCCGTCCTCCTCGATCCGCAGCTCGGCGCCGGGAACGGGCGGCCCCACGGTGCCGGCGCGGGGGCCTTCCGGCCGGTTGATCGCGAGCACCGTCGTCTCGGTCAGGCCATATCCTTCCAGGATGGGAAGTCCGACGGCGAGGAAGAAGCGCATCACCTCCGGGTTGAGCGGCGCCCCTCCCGATACCACGTAGCGCAGCCGCCCTCCCATCCCTTTCCTGATGCGCGACAGCGCGAGCCGGTCGGCCACGGCAAAGCGCGCAGCCAGCCACGGACCCGGCGCGCGATCCCTCTGGCGGGCTAAGGCCATCTCCTGCCCGACTCGCAGAGCCCAGCCCGCAAGCGCACGCAGCGGCGCGGGCTGCCCTGCGATCCTCGCGAGGATCGCGTCGCGCGCCTTCTCGTAAACGCGGGGCACTCCGGGGAAGGTCGTCGGCCGCACCTCGCCCAGCGCGACGGCCAGGTCCTCGATCCTCACGTAGACGATCCTCACGCCGCGGTTGAAATAGCAGTAATCCGCGACGCGCTGGGTGATGTGGCACAACGGCAGAAACGACAGCGATGTGTCGTCTCCCCTGAAATCGAGCACGTCGCACAGCGCCTTGATGTTGGAGAGGATGTTGCGGTGCGAGAGCATCACTCCCTTGGGCGGCCCTGTTGTCCCCGACGTGTAGATGATGGTGGCCACGTCGTCCTCGCGGATCCGGCCCGCCGGCTCTCGCCAGGCGTCCTTCGACGTGGCCAGGAGGTCATCCCCCAACGCCGCCACCGACTCGAAATGCATGACGTCGATGGCCGCCGCGTCCTGGTCGATCACGACGGCCTGCCTGAGACTGCTCAGCCCGGCGGCGGAGGCCAGGAGCTTGTCGAGCAGATCCTGGCTGGACGCGATGGCGACGCGGGCGCCCGAGTTGGCGAGGATGTAGCTGAGCTGAGGCGCCGTGAGGCTGGTGTAGACCGGGACAAGGATCCCACCGGCGAACATCGTCGCGTAGTCGGCCGCGGCCCACTCGGGGCGGTTCTCCGACAGCAGTAGGACGCGGTCGCCCTTCCTGACGCCGAGAGAGATGAGGCCGGCGGCGAAGCGGGCCACCTGCCGCCTCAGCGCTTCGGTGGAGACGTGCCGTGTCTGGCGCGGGGTCCAGTAGGTGAGGGCCCGGTCGCGCGGGATCCGGTCAACCGAGCGATCGAACAGATCGGTGAGGGTATTGACGGCCGGCTCCGTCATGGCGCTTCGTCGGCCTCCTCGGCTGCCTCCTCGACGCTCAACCGGTCCTTGCCGATTCCGTACTGCTCGAGTTTCTTGTAGAGGTTGCTGCGGGGGGTATCGATCTCCTTCGCGGTGCGCGAGATGTTCCAGTCGTTCTTCGCCAGCATCGCGAGCAGGAACTCCTTCTCGGCCGCTTCCTTGAAGTCCTTCAGAATGGTGTGCGATGCCACCAGCGGCGCGAGCCCCTCGCCCAGGGCGCCCGTCACGGCGGCTTCGGCGGGGGCGCCGCGCAGGTCGGCCGGCAGGTCCGTCAGGTCGATCACCTCGCGCGAGGCGCCCTGGCCCTGCGGGGTCATGATGAGCAGTCTCTCGATGGTGTTCCTCAACTCGCGCACGTTTCCTTTCCAGGGATGCCGCGCCAGCGCCTCCGTCGCCGGGGTCGAGAAGCGCCGCGGCGTGCCGGAGCAGAAGTACTCAATGAGCTGGGCGATATCCTCCGCGCGTTCGCGCAGCGGCGGGCATTCGATCGGCACCACCTTGAGCCTGAAGTAGAGGTCCTCGCGAAAGCGCCCCTTGCGGATTTCGACCGGAAGGTCCTTGTTGGTGGCCGCGATGACCCGGACGTCCACCGTGATGACGCGGGCGGCTCCCACCGGCTCGATCTCCCCGGTCTCCAGCGCGCGCAGCACCTTGGCCTGGGTGCGAGGGCTCATGTCGCCCACCTCGTCGAGGAAAATCGTCCCGTGATCGGCCTGCAGGAACTTTCCCACCTGCCGTGCCATGGCCCCGGTGAAGGAGCCGCGCTCGTGGCCGAACAGCTCGCTCTCGATCAGGTCCTCGGGGATGGCGGCGCAGTTCACCCGGATGAACGGGGCCTCGCGCCGGCTGCTGTTGCCGTGAATGGCGCGGGCGACCAGCTCCTTGCCCGTGCCGCTTTCTCCGGTGATGAGAATCGTGGCCTGCGTGGGGGCGGCCTTCATGATGACGGAGCGCAGCTCCTTCATGGGCGGGGAGTCGCCCACCATCTCGAACTGCCTCTCGTATTCGAGCTCGAGATCCTCGGCCTTGCGCCTGAGCCGCCGTTGCTCGAGGGCGTTGCGGATCTCCAACAGGACCCGCTCCTCGCCGAACGGCTTTTCCATGAAGTTGAAGGCGCCCAGCTTTGTGGCCTTCACGGCCGTCTCGATGTCCCCATGCCCGGATACGACGATCACTGTGACATCCATCCCCTGGCGCCTCAGCGTCTCGAGCACCTCGAGCCCGTCCATTCCCGGCATCTTCACGTCGAGGATCATCACGTCGGGCTCGCTCATGGCGGCCTTCTCCAGCGCCTCTTGTCCGGAGGATGCTTCCAGAAATGCGTATCCCGCGTGCTGCAGGATCATCTTGAGGCTGGATCGGATGGACGACTCATCGTCCACGACCAGGACGCGGTTCTTCATCATGTCCTGAAGGGTGTGGGTCCGCTTCCCGTCACCGGCACGCTCCGGCGTCAGGTATCGAAGGCCGAAAAGAAAAGGCAGGAGAAAGGTGGCCCTCCTCCTGCCTCATGTCAAGATCCCGGGGAACCGGTTTGGCTCCGCTTCATTCGGCTCCAACGCGGATCGCCACGTAGTGCCCGGTGGTGTCCTGGGGGGATCGCACGTAGAGCGCCATGATGTCGCCCGGTTTCATCTTGTCGATGAGCGCGCGGTAGGCATCCAGAGAAGTGATGGGCTGGCGGTTGGCCTCGACGATGACGTCGCCTTCTCGCAGGCCCTCCTCCCAAGCGCCGCTGACCTGCGCGACGTGCGTCACCACGACACCGTTCAGGTCGGGGTCGATGCGGTACTCCTGGCGGTTGCGTGGCGTGAGATCCTCCACGGTCACCCCCAGTCGCCGGTCCGCGACCGGATCATCGGGGGGCTTCCCCGGCTCCTCGCGCGAGGCGCGCGCGACCTGATCGGGTCTGTCGATCAACTCCGCCGTGAGCGTCCGTTCCCTCCCGTCGCGGACGATGCCCAGCGAGACCTGGGCTCCTGGCGGTTTGCCCGAGATGGTGTGGATCAGGTCGTCGCTGCCCAGGATAGACTGCCCGTCCACCATGACGATGGCGTCGCCTTTCTTCAGACCGGCCCGTTCCGCCGGCTGATCCTTGGTCACCGACTGGATGAAGGCACCCTTCCTGCCGTCCAGCCCGAAGTAGGTTCTGGTCTGCGGGCTCAGCTCGGTCTGGATGTCGGCGATCTGCACGCCGAGGAACCCGCGGGAGACCCTCCCCTTGTCTCTGAGCTGCGCCATGACGTCGCGCGCCATATTGATCGGGATGGCGAAGGAGATTCCCTGGCCGGCCACGCTGATGGCGGAGTTGATGCCGACGGCCTCCCCCTTCACGTTCAGCAGCGGGCCCCCGGAATTGCCGCGGTTGATGGCCGCGTCGGTCTGTATGTAGTTGTCCAGCGAGACGTCGCGCGACAGGCCCCGGAGCTTGCGGCCCTTGGCCGAAACCACCCCCACGGTCACGGTGTGGTCGTAGGCGAGCGGGTTGCCGATCGCGATGACCCAGTCGCCCACGCGCAGGCGCTCGGAGTCGCCCAGCGGAATGGTGGGCAGCTTGCCGCGAGGCTCGATCTTGAGCAGAGCGAGATCGGTGGTGGGATCCGTCCCGATGATCCGGGCCTGGTACTCGAAGCTGTCGTCGGCAAGCTGCACGATCACCTTGTCGGCTTCCTCGATGACGTGGTAGTTGGTCATCACGTAGCCGTCTTCCGACACGATGAAGCCCGAACCGCCGCTGTCCTGCCGCTGGTCGTCGTCCTCTTCATCGCCCTGGGGGCCCTGGGGGCCCTGGGGGCCATGCGGCGAGCGCCCATCCGGACGCGGGAAGAAGAACTCGAACGGACCGTGCGGGTTCTCGCCCTGCCGGCGCGAGCCGGGGCGTATGATCTCGGTCGCGCGGATGTTCACGACAGCCGCGTTGGCCGACTCCGCGATGTCCGCGATGTTCGGGAAGATCAGGGAGCTCTCCGCACCTTTTTTCTGCCCGGGAGGAAGGGCGATGTCTCGATCGTCGCCCCGCTGGGCGTTCATCACCCGGCCGGAGTCGTCGGTCCGGCTCGGGGAGGCGGGGTGGGGCTGGCCCATGGCCGCGCCCGCCATGCCGGCGGTCGTCACGCCGGCGGCCGGTCGTCCCGAGGCGGCCGCCAGGCCGAAAATCACCGCGGATGAGAGCGCAAACGTCAGAACGAGAAAAGTGAGTTTACCGGCCGGCGCCGGAGCCTGGTCGCGATCCATATTGGAATGATTTCCTCCTCGTAAGCCCTGAAATTACCACCAGATCCCGCGATCGTCAAGAAAACCTAACGGAATTGTCCGCCTTGTGATCCGGCATGCCCGACCATAGCGAACCGCGCAGTATCCGTCCACATCAACACCGGTCGGGATGGCCTCGTTTCAGAGATTCGGAAGGGGGAATCAGCCGGCCGCCCCGGCCTGGGCGGCTCCGGCCTCCGCCTTATTGAGCAGTCCGACCACCATGAAGGCCCAGATCAGGCGGCAAACCTCGAAATCCTTCAGAGGCGATTCCTCGCAGATCCGCCCTAGAGTGGCACCGGACTCGCAGCGGGAGAGCAGCGTCCACTCCTCGAGGCCAAGGGTCAGGCCTCTGGCCAGCTTCGCGAACGCCGGGCTGGTCGCATAGCGCGTGGAAAGGCCGCCCACCGCGGCCGAGATGCGGCTCCATGACTCCACGCTCTTGATCCCGTTCATGATCAGGTCGCCGGTGGGCATCTTCAGAGTGATCACTTCATTCGAGGGAAGGGGGCCGGAAGTGAAGGCGTACTCGCCCCGGGTCCACGAGAAGAGCCCGACGATCATCCTCTTGACCTGCTCGGCCACCCCCCACACCAGATCCTCGGGGCGGATCGCCTTCTTCTGGACCAGAATCGTCCCCAAGCGCTTGCCTTGGGCGCCGGATGCATCCGCGGCCTGGGTCAGGGTGCTCAGCGAGATCATGCCCTGGCGCAGGAAGAGGATTCCCAGGCGGTCCTCCGGATCGGTCGAGGTGGCGAACACCACACCCCCCGAGTCGAAGTACAACGTGCGGCTGACCGGATCATTCCTCATTGTGTCGCTCACGATGAGGGTCCCGGTGAGTTTCTCTCCGCACAGCGCGTGGATGAGCGCTGGCAGCGTCAGCGGCCCGATGTGCCCTTTCTCCCGGTTTACTGCCACGCGGACCTCTCTTCCGTGAAGGTGTCCCACTCGAAGCACTGGGGGCATCGCCAGACGTACTCCATGGAGCGGTAGCGGCACATGGAGCAGATGAAGGGATCCGCGAACTCGTTGACTCCGCGCGACAGGTTCAGATACTCCTGGATGTTGCGCCGGTCGACCCGGTTTTCCAGCATCAGCTTCCACAGCTCCTGCTGCACGGTGAGCGACTGGGGGTGGATGCGGGCCGCCTCCAGCAGGGATCGGTAGGCCGCCTGGTAGTCGCTGCGGCCGATATCGAGCCGCGCCAGCAGGACGCGCACACGCCAGTCGGCAGCGTCGCGTTCGGCCACCCTGCGGCACAAATCCCGGATCGTCTCGCCCATCTCCAGCTCGCGGTAGGTGTTCTCCAGCCGATCGAATACGAGGTGAAGATGCCGGGGCTCCAGATCCACCACGCGCTCCCAGTGCTCCACGGCCTTCTTCAGCTTGCCTTCCTTGTAATAGATGTCGCCGAGGAAGATATGTGCCGGATAGACGCGGTCGTCAACCGCAATGGCCCGCTGGAAATTCCTGAGGGCGAGCCGGTCATTGCCCTGGCGCAGGTGCTCCCGACCGATCTCGTTG
>JAWPNA010000055.1:0-11172 GCA_045402695.1 Acidobacteriota bacterium
AGTCGGGAGAGTTGTGGTCGAGTCCACGCGTGTCCGCCGGGGCTTTGGTCCTTTCGACTTAACAGCCAGAGAGTCGCCCCCTGGAACCCATGCGTTCAGCGAAACCGCCCGCCCCACGCGCCTATACGACGAACCCCGGTCGGTTGCCCGGCCGGGGTTCGGTATGGTCACCACGATCGCTCGTGGCTGAGAGTCGGTGGCTCCTCAGGTAGGATTCGAACCTACAACCCTCCGGTTAACAGCCGGATGCTCTACCGTTGAGCTACTGAGGAACGGTATGGGTGGCGCTTCTTGGTAGAGGACCGGAATTATGCGGTGGCGTGAGGCGTCTGTCAACGCGCGCCGGCGGCTGATGGCTCCTGGATTGTCGGGGCTTTCGGGCGTCTCCGGTACCTCGCCCCACCCGCGCCGAGGCATTCACTCCGGCGGCACTGTGACGGTCTTACCTGTCAGGGGGCTTTCGGGGCCTTGAAGGTAGTCGATCAGGCGACGCAAGGCGAGGCCGCGGTGGGAGACGGCGGCTTTCTCGGAGACGGTCATCTCGGCGAAGGTCTTGCCCGACTCGGGGTGATAAAAGATGGGGTCGTAGCCGAAGCCGCCGGTGCCGCGGGGTTCACGCAGGATGGTCCCGCGGCACTCCCCCTCGAACAGCTTCACCAGCCGGCCCCACCGTCCCAGCGCGAGCACGCACACAAAGCTGGCGCCGCGCTTCTCCTCGGGCAGGTTCGTCATCTTCTCGAGCAGCAGCTTCCATCTCGCCGAGTCGTCCACCTTCTCTGGAGTGCCGAACCGCGCGCTATGCACGCCGGGCAGCCCGCCCAGCGCGTACACGCAGAGGCCGGAGTCGTCCGTCAGCATCAGATCGCGCGCGTACTTGCTGTAGTGGACGACCTTGCCCACGGCGTTCTCCTCGAACGTGGCTCCCTTCTCGACGTGGATAGGGGCGCCGTGCACCTCCTTCAGCGCCAGCACGGGGGTGTCGATGCCGCCCGTCCGCAGCGCCTCGCGCACCTCCACGATTTTCGCCGGATTGAAGGTCGCCACCACCAGTCGCCGCGCCGGCATCAGGCCTTCACGGTCGCCGGCCGCATCAGGATCGCCAGCGATTCTCCCAGCGTCTGGCGCTGCAGCGCCACAAGCTGGTCCACGCCGGCGTCGGCCAGGGTGATCATCCGCTCCATCTCCGCGCGGGTGAACGGCGTGGATTCCGCGGTCCCTTGTATCTCGATGTAGCGGCCCGCGTCGGTGCGGATGACGTTCATGTCCACGCCGGCCCTTGCGTCCTCCTCATAGCACAGGTCCAGCACGGGCCTGCCCTCCACCATCCCGACCGAGACGGCGGCCACCTGTCCGGTCAGTGGCGGCCGTATCAGCATCACGCCTCCGTCCTTGATCTTCTGGAAAGCCAGCGCCAGAGCGACGTACGCTCCGGTGATCGACGCGCAGCGTGTGCCTCCGTCCGCCTGCAGGACGTCGCAGTCGATCCAGATCGTGCGCTCGCCGAAGGAGGCCATGTCCACCACCGCGCGAAGCGCCCGCCCGATGAGTCGCTGGATCTCGGAGGTGCGCCCGGAGGGGCGGCCGCGGGAGGCCTCGCGCTGCGTGCGGGTCTTCGTCGCCCGCGGCAGCATGCCGTACTCGGCGGTCACCCATCCTTGCTTCATCCCGAAGAGGAAGGGCGGTACCTTCTCTTCCACGCTGGCAGTGCACAGGACGCGCGTGTCGCCCACTTGGATGAGGGCGGAGCCCTCCGCGTAACGGTTCACCCCCGCGGTGATGGTAGTGGAGCGCAGCTCCTGGTCGCCTCTTTTGTCGTTGCGTTCGCCCATCATCCCTCTCCTGATGCCCGCGCTTCGTGACGTGTCAGGTCGGCCAGGTGCGGTCCGTCGATCTCGTGGCCCAGGAAGCGCGCCCCGACCTCGCGGAACCGTTCCGGGTCATCGGTCACGTGGTAGACCGCGTCGCCCATCCCCGGCCCGCCGCGCATAGCTTCGATCTGCAGGCGTTCGAGCGCCCGGACCAGATCATTCGCCACGGCCGTGCCCGAGTCCACCAGTGCGACGCCGCCATCCGGGCGGAGCTGCCTGAGGGCGGCCTCGAGGACGCCGCGAAGCAGCGGGTAGTGCGTGCAGCCCAGGATGAGCGTGTCCACCTTCGCGCGCGCGAGGGGCTCAAGATACCGCATCGCCACCCCGAGCACCACGGCGTCGCCGGGATCGGTCCAGCCTTCCTCCGCCAGTGGCACCAACAGCGGGCAGGCGGCGCCGATCACGGTGAAGTCGGGCCGGATGGCGGCGATCGTGCGGGCGTACGCACCGCTGCGGATAGTGGACGCCGTGCCGATGACCCCCACGCGACCCGATCTGGAGACCCGGCAGGCTTCCACGGCTCCGGGCTCGATCACCCCCAGGACGGGGACGCCGTGCTCGCCGAGAAGGCCGCGCAGGGGATCCATCGCCAGCGCCGAAGCCGTGTTGCAGGCCACCACCAGCGCCTTGATGTCGCGATCGCGCAGGAAGGAGGCGCACTGGATCGCATAGCGCGAGACGGTGGCAGCCGACTTGGTGCCGTACGGAACGCGGGCCGTGTCGCCCAGGTAAAGGAGGCTCTCGCCGGGAAGGCGCTCGGCCACGGCGCGCAGCACCGTGAGCCCTCCGAGGCCCGAGTCGAAGATGCCGATGGGCCGATAATCACTCATCGAGGCTCGCCGGCGCGATCCCTGGACACAAGACCCAGGTCGGGCAGCACAGGGCGTGACAGATCCAGGTGGCCGCCGAGGTCCTTCACCTCCTGCCCCTCGATCATCACCTTCACCCGTCGTACCTCGGGCATGTTGACGGCCAGCGTGTTGGCCAGAGAGGCGAGCGCCGCGAGCGCGTCTGCGGAGCCGCGCGAGAGGCTGCGGCCGAAGGCTGCGTCGGTGTCCACGTAAGCCGTGCCATCAGCCGTGAGGTACACCTCGAGCACCGCCCCCCCCGATGGGAGCGTTCGGCTCAGGCCGGACCGCGGCCCTTCGAGAAGTGCCTCGACCAGGCGGCGGGCGCGCCGGCTGGGACGATCCTCGCGAGTCATCTCGCGCGTCTCGGGACGGAGCACCCCCTCCGCATCCGAGAAGAACAGGGTGACCTGCTCGCTCTCCTCCTGCGGCAGCTCGGAAAGAGACGCCATCTGTGGCGGTGCGCCCGGCCCGGCCCCGTCGAGTGTCGCCGTCGTCTGCTCGGCGGGCCGGCTGCACGCCGCCGATGCGCCCGTGGCGAGGCCCAGCATCACGATCAGGGCCCGAGTCATGGGGTGACGCGGCCGGGCGAGGAGGCCATCGGCTCACCCTCCCGCTCGATCTCCTGGGTGAATCGCTCCAGGCCGGCGGCGAGCAGCGAGGCGATCTTCTCGCGGTACTCCTCGGAGGCGAGGCGTCCCTCTTCGTCAGGGTTCGAGAGGAACCCCACTTCGACGAGCGCCGCGGGCATCGTCGCGCCCACCAGGACGCGGAAGGGGGCCTGCTTGACGCCCCGATCCCGCCGTCCGCCAAGGGCCTCCAGCTCGGACTGGATGATCTCGGCCAGATGGCTCGAGCGCGCGAGGTCGTGCGCCTGCGCCATCTCCCAGAGCACCAGGTCCAGCTCGGCGACGGCGCCGACAGGCTCACCTGACTTCGATTCCTGCTCCGACCCGCTGGAGAGAAAGTAGGTTTCCGCGCCGGCCGCGCCGCCACGGACCGAGGAGTTCGCATGGATGCTGAGAAAGATCCCAGCCCGCGCATGGTTGGCCCGGGCCGTGCGCGTCGTGAGGTCCACCGACTGGTCCTCGTCCCGAGTCATGAGAACGCTGAAGCCGGCTTGCTTCAGCCGGGCGCGCAGCCGCCGCGCGATGTCCAGGGTCAGGTCCTTTTCCTTGAGGCCTGCCGGACCCACCGCCCCCTCCTCGTCTCCACCGTGACCAGGATCGATCACCACCGTCCGCGGGCCCCCGGGCGCCTCCAGAGATCCCGGCCCGAAATGTTCGGGCGGCGCCGTCTCCAGCGAAGCAACACCCTCGGGCCGCGCACCATCCGGGCCGGCTCCTGGAGTGGGAGCGCTCCCCAAGGCCGCGAGCGGAGAAGCCCCCCGCTTCTGGAAGAGAAGATCGATCCGGAACGGGTCGGAGCGCTCGGTGCTGCTGAAGCTCTCGAACTCGCGGCCCAGATAAAACACCACTTCGGTCCCCCGCGACGTGGTGTCGAAGCGGATCCGCCTCACCACGTCCGACTCCAGGCTCCGGTCCACATGGGACGACTCTTCCAACGGATCGAGAAGGATGACTCTCAGGCGCGATCGCGACTCTTCGAGCCGGTAGTCCGCTTTGCGGCTGAACGTCAGCGTGACGCGGGCGCCGGAGTCCTCGGTGCCGGCCGCAACCATGACGGAGACAGGCGATCGCTCTTCCTCGGCGGCTTGTAATGGGGCCGCGGCCAGCGCCGCGGCGCCCGACAAGGTTAGGATGAGGGCCCGCAGGAGAGCCCGTCCGGCACCTCGGGTGTGACCGCGTCTTGGGGTGGGCGCCATCGCGGGGTCAATATACAACGCCCCCCGGGCCCGCGCGACCCGAGCGTGGCGGGCCGGAAGGATCAAAAAAAAGGGGGGCCTTTCGGCCCCCCTTTCAGGGTTCAAACGAGCTTACTGCCGCATTCCCCTACGGGACGCGCACAGCCGCGCCGGTCTCCAGCGGCCCCAAGACCGCTGCGGTGCACATGCCGTGGGCAAGGTTCGCCGGCGGGCCGCCCACGGGGGCCGCGGCCGGGCTCAAGGCCATGATGGCTGCACCGGGCGCGAAGCCAAACTGATAGAAGTAGGCGTCACCCGGTAGGGGGTCTAGCACATCAACTATCCCTTGTCGAAGCGCCAACGCATCCAAAGGATCAACCCGCAGTCCGACCCCGTTTATCGCGCACCCTCCCACTGCGTCAGCAAAGCAGCCACCGAAGAAAACGTCGGTTATGTCTGCGGGAGCAGCATGGACACCCCCCACCCCCCACAGCGTCGGGTTATTAAACACATCGTTGCCGACTTGCGGCCCCTTCGCCGTGCGAAGGATATCCCAGCCAATACCTGGGGGCAAACAGAGCGTGGGGCCGCAGGGGGCCGCACTGCCCCTGAACTGTATCTTGATCGAAGGCCCAGCAGGGATAATGGGCGCAGGCACCGTCGTCAAAACCCCGCCCACAACAGCAAGAGTGCCATAGGTGAGCTCCAGGCTCTGGGCGGAAACATAGGGAGGTACCCCCCCGATGCACGAAGTCGGAGGACCGATCAGGGAATCGGGTCCCGAACCCGAGGCTGCGGCCGCGATGGCCGCGAGCTCGGCTGCACTTCCCGTGTAGACACTGACTTGGACCAGTTTGGCCGCCGCGCAGTTCGGGTCGGACGAGCAGAAGGCCCTCACACGGTAGGTGGCCAGCCCCAGGGGCGCGACCTGGATCGCGCCGGATGCCGAGTAGTCCTGTATCAGGTCAATAGGTGCATCGGTGAGAGCGGTCGCGCTCGCGCCGTTGACCTCGGCCCACTCGAACTTCAGGACGCCGTTGTTGCAAGGCGGGCCCGACGCTGTGCTGCCTCTCGCATCGAGAGCCACGGGCATCCCGAGGGCATCGGAGTTGACCTGCCGCGCCGCCGCATCACCCGGCAGGCTGATCGGGCCCGAGTTCGCGATGCTGATGGACACCGAGCCGCAATTGAGCGGATTCGGCATCACCAGGCACTGCGTCGAACCGACGTTCGGATCGGGGTCGACCGGCGTCGGACCGGTGCGCAGGTCGGTCAGCTTGATGTCGTCGATCCACCATCCGTCGTCAGCTTCCCACAGATTGAGGGGACTTCCGGCGGCCGGCTCGAGGAGGGAGCGCGACGTGCCGAACGACCATCCACCACCCATCGCGCCGATCCAACGAATCCTCGCCAAGCGACCGTTGAACGGCGACAGGCTGAACGTTGAACGGGCCCACACACCAGTGGTGCCGGGAGCGCCGGTATCCGTGCAACCCGGCCCAGAAGCAGGGTCGCACGTGATCTCACCGCAGTCCAAATCTGTCGAATCGTTGCCGTCGGTGTCCTCCGTGCAGGTGGCGTCCGTCCCGATGATGTCGCCGACATCCGACCACATCGGGCTGGCATCGCACATCGTCTCGTTCGCCGGGGGTATCTGGTCATCTCCCGGGTCGAACGCGCAGATGGCGACCGCCTCCTGGCTGGTGGAGTTGTACCCGTTCTGCAGCGGGCTGACTCTCTGCCACCTCTCGTACTTGCCGTCCAGGCCCCGCAGTGAAACCTGAACCTGGGAGCCTCCGAACGTCGTCCCGGGGTCGATGCTGCCGAACGAGTCATCGTCCAGCATCTGGATCATGTGCCAGAAATCCAGGACCGTGTTGAGACCGATCGCGACCGGCGGATCGAGAACGAACGCCGAGACCTGGCGGAACCGCGTGGTATCCCCCTGGGTCCCCGTTGGGTCGGTGTGACGACCCCAATGCATGGACCGCGTCGCGCTGTGGGACTTGCCACCGTCCGGGGCGCCGATACCTGACCGGTTCGGTGGATCGTAGTTCTCGCCCGGCCCCTCCGTGGGCGAGTGCAGGTGCCAGTCGTTTTCCTCGGCTACAGGCTTCGAGCAGGTGGCCTGGTTGCGCAGGGCATCGTCGGAGCACTGTTGGCCGTCCGTGCCTAGGGGGCTGGGACCGGTTTCCTGCGCGTAACCGAGCACGTCGTCGTTCGGATCGCCACTCGCGAAGAGTGGGTCGGTTCCCGACACAGAGATCGGCAGCCTTGTCCACTGGAAGCCCGCCGTGGCGTTGCGCGTGGTGGTGTCGAAGTCCTCGCACAGAGTGCCCGCCTCGTTCACGCCGCAGTCTGAGTCGGTCGTGCACAACGTGCCAAACTTATAGCCTTTGGTGCACGTTATCAAGGGCGGATCGCAGTCTGAGTTGACCGAGCACGCCGAGTCAACCGTTCCTTTGGTGCAAACGCCCGGGTGGGGCGCGTTGGGATCACCATCCCCGCCGGTGCAAACGCCAAAATTGCACACCCCGGCGAAGGCGGGCTGCGGGCAGGACGCCGCGATCTGCCCCTGCGGCGAGCCTACATCTATGTCGGCTACGAACTTGAAGGTCTGGTCGGGCGAGATGCCCTCCAGACCGTCTCCCTGGGCCGTCAGGATGAACTCGGCTTCCGCGAGCTTTGCCAGCGTCGTTCGCCCCGGTCCCGGCCTGTTGGGATCAACCACGAACGCCAAGCTGGCCGGATCGCTCGAGGGCGGTGTGGTGACTCCGCCGCCCGCGGCGATGTTGCCAACGAACGCCGATGCCTTGATCACGCAGCCTACCACCGAGGACAACGGCCGGATGCCGAGGGTGACGTTGGTCAGATCGCGCGGGGAACCCGTGTTGCGGTCCTTGCTCTGGTTCGCCACCGCGAGTGAAACCTTCGACAACTCCCCCTGGTCGGGGATGCCGTCAGGTATCGGAATGTTCGGACAGTCAGTGTTGACCACGCAGGCTGCCGCCCCAACGGTGCAGGCGAACGTACAGTCAGTGTCGACCGAGCACGCTCCCCCACCTCCAGTGGTACATGTACCAGGATTTGGCGCGCCCGGTACTCCGTCCCCCGCTATACAACCCCTTACGCAGCCGGATATATCCGCCGCCCCGTCGTCAACCAGCGCGACCGTCACTATCTGGAGCGAACCGACGATCGCCTGCGGCACCGCCGGGTTTCCGATGCCGAACTGGTTGAAGTTGCAGTTCAGCTCGGAGGCGATCTGGATCAAGTCGTCTGGCGCTCCGTTGTCGTTGTCGTCCGAACTGTCCGGGTCGCAGTAGTTCTGAACTCCAGGTACGACGTCCGTGCCCGGGCGATCGTCGCCCGCTCCGTCGCTGTCACTGTCCGCCTGGATCAGGAAGGTCGGGTCAGCCGGGTTGTACAGCGTCGGACAGTTGTCGGCGTTGTTGCCCACTTGATCGTTGTCAAGGTCATCCACGTCGCACTTATCGCCTATCCTGTCACCATCGGTGTCTGTCTGATCGGGATTGTACGTCGTCGCGAGGTCTGGAGTGAGAACACCGGCCTCGAGACCACCGGGCCCTTCATTCGGGCAGTTGTCCACATTCTCCGGGATCCCGTCTCCATCAAAGTCCGTGGTAGCGTCGCAGACGTCGCCCCGGCCGAATTTTACCGTGCCTAGATGTGACTGGCTCGGGTTGAACAGCGTCGGACAGTTGTCGGGGCCGTTGGGGACGCCGTCAAGGAAGAACTGTGTTATCCCGGTATTAGGGTCCCTGCCTTTGTCGATGTCGGTCGTCTCGCAGGCGGTGCCGACACCGTCTCCATCCGTATCGAGCTGATTGTTGTTCGCCGTCGTGGGACAGTTGTCGCACAGGTCGCCGACTCCATCGTTGTCCCAGTCGCACTGGCCGTTGCGCTTGGAGCGCCCGTGACAGTCAGCGTTGGTCGAGCATGAGCCTCCCGTGCTACATGTACCAGCGTTGGGCGGCCCCGGTATTCCATCCCCGCCTGTGCAGACTGGACCGAAGGCCGCCGGGCAGTCCGCCAACGGCGTAATGGTGCCGTTGCCGTTGTTGTCGCGCTGCGGGAAGGAGCCAGGCAAAGTCAAGTCGGCCGGAAGCCCCGGGTTGTAGATGTCGGCGCCGTCGCCGTCGCCTCCGACGCCGAGTCCGTCGAAGCAGTTGTCGTCATCGGAGGGACCCTGGCCTTCGGCCAGGGCCACGTTGGGATCCGAGCTGATGTCCCCCTCGATACCGTCGGCTCCGAAGTTGAGAACTCCGTCTCCGTCAATGTCCAGGAAGTTGTTCTCGCCCAGCTCGCCGTCGCCGTCCTGGTCGCATTCCGGGTCCTTGTAGGATCCGATGACGATGAAATTCTCGGCGCCGGTGGTCTTCACGAAGAGGATCCCCTTCTGGTCCACAAGGCCGCTCAGCATGGCCGAGCCCATGAACGTGTTGAAGAGGGGGCTATTCGGATCCGTAGACATCTGGGTCAGACAGAAGATCTCCCCGGCGAACTCCTCTACGCTGCGGACGTTGACCGGAACCTGGGTCCCACCGCATCCCAGCGTGCCTTTGGTCCCGGTTGCCGTCGGGTCAACCAGCGTCATCTTGATGCTCGTGGTGCAGTTGGAGAAGCTCAGCCGCTCCATCGCCAAAGTTCCGCACTGCCTTGCGGCCGAGTTGGCCCCGGGCCTCAGGTTGATCCTCTGGCAATCGTTGATGTTGTTCGGGTCGTTCGGGTCCGTGAGCTGGTTACCGGGATGTGTCTCCGACCACTCGAAGTAGGCGTCGTCAATCGTCCACCCCATGGCCGCCGCACCACCCTCGAGCAGAAACCACTCGAACTCGAACTGGAACCGGTTCGGGGGCCCTGCGCTCTGGTCACGACCAGAGGCCTTGAAGTCCTCGAACTCGCCCGTCTGGAGGTCCAATTCGCGATTGCGCACCGGGCCCCAGCATGTGGAATGGCCCAGCCGCACGCTCTCACCGGTGCAGTCGGCGTTTACGGAGCAACATGCCACACAGCCAAGAGTGGCGTCGCCGCCGCCGGTACATCCGCCCGGATTCGGCGCGCCGGGGATGCCATCACCACCTGTGCACCGTCCAGTCTGAATCGGCAGGCCGGTCGCTCCGAACCCGTTGCCTGTGTTGCTCTGGAACCCGTTGTTCGGATCGGAGTCGTCGTCGGCCACCGGATAGGCCAGCAGAGGCCGTTGCAGGAATTCGTGTTCATTCCTCCCGGGGATAATCGGCTCGGCCACGCCGCACTCATCGCCAGAGAGTGCCCCCTTGCCGGACAACAAGAGCGAGCCGTTGTCCCTGAGCGGACCGAAGGTCCTCTGCCCGTTGGCCGCGCTCGTCCTGGCGCCCGTGTCACCATACGGCTGGCGGTAGCTGTACGAATCCGCCATGATGACCGGGCCGCTGTCGTCAATGTCGGAGTCTACTTCCACCGACACCACGGTGGTCCTATCCGCGAGATCCTCGTTCTCGTTCCAGCCGATCGCTTCCATCCTGAGCTCAAACGGAATGCCCCTGGCATCCAGGCCCGTGTTGACCTTGTTGAAGATGGGTGACTGGAGCACGTCGGTGATGAACTCGGTAAACACCGATGTAGAGGTGTCACTCGGAATCGTATAGTCCGGGCAGGCGCTCGTGGCACGGAATGTGCCGACCGCCGCTCCGGCATGCCACGTTCCCTTCGGGTCATCGGCGACCCCCGGGATGCCGTCGTTCATCGTCTGCCAGCCGCAGCCGCCCGTCGTGCTGTAGAACCAGCACACGGTGCAGCCCGCGCCCGTCTGTTTGCTGTCGGCCGTGCGGAGGGCTGTGAACCCGCCGTTGCCGCTGTCGAAGTGCCACGGTATGTTGCCCACCAGCCCAGCGTTCGGGTTGCCGCCAGGGAAGGCCGTCCAACTCTGGTACGTGATCAGCTCCCTGCGCGCGATACCGGGTCCCCTGGTGTCACGCGAGATGATGCCGTCACGGTCGCGGTCGGCGGCCTGTTTGCCACCGGCCTCGAAGTCCGTGTTCCACCTGAAGACCTCCAGGTCAGCCTGGAGAGCCTCGCGGAACTTGAAGACCTGCTGTCCCAGTTGGGCGCCGAAGTCGGTGCTGCGGGACGTGAACGTCACGGTGAGGTCCACCACCCTGTCGGCGGTCGCGAGCGTCCTAACTCCCTCGCCGACCTGAATCGCCCATGAAGCGATTCCCTCCCTGCCCGGCGGCACGACACCCAGCTCGGCCACGGGACTTGGAATGAGCAGGTTATCGCAAGGATTGGGGGCGCCGACGTTTGGATCGGTGCAGGTCAGCGTCGCCCTGAGGTTGACCGGCTGGGCCGGATTCTGATTGGCGAACCCGACCTGGTACACGACGTTCTCACCCGCGTCCAGGAAGAGGTCGCCGCGGCCACCCCTCGTCCGGCCCACGTCACAACCACCGGCGACGAAGCTCCTGCGATTGATGTCGTCGGCAAGGCTCACGAGCACAGGGCCGATGAACGGCGTGCACTTCACCGCCGCCGTTGTGACGGCATCAAGGGTCGGACCAGGCGACCCAAGCGGTCCCCGCACCGGCGACTGGTCGTCGTAGATGGCCTTGATGGTCCAGCCGTTGTCAACTTCGACGATGCCGTTGTC
>JAWPNA010000479.1:0-5771 GCA_045402695.1 Acidobacteriota bacterium
CCTTCATTTTGCCCGCGGTGCCCCATGACGCGCGGCGGCATGGAACATCGCTGCGGGCGTTTTTGGCCCGGCCGCAGGTGGATGGTGAAGAAGGCATAGTAGGCCCCATGGCTCGCCTGCATCAGCATGCAGCCGGTGAGAAAGATCAGCACCTGCGGCCGCGCCAGGAACGCCCACAGTGATGTGCCATGCCGCCGCGCGTCATGAGGCCCCGCGGGCAATATGAAGGACGCCGCGCAGTTGAGCGCGGCCCATCCCAGCATGGCGTACAGCACGAATCGGATCGGAACCACCGTGAGTGCGGCGCCCGTCGCCAGAGCCGAGACGATGAAGCCGATGCTGCCCCATGCGCGCACGCGCCCGTAGACGAGAGCTCCCGCATGCGCGAGCTCCAGCGTGGTGGCTTCCACGAGAGGCAGCCTCGGTCCGTCCACCATCGCCACCGCCAGGCTGGCCAGCGCGAACCCGGCGAACGTGCGGGCGGGCAGCAGCAGCGCGAGGGCGCCTGCGTTCAGCGCGCAGGCCGCAATCGTGAGGGCGCGCCGCCGTCCCGATCGATCGGCGCGATATCCCCACAGCAGTGCGGCGGCGATCCGGCCCAGGCTCAGGATGGCCGCCAGCGCTCCGATCTCCGTCCCGCTCAAGGACAGCCGCTCGTAGTAGAGATTGAGGTAGGGCAGCATGACGCCCAACTGGGCGAAGCAGGTGAAGTAGAAGGGGGCGAGGCGCCGGATTCTCATGGGCATCCAGTCTAGACCGGCACGGGCGGACGGGGGTAAACTCCCGGCGTATGGGAAAGAGGGAACGCAAGGAAGCGCGTCTGGCTCACGGCGACGAGGTGCTGGAGGCGCGCGGCATTGATCTCGAAGCGCCGGACGAGGAACTTCTTCCCGCCCTGCTGGGCGCGATGGGGAAGGATCCAGACGGCGATCTGTCGATCGCCGACCTGCTCGGCAGCATCGCAATGGAGGAGGCGGCGAGGCAGCTCACCGAGTGGGAAAAGAAGGATCCTCCCGACAAGGACCTGAAGCGCGAGATTCGCCGGTCGTTGTTCAGGCTCCAGCAGCGCGGCATCGCGGCGGCCCGGCGCGAGGCAGCGCCCCAGGAGCCCGTGCGGATGATCGAGCGCGCGGAACCGGAGGGGTACCTCTCGCCACTGGACGGAACAGGCTCCAGGCTGGCCTGGCTGACGAAACCCCGACCGGAGGGAGGGCTTCTCCTGCTGTGGAGCGTGATCAACGATCGTTCGGGAATGCGCCAGATCGACGCCTACCTCATCAAGAAGGCCAAGCTCAAGGAGATCAAGACCGATTCAGCCGAGCACGATGCGCCCATGGTGAGCGCTCCGGCCCGCTACGTGGACTGGCTTATGTCTTCCGCCTACAAGCGCGGGGCTCCGCGCGAGGAGCACGGGGGAGGCTATCCCTTGATGCGCGCCGATTTCTACTCGGAGTCCGTCTCTCCGGTGGAGAGTCCCCTGGCCGGGATGATGGGCGAAGAGCCGCCGGGAGAAGACGAGCCGCTGCTGGAGGGCTCTGGCCGGCTCTTCGAGGAAAAGGAGTTCCTCGGCTGGGCGGTTGCCGACGAGTGGGTGAAGCTGCAACAGGCGCGCTTCCGCGATGCGCAGGATTCGACCGTCGTTATCAACCAGCAGCAGATGACGGAGCGACTCTTCGCGATCATCGATCAGGCATGCGAGGACCTGTGGCAGGGAGAGGCCCGTGCGCTGTACGCGGCGCGCATGGGGGAGATGGCGTTGTGGTACCTGCTCGCCGGCAGGCGGGAAACGGCTCGATCCTGCTACGCCGTGCACCGCGCTCTGGCCGATCCCACCCGGCGGCTGACGAAGGCCCCTTTCCTGGTCACGCTTGTCTTCAAGGCGTTCCTTCCTCTCATGCCCCGCGGGTCCGGCGAACATGAGGAGGAGGGGAAGGACTCCGCACCCTCGTTGATCGTCAGGCCCGACTGACGAGCGCCCCCGATCATCTCTCTCGCGCGGATTGCCCCTGCGGGCCAGCCATGATCACTCAGCGCCCCAGGCCACCGTTGCGGATGTAGCGCCAGATGGCCCCGATGAAGTTGGCGTAGTCATCGGTCCACGGCGTGATCATCGGTTCGTCGCCCTTCTCGTACCATCGAGGGTCGGCCGGAATGCCGCCCAGATCCGCGCCCGTCTTGGCGACGGCCGCGATCAGAGGAACCACTTCGTATTTTTTCCGGTTCGACGTCCAGGTACCATCACCCAGCCTGTCGAAATAGGCGACCGCGCGGATCACGCTCGCAAGCTCCATGTAGCGGTTGGAGATGTTGAACAGCAGTGCGCCTCCAGGCTTGAGCTTGGAAAAATAGAGCTTCATCGCCTCGACGGTCATGAGGTGCGCCGGCACCGAATCGGAGGAAAACGCATCGAGAATGATGAGATCGAAGGAAGCGTCCCTCGCCTTCTTGATCGACAGCCGTCCGTCACCGAGCACGATACTCGACCCAGGCGCGCATTCGGAGATGAAGGTAAACAGCCTCGGATTCCGGGCGATCTGGATCACCTCCGGATCGATCTCGAAGAAACGCCAGAGCTCTCCCTGTTCCCCATAGCAGGCAAGCGCGCCGGCACCCAGACCCACGACCGCAACGTCCTCCAGCTTGCCGTCGTTTTGCCGGATCAGCTTCACGGCGATGTCATAGGGGCCCCCCTCGAAAAAGTACGACAGCTTACCGGGCTCACCCGAGAGCCGGGCACCATTCTCGTCGGTCCAGCTCTGAGCCCCATGCATGGTCGTCCCGTGTGTGAGCACGTGATACCGGCCGCCCTCCATGGCGAAGACGGTGCTGACACCGAAGAAGCTCCGGATGCGTTCGATCGCGTTCTGATTGACGCCCAGCGAGATCGAGAGAGTCAGCGCCGCGGCCAGGATGCCTGACTGCAGCAGCGGGCGGTTGTGCAGAAAAGCCAGCGCCACCATCGATCCCACCACCGACCAGATCAGCAACGAAAGGCCGGCGCCCCCGCCGGCGCCGGCCGAGAGGGTCATCGCCGCGACCGCAGCAGGCACGAGCGCGAAGCTCAGCGCCTGTTTCCGCCCTTCGCCACGCAAGGCTTCCCAGAAATCGGCGCGGCAGGCAAACACCGCCAGCATCAGGATGGGGTATTCGAAGACGCGGCTGAAAATCTGCGGCGCGATGAGGCTCGCGAACAATCCGCCGCAGACACCGCCGAACGACATGAGCAGATAGAACTCGGTGAGATACCGGGCCGGCGGGCGGCGGCGCACCAGCTCGCCGTGGCAGACCATCGTTGAGACGAAGAACGCCGCCAGATGCGCCAGCAGGAGCCAGGCCCAAAGCGCGGGCGTGAACATCAAGACACACAGAGGCGCCACGACGAGACTGTGAATCCACAGCATGACCTTGTGTCTCAGCCATGGTTTTTTCTGGAACGTGATGACGAAGGTGAGAAGAAACAGCGCCAGAGGAATGACCCAGAGAAACGGCGCTGCCACAAGATCGGTCGTGATGTACGCGGTCACGCCGACAAGGAGGCCCGAGGGCACGAAGGCGAGACCCGCCCAAATCGCCCGGTCGCTCAGCGTGGGCGCAGGGGCTGATTGGCCCGCGGCTGCCACATCGAATCGAGCGCCCCCGATACCGTAGCGCCAGGCGATGCAGCCGCAGACGGCGACCATGATCGCCAGAAGTGCGTAGGTGATCCCCCAGAAGCTCGTCTGACGGCCGAGCGGCAGCAGGGGCTCGACGACGAGCGGATAGAGAATGAGCGCCGCGAAGCTCCCGCAGTTGCTGGCTCCATAAAGAAAGTAGGGATCACGGCTGTGCGGATGGTCGGTGCGCGAGAACCATGACTGCAGCAGCGGGGCATTCGACGACACCGCGAAGAATGGAAGGCCGACCGACACCGCCAGCAAACCAAGGAGCCAGAGCTGCTGGCCATTGGCGGGCGCCTCCCGCCACCCTGCCGGCAGACTGATCGGCAGGCTGAGCATCGCGAGCGCGAGCACCGCCAGATGCATCGGCACCGCAACGCGCGGCGGGAGACGGGTCACCAGGGCATGAGAATAGGCATAGCCGATCAAGAGGACGCCCTGAAAGAAAACGAGCGCCACCGACCAGACGGCTGGAGACCCACCAAGCAGTGGCAGGATCATCTTGGTGATGAGCGGCTGAATCAGGAACAGCAGACAGGCGCTGGTGAACAGCGTCACCGCGAAGGTGGCGATGATGGCCCTGTGGCGCGCAAGGCCGGTCTTGGTCCCGCCCGATTCAACCCGATCGATGGTCGGCATCCCGCTCACCAGGTCGTCGCGCCGCCCTCGATGTTGATCGCCTGGCCGGTCATGGCCGAGGCTTCGGCCGACGCGATGTAGAGCGCCAGCGGCGCGATCTCCTCGGGCCTCAGGAAGCGTCCGAGAGGGACCTTCTCGTTGGCGGCCTTCCTGAACTCCTCCGGCGTGGTCCCGGCCGCGGCGGCGATCTCGTTGACGCCGCGCTCGGACATCGCCGTGTCCACCCATCCCGGGCAGATGGCGTTCACCGTGATCCCGCGCGGCGCCACCTCCGCGGCCAGCGCCCGCGTGAACCCCACCACGCCGTGTTTCGCGCAGCAGTAGGCCGTGTATCCGGCCACGCCGAACTTGCCCAGGACGGAGGAGATGTTGATGATGCGACCGCCGCCGGGCATGCACGGCAGGCAGGCGCGCGTCATGTGGTACATGCCATGCACGTTGGTGTTGATGATGTCGAGCCACCTCTGGTCGGCCTCGGACCCGGGATCTTCGATCGGGTTGCGCCCCGACAGGCCCGCGTTGTTCACCAGCACGTCCACGCGCCCCCACTGCTCGATCACCTGGGAGACGGCCACCTTCGCTGATTCCATCGCTCTCACGTCCACGCGCACGGGGATCAGCTCGCCGCCGCCGCGCCCGGATCGCGCCGCGATGACGCCCGCGGCCTTCTTGAGGTGATCTGGATCGCGCGAGGCGATCGCCACCTTCGCGCCCTCCTTGTGGAAAGCGGCCGCCAGCGCTCGGCCGATGCCGGTGCCGCCCCCTGTGACCAGCACCACGCGATCCGCGAACGTCATCCCAACCTCCCCCCCTTTCTCGTCGCTGACCGTGCTGCGCGTCGTAACGAGATCCCGGAGCCAGCGGGGACGCGCGGCGCGGCAGGTGGCCACTGATCCGTCCGCCAGGCGGCAGGCGTCACTTGCCGTGACCGGTTTTGGGACGCAGGAGGTCGCTCCCGATGGCGCCCAGGATCCAGATCTTGCCGGACAGCGACTGGCCCGCCTGTGGTGCCGAGACGATCAGCTCGGGGCGCGAGTCGCCGTTCAGGTCGAGCGCGACGGCGGCCTTGCCCATGTGCACGCCCCCGGAGGGCCCGTACACCAGGGCCTCCCGCGCCCCCGAAGCCGCGGTGACGTACGGCGCCGATCCACCTCCCTGAGTGAACGGGCCGAACATGACGCGCAGCTCTCCCGCTCCCGCGCGCGAGTTGCGCCGGCTGGAGGCGTCCTCGGCTCCGATCACCAGGTCGGGCAGGCCGTCACAATCGAGATCCGCGATCGCCCGCGGCCCCGCGTGGTCGCCCGGATCCGCGCCGTGGAAGGTCATGATGCCCGCAACGCCCGGCGCACCGAGTCGGATGACGACCGGTTGAGGGGCCTTCGCCTCCAACTCGGCGCGCGCGGGACCCGGCTTGGGCGGCGGCCTCAAAGCTCCCAGCGCCTCGCGAGAGCGCCCCATCACAAGATGCACCTCTCC
>JAWPNA010000341.1:0-3562 GCA_045402695.1 Acidobacteriota bacterium
AACACGACACTCTCCTGGACAAGCCAGGATCCGGTGGCCGGCGTCGCCACCGTGTACGACATCGTCACCGGCCTGCTCAGCGCGCTGACCGCGGATGGCGACTACCGCAATACGAGCTGCCTCGTGAATGACCACGGCGACACCCCCTACACCGACACGAGAGGCAACCCCCCGCCGGGGGATGCCTACTACTACCTGCCGCGCGCAGTGAACCAGTGCGGCTCGGGCACCTATGGCCCCACCAGCTCCACCGATCCCCGCCTCGGCCTCGAGGACGGTAACGCATCATTGCCTAATCCCGACCCCTGCCCCTGAAGCCATGACACGGTGACCGGGCCCCCGCGGCAAGATCCCCTCAAGGTCCACAAAGGCCGCCACGTCCTCCATCTACACGAACAGCGACACCATCGCGTGGCCTTCCGGTGGCGCCGGCCAGATGCCCCCCTTGCCCTACCTCGATCATCAGCACCGCCGCGAAGACTCAGCGGCTCCGCTTGCGGGGTGACGGCTGCTCGTGGCCCAGGATCGGATGGACGGCGTACGGCGTCTCCAGCTTCTCGATCTCCTCGGGTGACAGCGCCAGATCGAGGGCGCCGGCGGCCTCCTTGATGTGCTCGGGCTTCGTGGCCCCGAGTATCGGAGCGGTCACGCCGGGCACCGAGAGCAGCCAGGCGAGCGCCACCTGCGCCGGCTTCGCGCCGCGCTCCGCGCTGACGGCCAGCAGCGCGTCGAGCACTCGAAAGTCCTCCTCGCGGTAGTACATCTTGTCCGCGTAGTCGTCGCCCTGGGCCCTTTCGGTTGTGCGGGGTTTCTCGCGCGTGCGCGATCCGGTGAGGAACCCGCGCGCCAGAGGGCTCCAGGGGAGGATGCCGAGCCCCTGGTCGAGGTACAGGGGGATCATCTCGCGCTCCTCCTCCCGATAGATGAGGTTGTAATGGTCCTGCATCGAGACGAACCGGCGCAGGCCGCGCAGGTCCGACGTGAACAAGGCCTTGGCGAGCTGCCACGCCGCCATGCTGCTGGCTCCGATGTAGCGCACCTTGCCCGCGCGCACGAGGCTGTCGAGCGCATCGAGCGTCTCCTCGATCGGCGTCTTGTGGTCCCATCGGTGGATCTGGTACAGGTCCACGTACTCCACCCCGAGCCGCTTGATGGAAGCCTCGCACGCCGACATGATGTGCTTGCGCGAGAGACCGCCCCGGTTCGGCCTGTCCGTCACGGGGAAGTAGACCTTCGTGGCCAGCACGTAATCGTCCCGGGCGGCGAACTCCTTGAGCAGCTTGCCGGTCACCTCCTCACTTGCGCCGCGCGAATACATGTCCGCGGTGTCGAAGAAATTGATGCCGGCGTCGAAGGCGGCGCGGAAGTGTGGGCGCGTCTTCTCCAGGTCGAGAATCCAGGGGCGCCACGCCGGATCTCCATAGGTCATGCAACCGAGGCAGAGGCGGGAGACCTGAAGGCCGGTCCCGCCGAGACGGGTGTATTTCATGGTCGCTCCTTCCAACGTCCGGTCGTGTCGTCTCCGATGGGGCTTCCGGGAGGCGGGTCGAGCGCCGCGGGCGAGCGCGCCTCCTCGGGGCCGCGCCGCTCGAGATGGCGCGCGATGTCGGCGGCCAGCAGCGCCCGGTGGGCGCTTTCCTCCTCGCCGCCGCCCCGGTCCCTCTCGAGCCGTTCCCTCAGCCGCGCGAGGGTCCAGTCGCACGCGGCGCGCGCGTCGGAGGAGGCGCGGGCGTCACGGGAGAGATCGATGATCCCGTCCACCACGGCGCGCCGCACGGCGCGCGACAGCCCGGCGAAGCGAGCATCAACGTCGCGAGAATCGACGGGGCCCGGATCAACGGGGGGTGCTCCGAAGGCCTTCGCCACCAGTGCGTCGAGGACCTCCCGCAGGCCGGGTTGCGACGGGTCGCGCCGATGGAAGTCGGTCAGCCGCGCGGCCCGCTCGGGTTGGAGCAGCGCCCGCACCACCATCGAGGCGGCCGTGGCGGCGGCGCCCAACGGATCGAAGGCGGGATCGGAGCGGCCTTTGAACATCTCGCGGTTGGGCGCGTAGTCGAACGGTCGCGGCAGCAGGAGCTGCACCAGAGGCTCGGGAAGATCGAGAGACTCGGGATCGAGAAGGCCGAGCACCGTCTGGAGCGCCTGCCGCTGCCGCGCGGGCTCGATGAAACGCGCGGGCGACTGCCCGTCACCCCGCACCGCGTAGGTGTAGTCGAGCCCGCCGATCACTTTCACCGCGGCATCGAGCTGATAACGATGGTGCAGGTAGACCGGCACGAGCGTCTCGGCCAGCAAGGCGAGCGGAGCGCCGGGCCGGACGGCGTCCTCCCCAAATCTGTGAAGCGCGATGGCGCGCACTTTCATCGCCTGTTCCAGCTCCGCGACCGGGTCGTCTCCGTTGTCCCACAGGCTCGCGCGCGGGTTGGCGGAGCCGGCTGGGCGTGCATCCTCGTCGGTGAGGAAGGTCAGCCCTCGCGAGAGACCGTCTCTCACGATCGTCTCCAGCTCCTGCGGCTCGCGGGCGCCGGGAGGAAACTGCGCATAGGCGTATCGGATGGCGTGGATGTCCCAGGCCCCCACCCCGGCCGTGTAGGCGGATGAGAAGTCGAGCCTGCCGTCCTTGGTGACGCCGATGAGCGGAGCGGGATAGTCCATCACCGAGGCGCGTCCGTACGTGCTGGCGGCGAAGTTGTGCGCCAGCCCCAGCGTGTGGCCCACCTCGTGCGCCGCGAGCTGCCGGATGCGGGCCAGGGCCAGCCGCACCGGATCGTCGGGCGCCCCCGTGCCCGTCCTGCTTGTCCCCGCCAGCCCCTCGAACAACAGCCGATCCTGACGCACGCGCAGTGATCCGAGCGAGACGTGTCCCTTGATCATCTCGCCGGTGCGCGGATCGATCACCCCGCCACCGTACGACCATCCCCGGGTGGAGCGGTGCACCCACTGGATCATGTTGTAGCGGGCATCGAGAGGGTGCGCGCCCTCCGGCAGCAGCTCCACGCGGAAGGCGTCTTTGAACCCCGCCTCCTCGAAGGCCTTCGCCCACCAGCCTGCGCCCTCCATCAGCGCGGAGCGGACCGACTCGGGAGCCCCTCGATCGACGTAATAGATGATGGGGCGCTTGACCCGCGAGCGCGCCGCCTTCGGATCCACCTTCTCCAGGCGATGGCGCACGATCCAGCGCGTCTCGATCGGGGCGTCGAGCGGCGCCGCATAGTCGAGAAAGAAGATCGCATTGAACCCCGCGCGCGGGTCGAAGCGGCGCGGATGGTACCCCTCATCGGGCAGCCGCAGGAAGGAGTGGTGCTGCACCAGCGTGACCGAGGCGGCGGCAGGCACGGTCGCCGTCACTTCGGGGCCGGGCTTCTTCCCGCCGAAGGTGAGTGTCGCCTCGAACTCGACATTGTCGGGAAACGCCAGACAAGCGCTCGAGTCCACGGCGCTGCGCTCCGGATCGAGCGCGTAGACTCCCTGCCCGGTTCGCTCCAGGCTTTCGGCCGAGCCGTGGGCGTCTCTCACCAGGAACGACGTGAAGTCCACCAGCGCGCGGCCGTCCGCGTCCTCG
>JAWPNA010000221.1:0-11667 GCA_045402695.1 Acidobacteriota bacterium
AGTCGGGAGAGTTGTGGTCGAGTCCACGCGTGTCCGCCGGGGCTTTGGTCCTTTCGACTTAACAGCCAGAGAGTCGCCCCCTGGAACCCATGCGTTCAGCGAAACCGCCCGCCCCACGCGCCTATACGACGAACCCCGGTCAGTTGCCCGGCCGGGGCTCGTCTATGGTCACCACGATGGCTCGTGGCTGAGAGTCGGTGGCTCCCCAGGTAGAATTCGAACCCGCAACCCCCAGGTTAACAGCCTCGCGTCTTCCTGCCGCGCGCTCTGGCTATCCCGCCCCGACCAGCAAGGCGACCCCCGGAATGTCTCGCCCAGGTTGCGCTTCCGGTGGATCTCGCTCGTCTCCATGGTGAGCGGGGATGTCCCGCGGTCCCGTCCTCGAGGGCCTGGTGCCTCGCACGAGGATTCGCGGCCCACTCGCCTGCGCCGGCGGCCTCCCCTCATGGAATCCCCCGGTCGGCATGGCGTAGAATGCCTCCCGCGCAAGCAGACTCAACCCCATTCATCGAGGTCACCATGAGCCATCACTCCCCTTCGCGGCGCCTCGGCGCCGCTGTCATGGCTGCCCTGTTCGTCGCGTTGCTCGCCGTGGCGGGCGCCGGGCCGGCCGCGGCCCAGGACCTGCCCGAGATCGAGAAGAAGCTGACGGTCCACAAGCTGGAGAACGGCTGGACCTTCATCATCTACGAAAGGCCGGTGGCACCGGTCTTCTCCTTCGCCACTCACGTTGACGTGGGCTCGGCGCAGGAGGTGCCGGGCATCACGGGCATCGCCCACATGTTCGAGCACATGGCCTTCAAGGGCACGCCCAACATCGGCACCAACAACTACAAGGCGGAGCGAGCCGCTCTGCAGAAGGTGGACGCGGCGTACGCCGCCTACGACAGCGAGCGCAGAAAGCCCAAGGCCGACCTCACCCGCGTGGCCGCGCTGGAGAAGGCGTGGAAGGACTCCCAGGAAGAGGCCGACAAGTACATCGTCAAGAATGAATTCGACGAGATCATCGATCGGCAGGGGGGCGTGGGGCTCAACGCCGGCACCGGCGCCGACGCCACCGTCTACTACTACTCGCTGCCCTCCAATAAGACGGAGCTGTGGGCCTACCTGGAGTCGGAGCGTTTCATGCACCCGGTCTTCCGCGAGTTCTACAAGGAGCGCGACGTCGTCAAGGAGGAGCGCCGGCTGAGCACCGAGAGCCAGCCGGTGGGCCGGCTGATCGAGCAGTTCCTGTCTGCCGCCTTCATCGCCCATCCGTACCACCACCCGGTGGTGGGATACATGAGCGATCTGGATTCCTTCTCCCGCGGGGACGCCGAGCGGTTCTACCAGACCTATTACGTCCCGTCCAACATGGTGACGGCCGTTGTGGGGGACGTGAAGGCCGCGGAGGTCATCCCCGTCATCGAGAAGTACTTCGCCCGCATCCCCAAGGGGCCCGAGCCGCCGCCGGTGCGCACGGTGGAGCCGCCCCAGACGGCCGAGCGAATCGTCCGCATCCCCGATCCTTCCCAGCCGTTCTACGCCGAGGGATATCACAAGGGCTCCGCCTCCGATCCCGATCAGCCGGTGTTCGGCGCCATCAGCGACGTGCTCACGCGGGGGCGCACCTCGCGCATGTACCGCAGCCTCGTGAGGGACAAGCAGATCGCGGTGGGGGTGCAGTCGTTCAACCAGTTTCCGGGAGAGAAGTACCCCAACCTCTTCATCGTGTTCGCGATTCCGGCCCACGGGCACTCCAACGACGAGGCGCGCGACGCCATCCGGGCCGAGCTGGAGCGTCTCAAGTCCGAGGACGTCACCGACGAGGAGCTCGCGCGCGTGAAGACCCGGGCCAAGGCTGATCTGATCCGGAGCCTCGACAGCAACCAGGGGCTCGCCAACGGGCTGGCCGAGTACCAGACGCTCTACGGCGACTGGCGGGAGGCGTACCGCGAGGTGGAGAGAATCGAGAAGGTCACCAAGGCCGACATCCGCCGGGTGGCGGCAAAGACCTTCGTGGAAGGCAACCGCACCGTAGGCATGATCGAGACCGCCGCCGGCAAGAGCTCCCCGGGCGGTGCCTCGGGCCAGTAGGAGAGAAGCGACCATGAGACGCAGAAACGCATTCGCGCGGACGATACCGGGCCTGCTGATGGCCGCGTTGCTCGCGCCGGCCGCACACGCGCAGGTCAAAGACTACCGGCAGTTGAAGTTCTCTCCGCTGAGGCCTTTTTCGATCCCCCAGTCGCAGCGCATGGTGCTGGACAACGGCATGGTGGTGATCCTGATGGAGGACCACGAGCTGCCGCTCATCGAGGTCACCGCGCGCATCCGCACCGGCTCCAGGCTCGTGCCCGGCGACAAGACGGGCCTGTCCACCGTCTTCGGTCAGGTGCTGCGCACCGGCGGCACGGGCCAGATGACCGGCGACCAGATCGACGACTTCCTGGAGGCGCGCGCGGCCCAGATCGAGTCGCGCGTGGCGGACGAGTCGGCCTCGGCCAACCTCTCCTGCCTGGTGCAGGACTTCCCCGACGTGCTCAGGGTATTCGCCGACATCCTGCGCAATCCGGTCTTCGACGACGGCAAGATCAAGCTCGCCAAGAATCAGGTGACGGCGGGCATCGCCAGGCGCAACGACGACCCCCAAGGGATCATGTTCCGCGAGTTCGACAAGCTGGTGTACGGGCCCGAGAGCCCCTACGCCCGCGTGCCCGAGTACGCCACCCTGGAGAGGGTCACCCGCGACGATCTGATCACATTCCACAAGAACTACTTCACGCCGAACCGCATCATCCTCGGCGTGGTGGGAGACTTCAGCGCGCCGGAGATGGGCGACAAGATCAAGGCGGCGCTCGGCGACTGGCCGAAGGGGCCCGATCGGAAGGACCCCGAGGCGACGTACCAGACAGCAGCCAAGCCGGGCATCTACTCCGTCGCCAAGGAGGACATGACGCAGTCCGACATCATCATGGGGCACATGGGAATCCGCAAGGACAACCCGGATTTCTTCGCGGTGGAGGTGCTCAACGTGGCGTTCGGCGGTTCCTTCGCCGCCCGGCTGTTAAGCAACGTGCGCACGCGCAAGGGCCTGGCCTACAGCGTGAGCGGGCTGGTGGACTCCAACTACGACTACCCGGGCACGTTCAACGCATGGATGACCACCAAGACCGAGACCACGGCGGCGGGCATCGACGCTCTTCTGGAAGAGATTGATGGGGTCGTGGCCAGGCCCCCCACGGCTGAAGAGGTTCAGCGCTCGAAGGATTCGATCCTCAACTCGTTCGTCTTCAACTACGACTCGCCCGAGAAGATCCTGCGCCAGCAGATCACCTACGAGTACTTCGGATTCCCGGCCGACTATCTCGCCACGTACCGGAACAACATCGAGAAAGTGACTCCCGCCGACGTCGCGCGAGTGGCGAAGCAATACATCCACAAGGACCAGCTCGCGATCCTGGTGGTGGGCCCATCGAAGGGTCAGGACAGGCCTCTGGATTCGTTCGGAAAGGTGGCCAAGCTCGACATCACCATCCCCGAGGGCGTCTCCCCCGGGGCCGCCGGCGCCGCCGGGCCCGTCACCGCCTCCACTCCCGCCGCCACGGCGGAGTCGGTGGCCAAGGGGACAGCGCTGTTCGCCAAGGTGCTGGACGGTCTGGGAGGACCGGTCGCCGTGGGTGGCGTGAAGGCGCTGCGCTCTGTGCTCAACTCCACGCGCAAGACGCCGCAGGGCGAGATGACGCTGAAGGTCGTCTCCACATTCTCGATGCCGGACCGGATCCGCCAGGAGCTGACCACGCCGATGGGATCGATCACGGTGATCATCGCCGGCGGCGAAGGGTACATGGTGCTTCCCAGCGGGCCCCAGCCGATGCCCGAGTCGCAGCGCTCGGAGGCAACGCGCTCGATCAAGCGGCAGCTCATCACGCTGGCTCAGCACTTCAAGGACCCCGACTTCAAGGTGCAACACCTCGGCACCGACACGGTGGACGGCACGGTGGTGGAGAAGTTGCTGGTCAATCTGGGCGGAGAGGAGTCGCGCCTTTACGTGGATCCGGCCACCGGCCGCATCCTCAGGCAGGTGTACCAGGGCCAGAGCCAGCAGGGGCCCGGGGAGTTCGCGATCTCCTTCTCGGACTTCCGGCAGGTGGCCGGCATCACGCTTCCTTTCAGGTCGCAGACCAGCTTCAACGGCGAGACGCAGGAGACGCGGATCTTCGAGGAGATCACGGTGAACCCGGCGGTTGACGCGAAGATGTTCGCGAAGCCGGAAGGAGCGCCGGGCAGCACCGGAGGGCAGAACTAGCGCCTGTGTTTCCCATAGACGCTTGCGCCCCGCGTTTGCTTGCCTCGCGCTTGCGATCAGTCTCAGGCCCGGGCGTCGCGGATGAAGGAGTGCCGCCTCGCCTCCTCGTGGATCCCGAAGATCGCCTCCCACGGCAGATCGCGGGCGAGCAGCGCGTTCTCGCGGGTCTGGTCGGTGCCGGAGACGGTCGTATTGTCGGTGCAGAGGGCAACCGGCACTCCCGCTTCCAGGAAAGCGTGGATGGGATGTCTGGCGGAGCGGGTGACCGCGCCGGTCTGATAGTTCGAGGTCAGACAGCATTCCACGAGGACCTTGTCGCTGGCCAGGCGGCGCATCAGCGCGGGGTCTCTCACCGCCGAGCATCCGTGGCCGATCCGGTTCACCCCCAGCACATCCACCGCGTGCCAGACCATCTCCGGGCCCTCGTCTTCCCCCACGTGCGCGGTGAGGCCGAGGCCTCCCTTGCGCGCGATCTCGTACGCTTCGGCGAACAGCCGGGGCGGGTTCCCCTTCTCGGCCCCCGCAATGTCGAAGCCGATGACGCCGCTGTTCTGGTGAAACTGCTGCGACTCGGAGATGGCCTGCCGCGCGAGGATCTTGGCGATGTGCGGGCCGTGGTGCCTCATCGCGATGATGATCAGCCCGACCTGCATCGGACTTCCGGCGCGGCCCCGGTTCAGGCCGGTCAGCACCGCCCTGATCGCCTGGCGCAGCGTGAGCCCGGCGTAGGTGTGGATGATGGGCGAGTAACGCAGCTCCAGCAGGCTGACCCCGTGGCGCGCGGCCTCCTCCACGATCGCCTGGGTCACCTCCACGATGTTCTCGTAGAACTGGGTGATCCAGAGCGGGTAGTGGAACTTGTCCAGGTACTTGAGCAGGCCGCCTTCCTCCTCTGGCTGGATGACCAGCAGCTTCTCCATCTCCTGGACAGTGGGCACGGGATTGAGGCGGTGCTGAACCATCAGCCGCCAGGTGACCTCCAGCGGGATCGAGCCGTCAAGGTGCTGGTGCAGCTCGGTTTTGGGGCTGTTTCTCAGCTCTTCCGGGATGGTCATCACGGGCTCCACATCATTATGTATGTGGCCGTTGTTCAGGGCCGACAGAGCGGCTCGATGGCGGTATATTAATAGGTCGCGGCGGCGTCTGCACCGGCACTCCCCAGGTGGATCAACTCAGGAGACTCTTCATGCATACCGGCGTTCACGGGTCAGGGCGCTGCGGGCCGATGATGACCCTCAAGCCCTTATTCTCCCTCGTGTCCGTCGCCGCCGTCATGGTCTTGGGGGGCATGGGCCTCCTGGGAGGCCCGGCGACTCACGCCGCGGCGCCGGGCTGGCCGCCCGATCCCGCGCTGGTGCGTTACCCGGACGAGATCCTGCTGTCCGAAGATCCGGCCGTGCAGGAGACACTGCGCCGCACCCATGCCGGAGTGCGCGACTTCCTCCAGAAGCAGCCCTCCTGGAAGGCCACGGTGGATCCGTTCACGCAGGGGGTGGACCGGGCATTCGGAGACGGCCTGGCCATGTCGGCGGCCGACCCGACAACGGCCGGCAAGCCCGACGCATACGAACGGCCCGGCCGTGAGTTCGTCCAGCGTTTCCGGGGACTGTTCAACGCGAGCCTCGATCTTTCTCCATCCTCGTTGGTCTTCAACGAGAAGAGCTCAGTTCAGCTCCCCGATCCATCCGCGCGCGTCGTGCAGTTCGACCTGTTCAAGGACGGGCTTGCCGTGCTGGGCGCGGGGCTGACCATGGCGATGCGCGACGAGAGGATCTTCTTCGTCTCGACGAGCGCTTTGGGGCCCGTGGCGGTGTCGTCTTCTCCGCGGCTCGACGCGGACGGCGCGCTCGACGCGGTCAAGGCGTACCTGCAGTCGGGCGGCGCCCTCGTATCGTCTCTGTCGCTGCAGCGGGAGCCGTCGCTGGCCTTCTTCCCTCGCGTGGAGCCCGCCGGCGCGACCTCGGTGCTGAGGCATCACCTCATCTGGATCCTGCAGGTGAAACCCGACGACGCTCCGTTCTACGAGGGGTACATCGCCTATGTGGATGCTTCAGACGGCGAGGTCCTGGCGCTGTTCCCGGAGGCACAGAACGCGGGGAGCTGCTCGGCCGATCCGCAGCAGGCCCACGGCACGGTGCAGGGCGGCGTGCGCCCCAACAGGGCCGACGACGTCGAGGTGGTGCTCAACTTCCCGTTCGCGCGGGTGAACGTGGGCGGCACGCTGGTCTCCACCGACCTCAACGGACGGTATCCGTACCCAGGCGGGCCTGCCTCCAGCGGCCTGCAAGGCGAGTTCTTCCGTGCCCACTGCGACAACTGCGTCGCGCCCGTGGGGCAGCCTTCGGCATCCGCCGGCGAAACCGGCCTCATCTCCTTCGGCATCGGCGGCGCCAGCGGCGGCTCACCCGTCGCCGGCAACGGGACCTCCACTCCCGCCGACCGCTCGACCTTCTACCATCTGAACCAGACGAGGATGCTCCTGCAGAAGTGGGACAACGCCTTCTTCGACGAGATCGATCCGTTCGTGAACATCCTGGACACCTGCAACGCCTTCTCCGCGGGCTACATGCTGGGGTTCTTCCCGAGCGGAGCGGGCTGCAGGAACTCCGGTGAGATCCGCGACGTGGTCCAGCACGAGCTGGGCCACACGTGGGACCGGCTTGACGGCAACGGGATCACCGATTCCCCGACCAGCGAGTGGAAGGGCGACGTCATGGCCCTGACGATGGGAGGCGACTCCTGCGTGGGCGAATCGTTCTTCCTGTCGGGCGGGCCGACAACGAGCTGCAGCGGCGTTCGCGACATTGACGAGAAAGCGGCCGGCCGCACCGATCACCCGCTCACCCCCGCGGTCTGTCCCACCTGCGCCACGCTGACCCGCACCGTCAACGGCTGCTTCGGCGAAGTGCATTGCGTGGGCGAGATCCCAGGACAGGCATCCTGGCATCTTCTGAGGAACCTGCTGGCGGGCGCCGACGATATCACAGGCGCCGCCCTTCCGGCCGGCAACCCGGCGCTGTCGGCTGAGCAGGCCCGATGGGTGCTCGAGAGGCTCCTGATCGCAGGCGGCCCCCCGATGCAGACCTTCAACCCGAACGCCACCGGGACCAGCATCTACGACGTGATCATGCTGGCGGACGATGACGATGGCAACCTGGCCAACGGCACGCCCCACGCCGCTTACGTCAACGCCGCCTTCAGCCACCACCAGATCGCCGAGAACCCGCTGGTGGGCGACTCGGCCGACTGCGCTGCGCTATCGGATCCGATCGTCTCCGCAATCGTGGACCGCGACGCCGCCACCGGGCTACCCTCGGTCCGGATCACATGGACCCCCGTGGGAGGGGCGACGACGTTCGATGTCTACCGCAACACGCGCGCGGGAGACGCCTTCCTCCAAATCGCGCGCGACGTGTCCGCGGGGCCGGTGGTGGATGCCGGCGTCCAGTCCGGAGTGACCTACCGCTACTTCGTGGCCGCCGTGCGCAAGACCGGCTGCGCGGCGATCTCCCCCGGGGCCAATGTGACGGCGGTGGCCGTGGCGCCGGCCGAGCTGAGAGTCTTCTCGAAGGTCGTCACCGAGGTTCCCGGCGGGTCGGACGGCGACGGTCGCATCGAGCCGGGAGAACGAGTCTCCGTCCAGATCATGCTGCAGGAGACCGGCGGGGCTGCCTCCGCCACGGGGGTGACCGCTTCCCTCACCAGCGGCTCGATCTTCTCGCCGATCACGGCGGCCGGCCCGGTCTCGTTCGGCACGGTGCCGGCCGGCGGAACCACCGCGGGCTCCGCCGCCTTCGAGGTGTTCGTGGGACCCTCCGAGGCCTGCGGAGGCAGGGTGCACCTGATCGTGTCCGCGACCGGCAACGAAGGGTGCTGGCTCGACGGCCTCGACGTATTGATCGCAACCTCGGGGGCGGGGTGCGCCCCGTCGGCCTCGGCCTTCGTGGAGGTGGTGCCGGGCTCGGCGCAGGTGGTCAGCGGAGGAGGCGACGGCGACCTCATCGCGGACAACTGCGAGACCACGACGGTGGCCTACCAGATCCGCAACGCCGGATCGGTCGCCTCGGGGCCGGTGGTGTCGAGCGCCATGGCCCTGCAGCCCGGCGTCACGTTCGTTCCCGAGAGTGTCTGCGCTCCGGCCAACCTCGGGCCGGGGGCGTCATCCCCTTGCCAGTTCAGCTTCAGCATGGGAGGCGCGACCTCCTCCGGAGTGCCGTTCCTGCTGACCGCCGACTCGGCGGGCAATCCAGCCCCCTCGAGCCTCGAAGTGGTGCTTGGCGCGGAGACCAACCCTTCTGTCTTCACGACGTTGACCTACGGTTTCGAGGGATCGTTTCAAGGGTGGAGCGCGCAGCAGTTCTCGATCTCCTCGGTGCGCGCCTTCTCGGGAACCACCAGTGCCCACGCGGGATCGATGGCGATCAACAACATCTGCGGCAAGCTCACCTCCCCACCGCTGCTGCTGAACCCGTCGAGCGCCTCCACGCTCAGCTTCCAGTTCGACGCTATCATCGAGCCGTTCACCAACCAGTGGTACGACCGCGCGAACGTGCACGTCGTGGACGTCGACACCGGGCAGCATAGTGTGATCTCTCCCGTCTCGGGCTTGGCGTACAACGCGTCGGGGAATCCCCAGGGCCAGATCTGCCACATCACCGGCGAGGCGGGGTGGGGAGGGATTTTCGGCGCGTTCAACCCGGCGAGCTTCGACCTGTCGGCCTACGCGGGGCACCGCGTGCGGATCGAGATCAACTACAACTCGGACGAGGGGGACGACCGCGAGGGTATCTACGTGGACGACGTGATGATCACCAACGCAGCCCTGGCGGCGCCGCCCCCCGACCTGCAGGGTGACACGTGCAGCGTCCCCGAGGTTTCGGCGTTGGGCGCCATGGTGCTGCTCGATGTCAACCGCCTGCCCGGCGATCTGTACCGCCTCACCTGGCAGGACCTCGGGCAAGGGTACCAGTACAACATCTACGCCGGCGCGGCCGGAACGTACTACAGCCACGGCGTGCCGCCCTTGGTCTGCTCGGGAGTCGGGACGGGCGTGACGTGCGACGGCACCTCGTGCCGCTACGACCAGCCTGGCGCCGGGCTGCCGGGAGGGAACCTCTATTTCGAGGTGACGGCGTCCGGGTTCGGCGTGGAGGGGCCGGCCGGCTTCGCGAGCAACGGGATGGAGATCGATCCGGCGCGCAGCACCTGCCAGCCTTGACCGGAACCTGTCACCTGGGCGCGCCCGCGAGACGGCTCTCCTCCGGACGCATCAGGAACTCCTGCTCGAAGGCCGCCCAATCCTCGGCGTTCGCCGCCTTGCCTTCCGATGCAGCCCCCTTGCGGAAGCGCTCGATCTCTGCCTGGTACCAGGCCACGACAGGTTTCCCGATCCTCAGCGCCGAGAGATCGGCGGCGAGGTCGGACGGCTCGATGAGGCAGACCCAGCCGCGCTCGTAGGGGCTCTGGAACATGCGCGGCGCATCCGCGGCCAGCGCTTCATTGACCTTCACCACCCGTCCGGACACCGGCGAGGCGATGCCGGCGGTCATGGTGCCCCGCTTGACGGTGAACAGCGCATCGCCGCGCCGCACCACCGTCCCCGGCTTCGGCGGCTCCACCTGTTCGATTGAGCCGAGCGTCTTGCGCGCGAAGTCGTCCAGACCCACCCGCACGCTGCCTCCGGCTTCGATCCGGGCCCAGGAGTGGCCGGACGAGACGAACGCGCCGCCCGGCACGCAGAACTCGTGGGGGAGCGCGCTCTCGGCGGCGGCCGGCGACACCACGCGCACGGTGGGCAGGCGCTCCGCCTCCAGCCGCGCCTGACGCTTGATCAGAAGCCTCCTGGCGAAGTCCACCAGCTCGTCCTCGGTGAAAGGCTTCTGCACGTAGTCCGCGGCGCCGTGCTTCATCGTCTCCACGGCCGACTCGATGGTCGCGTACCCGGTGATCACCGCCACGTCCACGTCCGGGCGAAGGTGCTTGACGGCCTTCACCACTTCGACGCCGTCCATCCCCGGCATCTTGAGGTCGGTGAAGACGAAGTCGTAGTTCCTCCGCTGCACCAGACCCAGCGCCTCGGGGCCTGTCTCCACCGTGTCCACGTCGAAGCCGGCCACGACGAGGATCTTGCGGAAGCTGTCAAGCACCACCGGCTCGTCGTCCACCGCCAGGATCCGGGCCAGTGGACTCGTTACCTCGACACGCTTGAGGCTCGGAGCTTCGTGCGTGAAGTCAAGCTGGAGCGACGTCCGCAGCACTGATTCGCGTTCCTTGCGGGCGCGCGCCTCGGCCATCCGCCGGGATATCATGCGGACCAGGACATCGGTGATCACAAACGCCACGAACAACAACACGACGAGAATCGCGGTCATGAGTTCCTCTCCTGTGGGACGACGGCGCCATGGCTCAAGGCCCGCCGCACCACCTCCAGCAGCTCTGTTTCCTCGAACGGCTTCGGCAGAAAGTCGGTTGCTCCCTCGTCTATCGCCCGCCGCGCGTTGTCGAGTGTCGCGTAGCCCGTGATCGCCACCACGGGCAGGTCCGGCCGGATCGCATGCAGCGCCCGTACCACTTCGGTGCCGTCGCCGTCGGGGAGCATCAGATCGCACAGGACCAGACGACAGCCGGCGGCCGCGGGATGCGCGAGCCCCGACCTGGCGTCGGCCGCCGTCGCGACGGTCAGCCCGGCCGCCGTGAGGACCAGCCTGATGCCGTCCCTCACCACCGGTTCGTCATCGATCACCAGCACGTCCCACGCTTCAGGCATGAACCGCTCCTTCGGCGAGCACAGGCCCGGCGGCGATGGGACCTGTCGCCCGATCGACCGGCTCGAGGGGCAGGTGAACCGTGAACCGGCTCCCTTTCCCCTCAACGCTCTCCACTTCGATGGTTCCCCCGTGGGACTCGACGATCCCCCAGGTCACGGCCAGTCCCAGTCCCGTCCCGCGGCTTCCTTTCGTGCTGAAGAACGGCTCGAACAGATGGCGCAGATCCTCGGCCGGGATCCCGCGTCCGCTGTCCTCGATGACCAGCTCCACGGCCGGCTGCTCCCCCTGGGACTCCATCGTCTCCCATCGCGCCCAGAGGCACCCGACGCGCGTGCACCACTCCACACTCCCGTCACCCGGCACCTCGACGCCGAACACCTTGCCGCCGCACCGCCCGCAGCGGCGCTCGGCGGCGACGAGCGACGTCCGGCATCGCGGACAATTGAATGACGCCTCGACACCATCCTCACCATCCTCGAACGGCTCGGCCGCGAGATGATTGAATCGCCCGTAGACCGGGTCGAGGTGCACGGGCCGCTCCTGCCCGCGGCAGGATCGCGACACGCGGATTGCGGGAACGCCTCCGATCCGGACGGCGGGATCGATCAGGTC
>JAWPNA010000409.1:0-5262 GCA_045402695.1 Acidobacteriota bacterium
GATCGTGCTCAACAAGATGGATCGCGAGCGCGCCTCCTTCACGCGGAGCCTCGAGTCGGTGCAGGCGGCCTTCGGCCGCGGCGCGATCCCCATCCAGATCCCGATCGGCCAGGAGAAGGACTTCTCGGGAGTCGTCGACCTGATCAAGATGAAGGCCCTGACCTGGTCCCACGACGGGTCGGGCAGGGCCGCCGACGGCCCCATCCCGAACGATCTGGAGACTCAGGCCACGGCGGCGCGCGAGCGGCTGGTCGACGCCGTCGCCGAGAACGATGACAGATTGATGGAGACCTATCTCGATGCCGGTACCTTGTCGGACGATGAGCTGCTGGCGGGCCTGACGAAGGCCGTGACGGGCCGGCGGTTGTTTCCGATCCTGTGCTCGGCGGCGACGCTGAACATGGGCGCGCAATCGCTGCTCGACGCGGTGGTGAGGTATCTGCCGGCCCCCGCCGGCCGCGGCGAGGCGCGAGGCAAGGACGCGGCGGGCAACCCCGTCTCGCGCGGCCCGAGCGACTTAGAGCCGTTCTCGGCCTACGTCTACAAGACGATCGTGGATCCCTTTGCCGGCAAGATCACCTACTTTCGCGTCTATTCTGGGGTTCTCAAGGCCGACTCCACCATCTACAACGCCACGAGGAGCGAGGCGGAGCGCGTCGGCCAGGTGGACCTGGTGGCCGGCAAGACCATCACTCCCATCGCCGAGATCCATGCCGGCGACATTGGAGCGGTGGCGAAGCTCAAGGCCACACAGACGGGCGACACTCTCGTCTCGGACAAGGCGCACATCATCGAGCTGCCCAAAGTCTCCTTTGCCGAGCCCGCGATCTCATGGGCGATCGAGCCGAAGAGCCGGGGCGACGAGGAGAAGCTCTCGGCGGCGCTGCACAAGCTGCTGGACACCGACCCGATGCTGCGGGTCAACCGCGATACGCAGACCAAGGAGATGCTGATCTCGGGATCGGGGCAGGAGCACGTCGAGGTGGCCGTCGCCCGCCTCAAGCGGAGCGGCGTGGAGTGCACGCTGAAGCTCCCCAAGATCCCGTATCGCGAGACGATCACCAGGGCCGTGAAGTACGTCGAGTACACCCACAAGAAGCAGACCGGCGGCGCGGGACAGTACGCCCGCGTGTTCATCGATCTGGAGCCCCTGAGGGACGGCACGCGCTACGAGTTCGTGGACAAGATCGTCGGGGGGGTCATCGATCAGAGCTTTCGTCCCAGCGTGGACAAGGGGGTCCAATCGAAGATGTCCGAGGGAGTCATCGCCGGCTATCCCGTGGTCGGCGTGCGCGTGTCGCTCGTGGACGGCAAGACCCACCCGGTGGACAGCAAGGACATCGCCTTCCAAGTTGCCGGCCGTGAAGCCTTCAAGAAGGCTGTGGTGGACGCCGGACCCACACTGCTCGAGCCGATCATGAACGTGGAGGTCGTGATCCCCGAGGAGTCGTACGGCGATATTCTGGGGGACCTCAACAGCCGCCGCGGCCGCGTTCAGGGAATGGACTCCAAAGCCGGCAACAGCATCATCAAAGCCCAGGGGCCGATGGCCGAGATGCTGAGCTATTCCGCGACGCTGAACTCGATCACGGGCGGGCGGGGCGAATACCACATGGAGGCGTCGCACTACGACGAGGTCCCGGTCCACCTGCGCGAGAAGATCATCCACGATGCCCGGGCCGCGGCCTCCAAGGATGAAGAGCCCGAGGCATGAGCCGGGACCACGTCCTCATCGGCGACCTCCAGCGGCACGAGGGTGAGTCGGTCGCCCTTCGAGGGTGGGTCTACCACAAGAGGGACATCGGCAAGATCCGCTTTTTGGTGATGCGCGACGGCTCCGGCTACGTGCAGGGCGTGGTCACGGCCAAGGAGGTTCCCGCGCACGTGTTCGAGACGGCCGGAGCCCTGACGCAGGAGTCCTCTTTCGAGATGCGGGGCACGGTGCGTAGAGAGCCCCGCGCTCCCGGCGGATATGAGATCAACGTCACGGCGCTCGCGTCCTACCACGTCGCCGCGGATTACCCGATTTCCCCCAAGGAACACGGGATCGACTTCCTGATGGACAACCGACACCTGTGGCTGAGGTCCTCACGGCCGCACGCCATCCTGAAGATCAGAGACGAGGTGTGCCAGGCGATCCGGGACTTCTTTCACGATCGCGGATTCGTCCTGATCGACTCGCCGATCTTCACGCCGGCCGCATGCGAAGGGACCTCCACGCTCTTCGAGACGGACTACTTCGGAGAAAAGGCATACCTCACCCAGTCGGGGCAGCTCTACCTCGAGCCGGCCTGCATGGCGTTCGGAAAGGTGTACTGCTTCGGGCCGACGTTCCGCGCCGAGAAGTCCAAGACGCGCCGGCACCTCACCGAGTTCTGGATGGTGGAGCCGGAGGTGGCCTTCATGGAACTGCCCGGCCTGCTTGATCTGGCCGAGGAGTTCGTCGCCTACATCGTGGCGAGGGTCCTTGACCGACGGCGCGAGGAGCTCAAGGTGCTGGAGCGGGACGTATCGAAGCTTGAGGCGGTGGGTCGTCCCTTCCCGAGAATGACCTATGACGAGGCTGCGGCGCTGCTGAAACAGAAGGGGGCGGATTTTCAATACGGCGACGACCTGGGCGGCACCGACGAGACAGTCCTCTCTCAGATGCACGCCGCCCCGCTGATGGTCACGCACTATCCCGCCTCGGTCAAGGCGTTCTACATGCAGCCCGACGCGCGGTCGCCCGATAAAGCCCTGTGCGTCGATGTCCTGGCGCCCGAGGGGTACGGAGAGATCATCGGTGGCAGCCAGCGCATTCATGACTATGATCTCCTTCTGGGGCGGATCCGGGAGCACGGACTGCCGGAAGAGGCCTTCAAGTGGTACCTGGAGATCCGGAAATACGGGACAGTCCCGCACTCCGGGTTCGGTATGGGAATCGAGCGCACGGTGACCTGGCTCTGCGGCGTGCACCACTTGCGCGAGTGCATCCCGTATCCCCGGACGCTCAGCCGTATCTACCCGTAGTCCTGGCGGCCGTCGCCGCCGACATCGCCCCATAGGGTGAGGAGGCGAGGAGGCTAGTCGATGGGAATCCACCGTACGACCGTTCATGACGTGATCGAGCACTGCGGGCGCCTCGCCAGGGAGGCGCACCGCCTCCGGCCCGATCAGCACCAGCTCGCCGCTTTCGACGCTGACGGGACTTTGTGGGGGCCCGACGTGGCCGAGCTGTTGTGGGAGCGGCTGGTCTCATCGAGAGCGCTCACCCCCGCCGCCGCGGCGCCGGTGGCGCGGGCACTCAGGCAGTGCGGGGAGGAGCCCTCACGCGACCCGTTTCGTGACTACCCAGTACTGGAGGCACTCTTCCGTTCAGGCCGTTGCGCCGAGGAAACGATGGCGCGCGTGATGCTTCAAGGACTGGCGGGCCTGCGCGAGGAGGACCTGTACGACCACGCGCGCGCGGCGATCGCGGCGGCCTCGGAGCTGCAGGAAGCACGCATCGCGGGGACCCGGAGGATGCTCACCGAGATGCGGGCTCTGGGATACCGCGTGATCGTCGTGTCGGCGTCCCCCCGCTGGGTGGTCGAGGTGGCCGTGGAGCCGCTCGGCGTAACAAGTGAAGACATCCTCGCCGGGCAGGTAGCCGTGGTGGAGGGGACTCTCACTGACGGGATCCTGGAGCCGCTTCCTTACGGCAAGGGGAAGATCCAGGCGATTCTGCGGCGATTCGGGTCGGTGCCTCGCGTGGCGCTCGGCAATGCACTGTCGGACCTGGCGATGCTGGAGGCGACCAGTCACCTGAGGGTCCTGGTCAACCCCACGGAGGAACTCCTCTCGGCGTGCGAGAAAATACATGGGACCACATGGTCCATGGGGCTGCTGGGCGTGGCGGCACAGGCGGGCAAGCGGGCCGCGGTGGCGAACGCCGGGGCTCTCACCACTGCGCCGCACCAGCCGAAGCGGCCGCGCGCGACGACGTAAGGTCGGGGCGGGCCTGCGCATGAAGCCGGCTTCGACCCATGTCTCAGCTCCTTCCTCCGAGACAGGGCCGTCCGGAAAGGCTAGAATCTCTCGCCATGATCACCGTCGGGCTCGTATCTTTGGGCTGCGCCAAGAACCTCGTGGACAGCGAGGTGATGCTTGGGCATCTGCGCCGCCGCGGGTTCCACATCACGATGGACCCCGAGCGGGCCGACGTGGTGGTGGTCAACACCTGCGGCTTTCTCCAGGCCGCCAAGGACGAAGGGTACGAGACGATCCGCGGGCTGGCGCGCCTCAAGCAGGACGGGCGGCTGCGCCGCCTGGTGGTGGCCGGCTGCATGGTGCAGCGCTTCGCCCCCGAGATGAAGGCCACCCTGCCCGAGGTGGACCGGTTCCTGGGGCTCAATGACGTCGAGCAGGTGGCCTCGGCCTGCGACCTCGCGCTGGAGTCTTTTGTCCCCGATCTCGGCCCGGCTACGTACCTGCCGGGGGCGGATGCGCCCCGGATGCTCGCCACCAGGGGGGCCTCGGCCTATCTCAAGATCGCCGAAGGGTGTGACAATCCTTGCGCCTTCTGCATCATCCCGAAGATCCGCGGGGCGTTTCGATCGCGTCCGATCGAGTCGCTGGTGCGCGAAGCCGAGACGCTCGCAGCCTCGGGAGTGCGCGAGCTGAACCTGATCGCTCAGGACTCCACGTCCTACGGATCCGACATCGGCGAGGCAGGCGGGCTGCCGGCGCTGCTTCGCGCGCTGGACGGCGTCACGAGCCTCCGCTGGATCCGCCTCCTCTACGCCTATCCCAGCAAGGTCACCACACGTCTGATGGACGCGATGGCGGAGACGGAGCGCGTCTGCAAGTACATCGACATTCCGCTGCAGCACGCCAGCAAGCGGGTGCTGGCGCGGATGCGCCGGGGTGGCAGCCGCGAGTCGTTCCTGAGGATGCTGGAGGAGTTCCGGCGTCGCATGCCCGGCATGTCGCTTCGCACCACGCTCATCGTGGGCTTTCCAGGGGAAGCCGAGGAGGATGTGGCGGAATTGCTCCGGTTCGTCTCCGAGGCCGAATTCGATCACCTGGGCGTCTTCACCTACTCCCACGAGCCCGGCACGGCGTCGCACGACCTGCCCGACAACGTCACGGCTGAGGAGAAGGAGGCGCGCCGCGCGCGCGTGATGGAGCTGCAGCAGGAGATCTCGCTGCGCAAGTACTCCGCGCGCGTGGGCACGACGGCGGAAGTGATGATCGAGGCGGGACCCGACGACCGGCAACGAACCTTCCGGGCGCGCGCTTCAT
>JAWPNA010000051.1:0-6788 GCA_045402695.1 Acidobacteriota bacterium
TTCCGTTCTGGGACGCCCTCGACTACGCGGGGCTCGACTGCTACTACCCACTCAGCGCCGACCTGTCGGCATCCGACGAAGAGATCGCGCGGGGGGCTCGGGATGCTGCCGGACGTGCCGAGGCGGTGGCCCGGCGGACGGGCCGCCCGATCATCCTGACCGAGGTGGGATTTCCGGCGGTGGCGGCCGCGTGGGCCGCGCCGCACGACGAGGAGACCGGGCGCGCGTTCGACCCGGAGGCGCAGGCGAGGGGCTACCGGGCGATCCTCGCGGCCTTCTGGGATCGCCCCTGGCTGGCCGGCCTCTACTGGTGGAAGTGGCCAACGACACCCCCTGGGCCCCCGGGGCCGCCGGGCCTGGGCTCCGATCCGGCCTTCAGCCCCCGCGGCCGCCCGGCCGAGCAGGTGCTGGCCGAATGGTATGGACGGGCCCGCGCCGCGCGCGTGAATTGGCCTACATCGGCCTCCGATTGGACTACTCCAACTGCTCCAGGGCCTTGACAGCACAGGGGCCTCGGGATCCATAATGGCTCACTGACATAGGCCATTAAGATGATCCCGATCACGCGCGACAAGGAAAGCAGCGTCCCGATCTACCGCCAGATCGTGCGGCAGGTGAAGGACGCCGTCGAGAGCGGCGAGCTGGAGGGAGAGGATCAACTTCCCACCACGCGCGCTCTCGCGCAGGTTCTTGGCGTGAACCGCCTCACCGTCGCACGCGCCTACGCCGACCTGGCCAAGGCCGGCTTCATCTCCGCCCACGTCGGGCGCGGCACCTTCGTCGCGCCCCGTCCCGCGGAACCCAGGCGGCGCTCCTCAAAGCCGGGCGGCGCCACGCAGGAGACGCCGGCTCCCCGCCTGCCCTGGCGGCCGCTCTTCACGCGGTCGTCGGACCGCGCGGTGGAGTCGGGGCTGCCCTACGCCGCTCTCGGCGCCGCGGGCCCCGGAGTGATCTCCTTCGCGTCGCTGTTTCCCGATTCGGCGCTGTTTCCCACCGAGCCGTTCCGCCGTGCCCTGGACGAGGTGATCCGGCGCGAGGGACATCGGATCCTCGGGTACGGCCATCCCGCGGGACACGCCCCGCTGCGGGAGATGATCTCCGCTTCGCTGCGGGAGCGGGGCATGAACGTGCCATCCGGCGAGATCGTCATCACCAACGGCTCCCAGCAGGGGATCGACCTGGTGGCCCGGGCGCTGCTCGATCCAGGCGATGTCGTGCTGGTGGAGAACCCCACCTACACCGGGGCGGTGCAGGTGTTCCACTCCTGTGGAGCCGAGTTGGTGGGCGTCCCGGTGGACGAGGAGGGCGCGATCGTGAGCGTCATGGAGGAGGCGGTCCTGAGGCACCGCCCGAAGCTGATCTACCTGATGCCGAACTTCCAGAATCCGACTTCCGAGACCATGAGCCTCCGCCGGCGCCGCGCTCTGATCGAGATGGCCGCCACGAGAAAGCTGGCGATCCTGGAGGACGACTTCGGAGGCGACCTGCGGTTCGAGGGGCCCGACCTGCCCTCGTTGAAGGCCCTGGACCGATCGGGGTGCGTCATCTATCTGTCCACCTTCGCCAAGAAGTTGTTGCCGGGCCTGCGCATCGGGTGGATCGCCGCCCCCGCCGAGATGGCGGAGCGCCTCACGGGGCTGAAGAAGATCGCGGATTACAGCACCAGCCTGCTGCTGCAGGCCGCGCTGTACGAGTTCTGCCGCCGCGGCGACATGGAGCGCCATCTCACGCGCGTGCTGGACAAGTACCGCGGGCGGCGCGACGCGATGATGTCCGCCATGAAGCGGTCGTTCCCCGGGCAGGCGATCTGGAGCCGGCCGCACGGTGGTCTCGTCGTGTGGGTCACGTTGCCCGCGGGAGTGGACGCCGACGAGGTGGCTGCGGAGTCCGAATCGCGAGGCGTCCTGGTTGGGCGCGGCGATCTCTTCTATCTCGACGGGGGCCAGGGTCACAACCTCAGGCTGACGTTCTCCCAGGTGAGCGAGCGCGAGATCCATCGCGGCATCCGGATCCTGGGAGACATCATCAAACGCAGGATCAAAGCGCGGCGTGCGGGTCCGAAGGTCTCATCCGCGGAGTCGCTGCCGCTCATCTGAGAGAGGAGAGGCGCATGTCGGGACAGCACCCTGTGGAAAGCACGCTCAGGCTCAAGACGGGCCTGGCGGAAATGTTCAAGGGCGGCGTCATCATGGATGTCGTCAACGCGGAGCAGGCGTCGATCGCGGAGAAGGCGGGCGCGGTGGCGGTCATGGCCTTAGAGCGGGTTCCCGCCGACATCCGAGCGCAGGGCGGGGTCGCCCGCATGGCGTCGGTGGGCCGAATCCGCGAGATCATGCGCGCGGTGACGATCCCGGTCATGGCCAAGTGCCGGATCGGGCATTTCGCCGAAGCACAGATCCTCCAGGAGCTGGGCGTGGACTACGTGGACGAGAGCGAGGTGCTCACTCCGGCCGACGAGAAGCACCACGTGGACAAGTTCGCCTTTACCGTCCCCTTCGTGTGCGGGGCGCGCGACCTGGGCGAGGCCCTGCGGCGGATCGGCGAGGGTGCCGCGATGATCCGCACCAAGGGAGAGGCGGGCAGCGGCAACATCGTGGAGGCGGTGCGGCACATGCGCCGCGTCAACGAGCAGATGCGCCGGCTGACCACCCTCGGTGCCGAGGAGTTGATGTCGGAGGCGAAGGAGCTGGGGGCGCCGTACGAGCTGGTGCGCCGCGTGGCGCAGGACGGCAAGCTGCCGGTTCCCAACTTCGCGGCGGGAGGCATCGCGACGCCGGCCGACGCCTCGCTCATGATGCAGCTCGGCGCGGAGGCGGTCTTCGTCGGCTCGGGAATCTTCAAGTCGGCAGATCCCGCGCGGCGCGCCGCGGCCATCGTGAAGGCCACCACCTATTACCGGGAGCCGAAGGTGCTGGCTGAGGTGTGCGAGGAGCTGGGCGAGGCGATGCCGGGGATCGAGATCTCGGAGCTCAAGGAGGAGCAACTCCTGCAAAGGAGAGGGTGGTGACACCGATCGGCGTGCTCGGGCTGCAGGGGGATTTCGACGCCCACCGGAAGGCGCTGGAGGAGATCGGCCGGGAGGCCCGGGTCGTCCGGTGGCCTGCTGAGCTGGAAGAGATCGAGGGTCTCATCATCCCTGGAGGGGAGAGCACGACGCTCATCAAGCTCCTGCGTGAGATGGAGTTCGTGGAGCCGTTGCGCCGCTTCCACGGCGCGGGCCACGCGATCTTCGGCACCTGCGCCGGCGCGATCCTGATGGCGCGGCGCGTCGTCAATCCGGAGCAGTTCTCGCTGGGCCTGCTCGACATCGAGATCGAGCGCAACGCGTACGGACGTCAGACGGAGTCGTTCGAGACGGCCGACGGCCGGGTCGAGCCCCCTCTGGCCGCGGAGATCGGGCCCGGCCCGCTGGAGATGGTGTTCATCCGGGCCCCGAGGATCCTCGAGTGCGGTCCCTCGGTGCAGGTGCTGGCGCGCCACGGCGCCGACGCGGTCCTGGTCCGCTGCGGATCGCTCCTGGCCGGCACGTTTCATCCCGAGATGGGGCGGGATCGCCGAGTCCATCGTTACTTTGGCGGAATGGCGGCGCCAGCCGCGTCTTGACAAGGCGGGCGGCCCTCACAATATTCCCCGCGTATGTCCAGGCGGCTGGGGGAAATCCTTGTTGAATCAGGCCGGATCACGGAGGCGCAGCTTCACCGGGCGCTGACCGCCCAGCTTGTCTTCGGCGGCCATCTCGGGACGACGCTGCTGGAGCTGGGCTACCTGACCGAGCAGGCCCTCGGCACGACCCTCTCCTCCATCTTCGGCGTTCCTTACGCCGACTACGAGAGGCTTTCGAAGATCCCTTACGCGGTCATCCGCTGTCTGCCCGCCAAGATGGTCGAGAAGCACAAGGTGCTCCCGCTGAGTCTCGAGGGCCGAACCCTTCGCCTCGCGATGATCGACCCGAAAAACCTGATGGCGCTCGACGAGATCTCGTTCGTGACCGGCTATCACATCGAGCCGTGGGTATCGCCCGAGATCAACATCCTCCAGGCGCTCGAGTTCTACTACAATCTTCGCCGGAGCCAGCGCTACGTCACTCTCGCTCGGGAGATGTCGAGACAGCGTTCCCGCACGGAGAGCATGCCGGCCGTCGGGGACGCTGGGCCGGGCGGGCAGGGCCAGCCGCGGGCGGCCGTGGCCGCCGCGGGGGGATCGGTCTCGAGATCGGGCCTCTCCGTCAAGACGGCAGGCGCCGCGGCGCCCCTCGTGGATCACGGCGAGAAGTACGGCTACGGACAATCCTGGCGGGACCTGGCCGATGCTCTGGATGACGAGGGCAGCCGGGCGCAGCGCAGCGAAGAGGTGGACACGCGGCCCCAGGCCCGCACCACGCCGCGGCCGGCTGTGACCGTGGCTTCGCTCGACAGCCAGCCGCCGGGCGAGTCCCGAGCCTTGCCGGCCGAGGAGGCGATGTCATCCGAGGCGGAGGAGATCGCTCCGACTCTGCTGGAGGCGTCGCGCCGGCTGGCCTCCGCCGGGAGCGTGGACGAGATCGTCTCCACGGTCCTGGCGTATGCCGCGGGCAGGCTGCCTCATTGTCTGTTCTTCGTCATGAAGGCAGACAGCGCCCAGGCGTGGGCCGGCAGGGGAGAAGGCCTCACCGAGGAAAGGGTGAGGAGGCTTTCGGTGCCGCTGCACGGCCGTGAGGGTGGCAGCATCTTCTCACTGGTCGCGCAGGGAGCCACCCACTATCTCGGTGCGGTATCGCGGGCGCCCGGTGTTCGGGAGTTCTACCGGATGCTGGGGCTCCCCGCTCCCTGGTCGGCGCTGATTGTCCCCGTCATGGTGAAGGGACGCGTGACTGGCTACTTCTACGGGGACGGAGGAGCACGCTCAGCGGTGGTCCTCAACCTGCCTTCCATGCTGGCGCTGTGCGAGCGCGCCGGCATGGCTCTTCAGATCATCATCCTGCGCAACAAGATTCTCAGCACCCAGAAAACGTAATCCGACCGAAGCATGGCAGGGGTGGTGCCGAAGCGGGGACTCGAACCCCGAAGCCCTTACGGGCACAGGCACCTGAAGCCTGCGTGTTTGCCAATTTCACCACTTCGGCGCGGGTGCGGTTGATCCGGAAGCGGGCCGCACTCTAGCACCCCCCTCGGAAAAGTGTCAACCTGAGGCCATGAGTCCGAGACGTCCCGCGGGCCGATGGCCGCACCGCAGGCAGCGCCGTAACCAAAGAGCCGCCCCTGTAGAGCGTCCCGATGCCCCAGGAATTGATTGCGCCCAGATCCTGGCCTGCCTCAAGCGTCGCTCCGAGCCGCTCACGGTGCCGGAGATCACCAGACAGTGCGATCTGGCAAGCGACCTCGAGCCTGCCGTGCGGCACCAGCTCGAGTTCCTGCAGATGCGTGGAGTGGTCTTCAGCCACCGTCGCGGCCGCTGGACGCTCCACTCGCGGGTGAGGACCGTGATCGGGCGCTTCTCCTCTCCGCGCGGCACGTTCGGTTTCGTGATCCCCGAGGACGGCGCGGGTGGAGACATTCACGTCCCGCCCAGAAAGCTCGGCGGCGCGCGTCACGGGGACACGGTGCTGGCGCGCGTCATGGACCGGGCACGAGCCGGTCGCGGCGGCTCGGGCGAGGTCATCGCCGTGCTGCAGCGGCGGTCGCCCATGCTGGCGGGCCTCTTCTACGGCGATGAGCGCGGGGGGGTGCTGGCCCCCCGCGATACGCGGATCCTCGAGGAGGTCGTCATTGACGCCGCGGGAGCCCGGGCGCTGGAGGGGGCCGCCGCGCGTGGACCGGTGGCCGCGTGGGCCGAGGTGACGTCTCCTCAGAGCGCGGGGCAGCCGGCGCGAGGACGGCTCATTGAGGTCCTCGGCAGCCCCGACGATCCGGGGGTGGATCGCGCCGTGATCGGCAGGATGTACGACCTGCCCGGCAACTTTCCGGCGGAGGCCGAGACCGAAGCGCGCGCGCGGGCTGTGGCCTTGCGGCCGGCAGATGTGGCCGGTCGCGAGGACTACACCGGCTCTCCCGTGATCACCGTGGACCCCGCAGGCGCCCGCGATCACGACGATGCGGTGGGGCTGCTGCCCCCGCCCGTGGGGAACGGTGCGACGTTCCGGTTGGCGGTGCACATCGCCGACGTGGCGCATTACGTGCCCGGCGAGGGAGCCGTGGACTCGGAAGCCAGGCGGCGGGGCACGAGCGTCTACTTTCCGGGATTCTGCATCCCGATGCTCCCGGAAGTCCTCTCCTCGGGCGCGTGCAGCCTGCTGCCCGGCGAGCTGAGGCTGACTCACAGCGTGGTCATGGACTTCGACGCGCAGGGGCGGCGGACCTCCTTCCGCTTCGCCGACGGAGCGATCCGTGCCGCGGCGCTGTTGACGTACGAGCAGGCGGCCGCGGCCTTGCGCGATGGGTCCGACGACGCGCACTCCAAGATGCTGCGCGAGATGGAACAACTGTGCCGGCTCCTGCGGTTGCACCGGATGAAGCGGGGCAGCCTCGACTTGGATCTGCCCGAGACGGAGGTGATCGTGGACAGCTCCGGGCGGCCCGTGGACGTGAGGCCGGCGCCGCACACCATCGCCCACGAGATCATCGAGGAGTTCATGTTGGCCGCCAACGAGACGGTGGCGGAGTTTCTCCACAAGAAGATGAAGGTCAGCCTCTATCGCATCCACGAAGATCCCGATCCTGCGGGCCTCGACGAGGTGGAGGAGGCGCTAAAGAAGATGGGGTTCCCGGTGCGGCGTACGCGAGGCGCCATGTCCACCCGCATGAAGGCGCTGC
>JAWPNA010000394.1:0-2938 GCA_045402695.1 Acidobacteriota bacterium
AGATCTATGGCTACCTGCGTGAGCTGGACAAAGCCAGCCCCAGAGTCTCCGTGGAGGTGATCGGGAGGAGCGAGGAGGGGCGCGAGATCCTGCTGGTCGCGGTCTCGGACGAGGAAGGGATCCGCAAGCTCCCCGAGCTGAAGGCGGCCACGGCGGCCCTGGCCGATCCGCGCACCACGTCCCCGGACGACGCTCAGAAGGTGATCGCCTCGGCGCGCCCGATCTACTACTTCAACGCCGGGCTGCACTCCGCGGAGACGGGAAGCCCGGAAATGGTGATGGAGCTGGCCTACCGTCTCGCGGTCTCCGAGCAGCCGATGATCCAGCAGATCCGGCGCGGCCTCGTTGTGCTGATCAATCCGGTGTCGGAGCCGGATGGTCGCGACAAGATGGTGGACTGGTTCTACAGGTACCTGAAGGGCAGGACCGACTTCGAAACCCTGCCGCCGATCTCGCCGCCGTACTGGGGGCACTACGTCTTTCACGACAACAACCGCGACACGCACCAGAAGGCGCTGGAGTTGACGAAAGCTGTGCACCGGATGTTCTTCGATTACCACCCCACCGTGATGCACGACCTGCACGAGTCAATCCCTCTGCTTCACACCTGGAATGGCACCGGCCCCTACAACGAGAACCTCGATCCGATCGTCACCAACGAATGGCTGGAGATGTCGTTCGACGAGGTGACCGCGCTGACCGCCCTGGGGATGCCAGGCGTGTGGACCTGGGGGTTCGGGGAGTCCTGGGGGCTGCACTACCTCGACTCCGTGGCCAATAACCACAACAGCATCGGGCGCGGCTACGAGACGTTCGGCAATCACACCGCCGAGACCGTCGAGAGGACACTGCGCTCCAACGAGGATCGGTTCGTCGGCAAGCCGGTGACGACGCGCGAGTGGTATCGGGCCTGGCCGCCCGAGAAGAAGTTCCTCTGGTCGCTGCGCGACAACACCAACTACATGGAGACCGGCTGCCTGGCCATCCTGCAGTGGTCGGCGAGGAACAGCAAGGAGCTTCTGCACAACTTCTACCGGAAGGGATACAACTCGTGGCAGAAAGGCGTGAAGGGAAACCCTCATGCGTTCGTAATCCCGGACGATCAGGGGGATCGAAGGCGCGTGGCCCAGATGGTGAACCTCCTGATGGCGCACCACATCGAAGTGGCGCGCGCGGCGGCCCCCATCGAGGTCAAGGAGGGCGGCTTCCCCGAGGGAAGCTACGTGGTCCGCCTCGACCAGCCCTACCGCAACTACGCCGTGGATCTGCTCGAGAAACAGGAGTTTCCCACGGACACCCCGTACGAGCCGTACGACGACGTCTCCTGGGCCCTGCCAGCGCACTACGGGCTCGAGGTGAAGCGGATCGACGACGAGAAGATCAAGCAGGTCCCCCTTAATCCATTGAAAAAAGACGCGAGCCCCTCGGGCCGGGTGAACGGATCGGGGCCGGTCTTCCTCCTGAAGGACTCCGGCGAGGAGGCGCTGCTCGCGGCGCGCTTCCGTCTGGCCCGGTTCAAGATCGAGATCGCCCAGAGGCCGTTCAAGATCGGCGGCTCCGACTACCCCGCGGGTTCCTGGATCATCCCACCTCAGGAGGGGCTGAAAAACGCCCTCGAGGAGGTGGCGTCGGAGCTGGCGCTCGATTTCGAGAGCACGGGACCCGCTCCCGAAGTGGCGCGCCACGATGCGGCTCCGCCGCGCCTCGCGGTGTGGCACACCTGGGCCGACACCGAGTCCGTGGGATGGGTGCGGTACACGCTCGACTCTGAGAAGGTCCCTTACGCGTACATCCGCGACGAAGAGATCCGCGCCGGGCGCCTGAAGGATCGGTACGACGTCATCCTGTACGGCAACGTCTCCTTGGATCTGAAGGATCAGATCCACGGCCTCGACAGGAAGTTCTCGCCGCTGGCCTACACGAAGACGCCGCGGTTCCCGAGCCACGGCGTGCCGGACGCATCCGACGACATCACGGGCGGCATCGGATGGATCGGGATGGCCCGCCTGGCTGAGTTTCTTCAGGAAGGGGGCCTTCTGATCACGCTGGGCGGAGGCTCGGCCCTGCCGCTGGAAGGAGGCCTTGTACGAGGAGTCCGGGGCGGGAGCGGCGACAGCTCAGAGGTCGTCACCCCGGGGGTGGAGCTGAAAGCGCGGTTCCTGAGGCCGGATCATCCACTGGCGTACGGCTATCCCGAGACGACCTCGGTCTTCAGGACTCAGTATCCGGTCTACAACGTGCGCACCTCCGATCGCGGATGGATCGTGCTGCAGTGGGGGACGAAGATGCCGAAGGAGGATGAGGACGAGGATGCCACGGGGGGCGACAAAGGAAAGAAGGACGAAGAACCGATGGTCGTCAGCGGAGGAATGAAGGGAGAGAGTGCGCTGCAGGGCCGGCCGGCGATCCTCGACCTGCCCGTCGACCCTCCCGGCAAAGGACGCGTCATCGCCTTCAACTTCAACCCGCTGCACCGGGATCAGAATCATTCCGACTACCGGCTGGTCTGGAACGGCATCCTCAACTGGTCCGCGCTGCCCCCCGCCGCGCGCTGAAGCAGGCCCAGCCGACTGATCTGCGCGAGTCGTTCATGCATCAGGGGTCCGCCGCCCGCCAGCGTGCACCGGAAGTCGCGGCCCCGGTCCTTCAGCCACTTCAAGCCCCCAACGACGACCTCGTTGGCGTAGACCGGCTCCTGCCGCCGGGTGCAGATGATGCGCGGCGGCCCGACCCCCCCCCGTGCGCCGGGCAAGGCAGCGAAGCTAAGGACATCCACCCCCACGGGAAAGCAGACGATCCGATCCCTCGGCACGCCGCTCGCGACCAAAGCATCCGCCAGCTCGTCGGAGACGGCGTGCACGATCGAGGCGCGGTCGCAGACGAACTTCATCATGCGACGGTGCAGCCGGGAGCCCGCCGGCAGGAGATCGGAAGAGCG
>JAWPNA010000306.1:0-8525 GCA_045402695.1 Acidobacteriota bacterium
ATCGCGCTCGCCTGCGTCAACATGGAGCTCACCGTGGAAGAAGCGATTTCCGCCGCCACCATCAACGCGGCCGTAACAATCAGACGAGCCGATACGATCGGAAGCCTCGAGCCAGGCAAGGCTGCCGACATCCTCGTGATGGACGTCCCGAACTACCTGCATCTGGTCTACCACCCAGGGGTGAACCATGTCTGCTCGGTGATCAAGGCTGGTGAGGTGGTCGTCGAGGAGGGCCGCCTGAACTACCTTGACACCGGCCCCACTTCGCCGTAGTTTTCTGCATCCCGCTTGAGAGACAGGGCGCCTCCCGCCCGATCGGCCGCCTATGCGTGATGACATCACACTCCGGCAGTTCGCGGAGACGATTTCCGATCCCACACGAGAATCCTCCTCCGACTCCAGCGCGGCGCTCGCCGGATCGATTGCCGCCGCGCTGATCGCGGGCGTGTGCGGGGGGGCGCTCGATTCCTGCAGGAGCGAGAAGGCGGAAGAAGAGCTGACCGACATCCGGAACCGGGCGCTCTCGCTGCGGAAGGACCTTCTTGCGCTGGTGGAGCACGGGGTTCACGCGCAGGAGGCGGTGGCCGCGTCGCGCCGGGCCGCGCGCGACGGAGAGCTGGGCGAGAAGCAACGGCTGCGGGCGCTGCTGTTCGCCTCCGAGGTGCCGCTGCGCACCGCCGAAAGCTGTCACGCGCTGCTGAACCTTTCTCTCGGGGCGCTGGGCCGCGCCGGTGTGAAGCACATCGCGGAGATCGGCACCGCCACCGCGATGGCGTTCGCCGGCGTGGTGGGCGGAATCGTGGCCGCGCGCTCGGTGCTCGCCCGCATCCCCAATGGAAGCGGCATCGGCGCGGAGGTGACGCGCAAAAGGGCGGAGCGGATCTTCCGCGAGGCCGAAGCCATCCGCACCCAGATCATCGACCGAGTCCGCCAGCATCTTCCCTGATCCCGATCTTTCCTGGTGCGTATCGGTACAGCCGTTCGTGGGCCTTACGGGCCTTCTGGGCGGCATCGATCGGTTCGGCGAGCCCGTCCATCCCGACATCGAGGAGGTGGGAAAACTGCTGGGTGACCGCGGGAAGTACCCCTGGGTAGAGGACGAGTGAGCGGGGACGGCCTCAGAACAGCACGGCCGACTCCTCCTCCGTGAAGCGCCAGTTGTAGGTGAAGAAGGCTGTCTCGATCGGCACGACGTACTCGGCGGAGATCGTGATGCGTGAGGCTGTGCGCAGGATTTTGAGGTTGTCCTTCTTGATGGGGAGCTCGAGATCGTGGGCCTTGGTCAGAAGCTCCGTGAAGATCACATCGTTTGTCTTCATCGAGCCGGAGTACTGTGCCTGAGTTTTGATGGCGTTGTCGAAGTCGTAGGCAGCGACATAGATGGGAATGAACTTGAAGGCCAGGTAGGCGCCGGACAGCAGAATCGCGAAGGAGAGCAGCGTCTTGACCGTCGTTCCTCCCCGCTCGCTTTTCATCCGCCGCATGCCGTTCACACCTCGCGCCGCATAGACCCGAAACGCAGGGCGAATATGGGCCTCATGCGCTGGGGCGTCAAGCAGTGGTGGGGGTTTTGGACCCGTCGTCTGCGTTGTCGGGATCCCCGCTCTCAGCGAATCGCGCGGAAGCTGCGGTCCCAACGGGTGGTCGAAGCGCCCGCGGCCGCGGATGCCGAGGCGCCAGCTTCGGCGGGGGGGCCACCTGAGGCAACTGACCAGTAGATGAAGAGAGGGCGGCCCCGGATCTGCGACCGCGGCACGAACCCCCATTCGCGACTGTCGGCCGAGTTGTCACGGTTGTCTCCCATGACGAAGTATTGGCCGGCCGGAACCCTCACGGTGGGAAGGAAGTCGCGCTCGGCGATGGTCTCCTTGTCCACGTGCTGAATGTACAGCTCGGTGACAGGCTTGCCGTTGACGAACAGGACCTTGTCGTCCACCTTCACTTCGTCGCCGGGCAGTCCCACCACGCGCTTCACGTAGTCCTTCTCCGGCTCGCGCTCGAACTTGAACACCACGACCTCCCCCCGCCGGATCTCGCGCAGCGGAAGGACCCCGGTCTCGAAGCCGAGACGCGGCGCAAGCCCGAACTTGTCCACGATGATGTGGTCGCCCACCATCAGGCTCGTCTCCATCGAAGGTGTGGGGATCTTGAAAGCCTCGAAAAGAAACGTCCGGACGAAGAGCGAGAGCATCACCGCGACGATGGCAGCCTCGAAGTAATCCCTCGCGAAGTTCCTCCCGCGGGTCATGGGGTCATATCCTGAGGATCGCCAGGAAGGCTTCCTGGGGGATGTCCACGCGCCCGACTCGTTTCATCCGCTTCTTGCCCTCCTTCTGCTTCTCGAGCAGTTTCCGCTTGCGCGTGATGTCGCCGCCGTAGCACTTGGCCAGCACGTTCTTGCGCAGCGGCTTGACAACCTCGCGCGAGATGATGCGGCTGCCGATGGATGCCTGGATGACCACCTCGAAGAGCTGCCTCGGGATCACCTCCCGCATCTTCTCGGCCAGTGCCCGGCCACGCAAGTACGATTTCTCCCTGTGCACGATGAGCGACAACGCGTCCACCGGATCGCCGTTGACCAGGATGTCCAGCTTGACGAGATCGGACTCTCGGTACCCAGTGACGTGGTAGTCGAGGCTGGCATATCCGCGCGACAGCGACTTGAGCCTGTCGTGGAAATCCAGAACGATCTCGTTGAGCGGCAGCTCGTAGGTGAGCAGCACCCGCTTGGGCGACAGGTACCTCAGCTCCTTCTGGGTGCCACGCCTCTCCTCGGCCAGCTTGAACAGCGATCCTAAGAACTCCGGCGGGGTGATGATGAGCGCCGTGACGATGGGCTCCTCGATGGCGGCGATCTCCTGTGCGGAGGGCATCCGTGTCGGGTTGGAGATCTCCAGCAGGTCGCCGCCAGTGGTGAGCAGCCGGTAGCCCACGCCGGGGGCTGTCGTCAGTAGATCGAGGCTGAACTCCCGCTCCAGGCGCGCCTGGATGATCTCCATGTGAAGCAGTCCGAGAAACCCGCAGCGGAATCCGAAGCCCAGAGCGGTCGAGCTCTCCGGCTCGTAGAAGAAGGACGAGTCGTTGAGACGGAGTTTCTCCAGCGCGTCTCTCAGGTTCTCGTAGTTGGTGTCGTCGGTGGGGTACAGCCCCGCGAAGACCATCGGCTTGATCTTCTGGAAGCCGGGAAACGGCGTCTGTGCGGGCCTTCGATCCTCGGTGACCGTGTCGCCGATCTGGCAGTCCGACACGTTCCTGATTCCGGCGATGATGTAACCCACCTCGCCCACCGAAAGCTGCCCCGTGGATTTCATCTTGGGGGTGTAGATCCCCACATCCTCGGCGTCGTACGCGCGGCCCGTGACCATCAGCCGGATGCGAGCCCCTCGCCTGATCGTGCCGTCGATCACCCGCACCAGCATGATCACGCCGCGGTATGCGTCGTACCACGAGTCGAAGATGAGGGCTTTGGGGGGGGCCTCCGGGTCTCCCTGCGGCTGCGGGACGCGCTCGATGACCGCCTCAAGGATCTCGTCGATCCCGATCCCTTCCTTGGCGGAGGCCAGCAGGCACTGGGAGGGATCCAGTCCGATGATGTCGTGGATCTGCTCGCGCACGCGCTCCGGCTCGGCGCTCTGCACGTCGATCTTGTTGATGACCGGGATGATGGCCAGGTTGTTCTCGAGCGCCATGTAGGCGTTGGCGAGCGTCTGCGCTTCCACTCCCTGGGTGGCGTCCACAACGAGAAGGGCGCCCTCGCAGGCGGAGAGGCTTCGGCTCACTTCATAGCTGAAGTCCACGTGCCCTGGGGTGTCTATGAGGTTGAACAGGTACTCCTCGCCGGAGCGGGAGCGGTAGGCGAGGGCGACAGAGTGGGACTTGATCGTGATGCCTCTCTCGCGCTCCAAGTCCATGTCATCGAGCACCTGGTCCTCCATCTCGCGAGCGGTGAGAGCTCCCGTCTTCTCCAGGATACGGTCGGCAAGCGTGGATTTGCCGTGGTCGATATGCGCGATAATGGAGAAGTTTCTGATCTTTTCCGCCTGCATGTTCCGATGGTCTCCCCGATCAACCAGGAAGCGCAGTATAGCTCAGCGTTCCGGCGGTTAGGCCGAGGTGCGGGGTACAGCATTCTCCGCGCGCGCAGGCGCCCACGACCGGTGCCCGTTCGGTGAGACATTCGTCTCATCTGTCTCAGTCTGAGAGCCGTCTGCTTTCGAAAACCCGCACGGAGCGTGGAGGCAACCGTGGCACATGCGTTGCGATACAAAATGGGAAGGACGACGGAGTTCGGCTAGAGACGCGCTGATGGATCGGCGTTAAGCGTCAGATCCGCGGTGCGCCCCTGCTCGAGGTGCAGGTAGCCGGCCGAGGCGATCATCGCGGCGTTGTCGGTGGTGAGGATGGGCGCGGGGTACAAGGCGGGCACGCGGAGCCGACCCGCGGCCTCGCGCATGGCCTGACGCAGGCGGGTGTTGCACGCCACGCCGCCGCTCATCGAGATGCAGCGGGCGCCATGACGGCGCGCGGCCTTGACGGTGTTGTCCACGAGGTAGTTGACGAGCGCCTCCTGGAAGGAGGCGAGAAGATCGAGGGTTTGCTGTGAGAGATCTCCGACCGGTGGTACCGAGACACCCCTGCCGCCGTCCGGAGATAGGTCGGTGGCCTTGGGGCAGCTCGCCATGCGGGGCTCAGAGTCTGGTCCAGGGCCACCGGCCGCTTTCATTCCGCGCGCCTGCACGTACCGCAGCACCGCGGTCTTCAGTCCGCTGAAAGAGAAGTCGAGAGTCCCGTCGCTCATCCTCGGCTTCGTGAAGGAGACGGCCCGCGGGTTACCGTTCACGGCCAGCTTGTCTATGATCGGTCCTCCGGGGTAGCCCAGCCCCAGCAACTTGGCCACCTTGTCGTACGCCTCGCCCGCAGCATCGTCGCGCGTGTGCGCGAGCGCGCGGTAGACCCCCTCCTCGGGCATCAGGTAAAGCGACGTGTGCCCGCCCGAGACCACCAGCGCGATGGCCGGCAGCGGCACCTCCTCATGCTCGATGAACACCGATCGGATGTGTCCCTCGATATGATTCACCGCGGCCAGCGGCAGCGAGTGGACCATCGAGAGCGCCTTGGCCACTGAGATTCCCACCAGCAGTGATCCGACCAGCCCCGGACCATAAGTGACGGCGACGCCGCCGAGGTCCGCGGGCCGGACGCCGGCCCCATCGAGGGCCTCCTTCAGCACCGTGTCGATTGCGAGGAGGTGCTGGCGCGACGCCAGCTCGGGCACCACGCCGCCGTAACGCCGGTGCAAGGGGACCTGCGACGCGATGACGTTGGAGAGAATGGCGCGCGGCCCGCGCAGAACCGCGGCGGCGGTCTCGTCGCACGATGTCTCGATGCCGAGGATCAGATCCGATCGGAGCGTTGAAGGCATGCCGGCAGGATATCACTGAAGTCCGGCGATCCTCGAGGATGGACGAGGAGGCAACCAGGGACTGGCGTGGGGGAATCAGCCGGCCGCCCCCGGTAAGAACCTCCGGGCTTCCGAGACTACCTGGATCGAACAAACGGAGACTCGAAGGTGGCGGCGATGCGAGTGGCCCCTGATCTCACACGACGAAAACCACGCCCCCTTCTCCTGCCGGTGATCCTCGTGACGCTGGCCGCCGCGGCAGGCCAGGTAACCATTGCGGCCTCTCTTCCGCTGCAACCGTGCCACCTGGACGGATTCAGCGAGGAGGTGCTTTGCGGCCGCCATGAGGTCTACGAGAACAGACGGGCGGCGAGCGGCCGCAGGATCATTCTGCGCTTTGCCGTGCTTCCCGCTCTGAGCGCGAGGGCCGAGCCTGACCCCCTGTTCCTGCTGGCCGGCGGCCCCGGACAGGCGGCCACCGGGCTCGCGGTGCTGGCCGGAGGGCCGTTCAAGAGGATCCGCGCCCATCGCGACATCGTGCTGGTGGATCAGAGGGGCACCGGCGAGTCCCACCCCTTAGACTGCGCCGGCGGGGGTGACGATCTGTCCCTGCTGACCCGGACCGCGATGCTGCCGGATCCCGCAGGCTGCCTGCGCGGGCTGGATGCGGACGTCCGCTTCTACACCGACTTCGAAGCAATGGAGGATCTCGACGAGATCCGCGCGGCGCTCGGCTACGATCGCGTCAACCTCTGGGGCGGCTCGTACGGCACGCGCGCCGCGCAGGTCTATCTGCGCCTTCATCCCGATCGCGTGAGGAGCGTGATCCTGGACGGCGCGGCCCCGTTCAGCGTCAAGTTCCCTCTTTACACGGCACGCAACGCACAACATTCCCTCGATCTCCTTTTTGATTCGTGCGACGCCGACCGGGACTGCCGTGCGGCATTCCCGAACTTCAGGGCCGAGACTTACGGCCTTCTCGCTTCGCTTGAGAGATCTCCCGCCCGCGCACTGGTGCGCCACCCCCGCACAGGGCAGCGTCGCGAGATGGAGATCACACGGGCTGGTTTCGCGTCGCTGCTGCGCGGTTTTCTGTACGTGCCGGCCCACCGAAGCCTCGTGCCGGCGATGATTCACGAGACGGCCGAAGCCAACTTCGATCCGCTGCTGGCGCTGGGGCTGTCTCTCGCCGGTTGGTCGTTCGAGACGATGAGCCTCGGGATGACTTTCTCGATCCTCTGCTCCGAGGACGTGCCGCGGATCGCGCCAGAAGAGATCGACACGGCCACGCGAGCCACGTTCATCGGGCGCGCCGAGATCGATTCGTGGACGCACCTGTGCGCGATCTGGCCGCGTGCCGACCTTCCCGCGGACTACGACCGTCCGGTCCGCGCGCAGGCGCCCGCCCTGATTCTGTCCGGCGCGCTTGATCCCGCCACGCCTCCTTCCTGGGGCGAGGAGGCGGCCCGGGAGCTGCCGCATGCCAGGCACGTCGTCGTGCCGAACGCCGCGCACAACGTGAGCTTCTCGGGGTGCGTGCCGGACCTGATCGCGGATTTTGTGGAGGCCGGTGTTGCCGAGGGCCTCGACACGGCGTGCGTGGATGCGATCCGCACGCCGCCCTTCATCACGAGCTTTTCCGGGCCGCGGCCCTGAAGGAGGCTGGATTGATCGAGCTGCGCTCGCTGCACAAGCGGTTCGGCAGGACGGTTGCGGTGGATGACGTCTCGTTCACCGGAGCCGACGGCTGTATCACTGGGCTGCTGGGGCCCAACGGGGCGGGCAAGACCACGTCGCTGCGCATGTTGAGCGGACTGCTTCGCCCGGACCGCGGGACGGTCCTGGTGGACGGCGAGGACGCGCTGCAAGATCCCTCACGGGCACGAGGCGCCCTCGGGGTCCTGCCGGAGTCGCGCGGCCTGTACACACGGCTGACCGCGCGCGAGAACCTGATGTACTACGGCCGCCTGCAAGGCGTGAACGGCACGCGTCTCGATAAGGTGGTGAACCAGCTCATCGCGATGCTCGAGCTGACCGCCGTGGCCGACCGGGCGACGCGCGGGTTCTCCCAGGGGGAGCGGATGAAGGTGACGCTGGCGAGAGCCCTGGTTCACGATCCGCGCAACGTCGTGCTCGATGAACCCACCAATGGGCTGGACATCATGAGCCTGCGCGGGGTTCGCGCGCTGCTGCGACGCCTGCGCGACGAAGGCAAGTGCGTGGTGCTTTCGAGCCACTTCATGCAGGAGGTGTCCGCCCTGTGCGATCGGATCGTCGTCATCGCGGCCGGCAGGGTCGTCGCCGAGGGAACGCCTCTGGACCTGCGGCGCGCAGCGGGGCAGGAAGATCTGGAGGACGCCTTCGTCACTCTGGTGGGCGCCGCGGGGCTTGCGTCATGAGAAACACGCTGGTTGTCTTCATCAAGGAAACCACCGACAGCCTGAGGGATCGGCGCTCGATCACTGCCGCGCTGGTCTACTCGCTGATGGGGCCGGCCCTGATCGGCATGGTGCTCAACGTCCTGGCACGCAGAGAGGCGGCGGACAACGCGCTGGAGCTGGCCGTCGCGGGAGCTGGCAACGCTCCCTCCCTGGCGCTTTACCTCGAGCAGCATGGAGCGCGCGTGAGCCCGGCCTCCGCGGATCCGGAGGCCGCAATCCGAACAGGGAAGCTCGATCTGGCCCTCGTCATCCCCGAAGACTTCGCTTCCGACTTCGGACAGGCCCGCCCCGCGTCGGTGCGACTGCTGCACGACTCCTCGAAGAGCTCGACCCGCGCTCCGCTCGATCGCGCGCGGCGCCTCCTGGCTGGATACGGCAGGGAAGTCGGCGCGGCCCGCCTCCTGGTTCGCGGAGTGAGTCCGGATGTCTCCACCGCGCTGAAGGTGGAGGAGGTCGATTACGCCACGTCGCGGTCGCGCGCCGCTGTCGTGCTCGGGATGCTGCCGGTCTTCCTGCTGACGGCGGCCTTCGTGGGCGGGATGAACGTGGCCATCGACGTGACGGCTGGAGAACGTGAACGCGGCTCCCTGGAGCCGCGGCTCGCCCACGCCGGGTCGCCTGTAGCGGTCGTGGGCGGCACGTGGCGCGGGGCGGCTTCCGGCTGGACCGCGACCGCGGCGATC
>JAWPNA010000196.1:0-3476 GCA_045402695.1 Acidobacteriota bacterium
TCCGCGTCGCGCTGCGCCATGACCGAGCCCACCCCCAGCGTGTGGCTGGCGATCTCGATCCCAAACCTCGAGAGGAACTGCCGAGCCAGAGCTCCCGCCGCCACGCGCGCGGTGGTTTCGCGCGCGCTCGCCCGCTCCAGCACGTCGCGCACATCATGCGCATTGTGCTTCAGCGCTCCGGCCAGGTCAGCGTGGCCGGGCCTCGGGTGGCGCACCCGTTTGAGAGCCGCGGCGGAAAGCGTGGGAAGATCCTGCACGCTCATCGCCTCGGACCAGCCTGCCCAGTCGCGGTTTTCGATCTGCATCGCCACGGGGCCGCCCATCGTCCTGCCGAGGCGCACTCCTCCGAGGATCTTCACCTCGTCCTTCTCGATCGCCATGCGGCCCCCGCGGCCGTAGCCGCCCTGCCGCCGCCGCAAATCCCCATTGATCAGCTCAGCGGAGACCTCGAGCCCTGCGGGTAGACCATCCACGATGATGGTGAGAGCGGGGCCATGCGATTCGCCCGCTGTCAGAAAGCGGAACATGCCAGGCTCACCCGGGGTTGGCGCGCCAGATCGTCAACAGGGTGGTGACGCTATCACCGCCTGAAGAGACGTGTCAAGGCAAGGCCGCGTGGGATATCATGACCCGCCATGAAGATCGTCACCGCCGATCAGATGCGCCGTATCGACGCGCGCGCCGAGCGTGAGCACGGCATCCCGCCGGAGAAACTGATGGACAACGCGGGGCGCGCCGTGGCCGAAGGCCTCATGGGCCTGTATCCCGGCCTGGCCTCGATGAACCTGCTCATCGTGTGCGGCAAGGGAAACAACGGGGGAGACGGCTTAGCTGTCGCGCGGCACTTGAAGTCGCGCGGCGTTCCTGCCCGCGCCGTGCTGTTGTGCGGCGGGGCCGACCTGAAGGGCCCCGCGGCCGTCCACCTGAAACTCGCCACGCAGGACGGTGCGCGCATCGAGGAGGCCGCCGATGAACGGGCCTGGACGAGAGTGGCCTCGGATCTGGGCCGGCACGCGGTGATCCTCGACGCGATGCTGGGCACCGGCTTGACGGGACCGGCCCGCGGCCTGACCGCCCGCGCCATCTTTGACCTCAACGCCGCACCGGCCGATGTGGTGGCGCTGGATATTCCCTCGGGGCTTTCCGGCGACCACGCGGAGATCCCGGGGGCCGCCATCCGCGCCAGACACACCATCGCTCTGGCCTGCCCCAAGATATCGCATCTCTTTCCGCCCGCGGAGGCGCTGGTGGGCGACCTTCGCGTGGCCGACATCGGTATGCCGGAGAAGGCCGTCCTCGACGAAAGGGTCGATCTGAACCTCGTTGATGAGGCGGACATGGCGCCCCTGGTGCCGGTGCGCGAATCCGACAGCCATAAGGGAGATTACGGAAGGCTGCTCGTGGTCGCAGGTTCCCTCGGCAAGTCCGGCGCCGCCGCGATGCTTTGTCACGCGGCGCTGAGATCGGGGGCCGGCCTCGTCACCGCGGCCACCGCCGCCTCCGCGCAGCCCATCCTCGCGGCGCAGGTGGCGGAGATGATGACCGTGGCGCTTCCCCAGACGCTCTCGGGCGCCCTCTCTCTGGCCGCGGCGCCCTTGCTCCGCGCATTGATGCTGGAGTGCGACGTGCTGGCCGTGGGGCCGGGCCTGACGACCGAGCCGGAGACTGTCTCGCTCGTTCGCGAGATTCTCTCGGGCGCATCGATGCCCATCGTGCTGGACGCCGACGGACTCAACGCCTACGCGGGGCGCGCGGACGACCTCGAGGGAGAGTCACGCGTGATGATCCTGACGCCACACCCAGGGGAGATGGCGCGTTTGCTGGATGGACCGCAAGGCGGGATGACCGCAAGGCAGGTGCAGGCCGATCGTGTCGGCATCGCCCGCTCCTTCGCGCGCGAGCGTTCCTGCTACGTGATCCTGAAGGGACATCACACGCTCATCGCCGAGCCGGCAGGGCAGGTCTACGTCAACCCCACCGGCAACCCCGGCATGGCGACAGGCGGCAGCGGCGACGTGCTGACCGGCGTGCTGGCCGGACTGCTGGCGCAAGGGCTCTCCCCGCTTCAAACTGCGCTTCTGGGTGTCTACGTGCACGGGCTGGCCGGCGACCTCGCCGCCGCCGATCTGGGGGAAACGTCGCTCATCGCGCGCGACTTGATCGATTACCTGTCCGAAGCGTTCCTGCGTCTGGAGCGCTCCGCGCCCTGACCCATACGCCATGCCCGAGACGACAAACGAGTCCATCCTGACGCACTCGGAGCAGGAGACGATGGAGGCGGCTGTTCGGCTCGCCCCCGAGCTGCGGCCGGGCCAGATCGTGACCCTGACCGGGCCATTGGGCGCGGGGAAGACGGTCTTCGTTCGCGGCCTGGCCAAAGGGCTGGGGATCGACCCGCGTCAAGTCCACTCGCCTTCCTTCACGATCGTCGGCGAGTACGGTCCCTCGGCTTCGGGACGGCGGCTGGTACACGCCGACCTGTACCGGCTCGACGGCGCCGCCGAGATCGAGGAACTGGGCCTGGCAGACTACCTCGATGGCGGCTGCGTCGTGGCCGTGGAGTGGGGCGAAAAGCTCCCCGCGCGCTTTCTGGCAGGGGCAGTGCGCGTCACGGTCGAAGACGCTGGAGAGGACGAAAGACGCCTCACGATCGCGCGGCCGACGCCGGCCATTCAACCATGAAGCCCCGGGATCGGCTACTCGAGCTGGTAGTTGGGGGCTTCCTTGGTGATCACCACGTCGTGGACGTGAGACTCCTTCAGACTGGCCGGCGTGATCCGCAGGAAGCGCGCTTTCTGCTGGAACGTGGGGATGTCCTTGCAGCCGCAGTACCCCATGCCTGCGCGCAGGCCTCCCACGAGCTGTGGGACCAGCGCGGAAAGGCTTCCCTTGTAGGCGACGCGGCCCTCGATCCCCTCGGGCACGAGCTTCTCCTCCTCCACGCCGGCCTGCATGTAGCGGTCCTTCGAGCCGTCGCGCATCGCGCCGAGGGACCCCATCCCGCGGTACGCCTTGAATGTGCGCCCCTGGTACAGGATCGTCTCGCCAGGAGCCTCCTCGGCGCCCGCGAACAGGCCGCCGATCATGACGGAGGAGGCTCCCGCCGCGATGGCCTTCGCGATATCGCCGGAGAACTTGATTCCACCGTCGGCAATCAGAGGGATGTTCTTGCGTCCGGCGGCGCGGTAGCAGTTCGCGATGGCGGTGATCTGTGGGACCCCCGCACCTGACACCACGCGCGTCGTGCAGATCGAGCCAGGCCCCATCCCCACCTTCACCGCGTTGACGCCCCGGTCGATCAGGGCCTCTGCGCCCTCCTCGGTGGCCACGTTGCCCGCGATGAGCTGCACGTCGCCGAACCGCTTGCGCACCGCCTCCACCATCTCGAGCACTCCGCTCGAGTGGCCGTGCGCGGTGTCAATGCACAGCACGTCCACGTGGGCCGCCAGCAGCGCCGCGGCGCGGTCGAGCGAATC
>JAWPNA010000170.1:0-4828 GCA_045402695.1 Acidobacteriota bacterium
TGTTCATCGCCTTCGATCAGGAGGCGGCCCGGGCGCGACAGCAGGGGGCGCCGCTCACGCTGATGGTGATGAACATCGACAGCTTCCGGGAGATCAACGAAGATTTCGGCCACCATGCCGGCGATCGGTTCCTGATCGGAATGGCGAAGGCCATCCGCGCCCAGCTCCGCGTGTGCGACACCTGCATCCGCTACGCGGGAGACGAGTTTGTCGCCATCCTGCCCGGGCTCCCCGACGACGAGGTGCAGGCGGTGGTGGAGAGGATGTCGGAGGCGGCGAGGGATTACTGCATGGAGGCCAGGCCGGGCCGCGCGGTGCAACTGACGCTTTCGATTGGTTATGCCACCATGCCCGCGGACGGCGGCGACTTCGAGACTCTCATCAAGGCCGCCACCGCGCGGATGGAAGATCAGAAGCGGGATCGGCGCGATGAGAGGACCGCATCATTCCCCTTCAGTCTTCTCGCCGGCGGGCGAGGCCGCGTTACGAAAGGAAGCTGATGCCCGAGAGGCCCTCAACGCCCCGACGAAAGGGTGGCAACGGCAAGACCCCCGAGAGGCGCGCCGGGGTGGACCGGCGGATCGGCGACCAGCCTTACGAGGGACCCGACCGGCGCCGCGGCTCGCGCCGGAGCCCGGACCGCCTCCCCGACAAGCCGATCAAGCGTTGAGGGGGGGCTCGACAGGATCGTTTCTCACCGCTCCGCCAAGCCTCGCCGCCTTGCGAGGCGGACCCGGCCCGCCTTCTTGACCACATGCCCGGGTTGCCCTAAAGTAGCGCGATTCGTCGGCCCTTCGGGCGATCACTGGGGCGTGGCCAAATGGTAAGGCAGCGGACTCTGGATCCGCGATTTGGAGGTTCGACTCCTCCCGCCCCAGCCACTCGACGCAAACCGCCCCGAGGGCGCGTGTGAGCGAAGAACCACGCTTCAGCAACTTCATCCGACAGATCGTCGAAGCCGACCTGGCATCCGGCAAGCACACCGGCGTGGTGACGCGCTTCCCGCCCGAGCCCAACGGTTATCTTCACATCGGCCATGCCAAGTCGATCTGCCTGAACTTCGGGATCGCCCGGGACTATAACGGGCGGTGCCACCTGCGATTCGACGACACGAACCCCGTCAAGGAGGATGTCGAGTACATCGAGTCGATTCAGGAGGATGTCCGGTGGCTCGGCTTTGACTGGGGCGAGCATCTCTACCATGCCGCCGACTACTTCGAGCAGCTCTACGAGTGGGCCGAGCAACTGGTCCGGATGGGCCGGGCCTATGTCTGTGATCTGTCCGGCGACGAGATCCGGCGCAGCCGCGGGACGCTCACGGAGCCCGGCCGCGAGTCCCCCTACAGGAATCGCACGGTTGAAGAGAACCTCGACCTGCTCCGGAGGATGAGGGCGGGCGAGTTCCCGAACGGCTCGCGAGTCCTGCGGGCCCGGATCGACATGGCCTCCCCCAACCTCAACCTGCGCGACCCGGTCATGTACCGGATCCTCCACGCGCCCCACCACCGCTCGGGAGACGCGTGGTGCCTCTACCCGACCTACGACTGGGCCCACGGCCAGTCCGACGCCATCGAGGGGATCACACATTCTCTCTGCACGCTGGAGTTCGAGGATCACCGGCCGCTGTACGACTGGTACCTGGATCAGCTCGACATGCCGCATCGCCCCCGGCAGATCGAGTTCGCGCGGCTGAACCTTAGCTTCACCGTGCTGAGCAAGAGGATGCTCAACGAGCTGGTCGGTGAAGGTCTCGTCTCGAGTTGGGACGATCCGCGCATGCCGACGCTGGCCGGTCTGCGCCGGCGCGGCTACACGCCGGAAGCGATCCGCCTCTTCTGCGATCGCATCCGCGTGGCCAAGGCCGACAGCCTCGTGGACATGGAGCTGCTCGAGAACACTCTCCGCGAGGATCTCAACGCCCGCGTGCCGCGCGCCATGTGCGTCCACCGCCCGCTCCGGGTGGTGCTCACGAACGTCCCCGAGGGCGAGGTCCAGGAGATCAAGGCGCCCAATTTCCCCGACGACCCCTCGCGGATGGGGCACCGGATGCTGCCGTTCACGCGGCTCCTCTACGTCGAACAGGACGACTTCATGGAGGATCCGCCGCGGAAGTTCCACCGCCTCGCCCCGGGGCGCGAAGTGCGCCTGCGCTTCGCCTACGTGATCCGCTGCGACGAAGTGGTCAAGGATCCCGTCACGGGGGCGATCGTTGAGCTTCGCTGCTCCTGCGATCGTGCCACGCTCGATGGGCCCCCGCAGGGGCGCAAGGTGCCCGGAACGATCCACTGGGTCTCGGAGGAGCACTCGGTCCCGGTGGAGCTGCGCCTCTACGACCGCCTGTTCACCGTGCCCAATCCGGCCGCTGGTGTTGGGGACTACAAGGCCCACCTGAACCCTGCGTCGCTCGAGGTCCTGAAGGGCGCACGCGCGGAGGGCTCGCTCGCCGCGGCGCGTCCCGGGGAGCGCGTCCAGTTCGAGCGCAGGGGGTTCTACATCGCCGACGCGAAGGACTCCCGGGAGGGCCGGCCGGTCTTCAACCGGATCGTCTCGCTGCGCGACACCTGGGCCAAGATCCTCGGCGCTCAGAAGACCTGATGTTGGCGGAATGGGATCAGGTCGCGTCGCGGACGTCGCCGTTCACATCCGACTGCGACGGATTCATGAACCGCGGACTGGAGCCCGCTGGCGGGAGTGATCAGCGATAGTCCGGAATCACGTCTCTCGCGCTCAGGGGTCGTGCGCCTCGTCCACCGGTTCCTTCGCCGGGCCCTCTTCGACCTTGAAGGCCAGCTCGGTCGCCCGCGGGCCGGACGGATCCTTCCATTCCAGATGGTAAGTGTACGGGCCAGGTTTGAGCTCGGTCGTGTCGGCGGTGTCGGTCAGACGGAAGCATCGGCCCGCCGCCTCGATGCGCGGCTCCGGCAGGCGGAAGATCGGGACATCGTCACGCGCGAGGAACCGGCTCGTGGCGATTCGCTCCACCGCTGAGCCCGCCGCCGGGCAGAGCCACGTGACCAGCTCGAGGGGCGCGCCCCGATCGATCCGCGTGAGTTGTACGGGGACGGATCCCATTCGCGGCTGCGCGGCCTGGCCATCGCCGGAGCCAGCTTGGTTCCTCAGGGGGAACGGTGCCGGGTAGATCCGGAGCTTCGGGCTTGCAGCGATGGGACCCGCGATGCCTCCTTCCCTCGGCACGGGCAGTGCCAGGGTGGCCTCGGCGCCGCCGAAGAGATCCATCTCCAGGTTGCGCGCGAACGCGGTCAGCCGGTAGGTGCCGGGCTTGAGGTTCTGCAGGCTCGCTTCGTACAGGATGAAGCTCCCGGCCGCGGGGCCTCCGCTCTTGCGCACCTTCGAGCCGGTCAGCATCTCCCAGGTTTCCTGACCGTCCTTCCGGTAAAGCAGCGCCCCCACGTCCACCTGGCCGGCCTCGGAGCCGGCGATGGGAAGAAGGCTCATGGCATCCACATCGAGCGCCACCTGCACCGTCGCACTCCAGCTCATCTCTCCAGCCGCGACCGGCACCAGCGCCGCTGCCACGGGCAGATCGGCCGACGACTCCGGAAGCGAGAGGACCGACCTCGCCTTTCTGGTGACACGGTCGTCCTGTGTCAGGAACTGCACGCGGTACCGGTAAGGCAGCCGCGCGCCTCCGACGTCGAGGCGTGTCTCATAGACCCTCGCATGCGAGGCGTCGGGAGGCTCAAACCCGATCCGGTAGGTACAGGCGCACTCGCGGGCTGCCTTGTCGATCACCTTGAACAGGTCCGAGGGCCCCCTGTTGTAGGCGCCGCCCGTGAAGTCGGCCAAGGTGGCGCCCAGGTTCACGGCGGCCGAGGCCAGGGGATTGAAGAAGTTGCTGTCGCCGGTCTGGATCGGATAGACCGCCGCGCGCGAGCTGGTGGCCTCGGCGGCGACCTGCCCCAGGAGCTGCACGTGAGTGCCGACCCGCGAGTCGGAGTTGCGGATTGGATAGAAGCTCCCGGGAAACAGAACCCCGTTCTCGTGAAAGTACAGGACGGCCTTGCGACCGGGCTGATCCGCCAGGCGCGAGAGGAACTGCTGGAACGACCGCAGCGCCTGACGCCCATGAGAGTACTCCTGGAGGGGATTGGTGAGACACATCACGCAGCACCCGACGCAATCCACGCATCTTCCCTCTTTTTCGCACTCGATTTTGCAACTCTCGCACTCCTCGATCCGGTCGAAGAAGCCGTTGGCAAAGGTGTCCACCATGGCGCGATCCGCGTAGGCCTCGTCGAGCGCCGCCTGCAGCCGCGCCGCGTCTCGGGTGGGCGGACACAGCTCCCGCACGCCGCCGAGCATCGAATACGCCGCCAGCATCGCCTCGTCGTCTGGCTTCTTGGTCTCCCGCACCCACTTTTTCGCCGCTTGCACGGCGCGCGAGCGGCCGTCGAGCTGCAACTGGCTGAAGTCGATGTACAAAACGTACCGGATTGGTTCGGGGGCGGCGGGCGCTGCGCGGACCTGGGCCTGTGCGCCACGCTCTGGCGAGATCATAGGCTGCCCCTTCGCCTCGACAGGCTGTCTCCCCCCGCAAGCGCAGAGATCATCCACGCTGTAGATCGGCCAGTCTCTCCGGTCCAGCTTCAACCTGAAGTCTTCCTTCGTCAGTCCGCGCAGCGGCCGCCCGTTCTTGTCTCTCGCCTCGACGTCCAGCAGGATGAGCGTGACACCCGTCTTTTCCACCACGCCCGCGGCGCGCGGCTTCTCTTCCCGATCTTCCTCAGAGCGCGCCGCAGCCCATGGGCCAGGTCGGACGTTCCACAGGACGCCGACGGCCAATAGGATCAGCCCGATCGAGCACGTC
>JAWPNA010000313.1:0-5492 GCA_045402695.1 Acidobacteriota bacterium
CCGCCTCCGCCGGTGGCACCGCCCGCGGGCCGCGCTGAGTTCCTTCCCATCGCCGAGGTTGTCGATGCCATCCTGGCGAACGGGCGCCCAACCCGAGGTGAAAAACGGGAGGAGCCGTGAAGCGAAAACCAGATCCACCGCCGAAATACGTTCTTCGCCACGACCCCGAGACGGCGCGCGGCGTCCTGCGCAGACAGGTTCTCATTTGCGATCAACCGGCCATGCCCGTTGCCAGGAGGCACGAGCCGGGTCCAAGCCACGGCCTTGAGCCGCTCCAGAGCCCCGATCAGACTCGGGGCCTCGTCAGCGCCAATACAAGCAGCCATACGCTCCAATTCGATGAGGGCGACCTCCAGATCGGGGCTCATCAGGCCACCGCCGCAGTTGCGCCTTGGAGGGTGTCGTCGGATGCCTTGGCGGGCAAGCCGTATCTCCACTCCTCCCGTAGGTCCAGCGGGCGGCGTGGTTCCCGTCGATGGCCTGTGGAAGCCCGCCCATCGGGCTCAACCGGACTGAAAAACTTCTTTACAGCTTTGACTCCCCCTCTGAATGTCTGCTCAAACGGAATCAGGAGCGGCCGGCGCCAGAACCCTTCGCTGTCGAAAGACTCCTGGAATAAGAAATGTGCCGCGAGGCCCGCGACCATGGCCGGGATCTGGTCGGGAGGAACCTCCGCGATAGCCCGATCCAGCACATCGAGTGAGGGGTTCAGGTCGGGCACGGGTGGGGTCATGCCCCTTCCTCCCCCGACAGACTCTCCTCATCCGTCACACCGTCACAACCTGCTCCAGTCCATGCTTCTCCAGGGAAACGAACCGTCACAGGCTCTGAGGGTGTGACGGATTGATTCTCCTGAGAACTGGCGTCGAGCCTGGACTGTGACGGAGTGACGCTTGAATCGTCAGTCTTCAGGGGTGCGGCCGGAATGTAGCGGTCAAAGGCGTCCGTGAAGTCGGCCCGAGCGTACCCTTTCGCCGTCGCCGCTCCATGGCGGATCGTGCCTCTCGGCTCGATCCCGAACGGCTTCAGCCGCTTGGCGAGGCCGTGGGCGTTGAGGGGCTTGCCAGCCTTTCCGCAAGTTCCCCACGGGCCATCCGATGAGTGCAGTGCCGTCAACAGGTCGCGCGTAAAGATGGATCGCTTGTCCGCCGCCTTCAGGTAGGGATTCTCATCCTCGAAGCCTTGCGCCACGAACGCAGCCCGACAGTCGCGCAGCAGGAGCACCCCAACCTCGTCGTCCGCCTCGGCCGTCCCGGTGAGAGCCAGGGCCGCTTCGCGCGCTCTGGCGGGCCAGGCACCTCTGGCCAAATCAGCGAGCGCAAGCATAGGGCGCCAGTTGTCCGCCGCGCGGTCGTTGAGGGTGTCAGGGACAGCAGGATCGGCCGCTTTGAGCGCCATCATGTTGTCCCGCGCGAAGCGGGCGGCCTTTCGTCTGAGCGGAGTGAAGTCGCCGAGACGGTCCAACCTCAGCCGCACCCTCCTCTCACGGGGACGTTTGCGCCTCATCGGAATGGTGATCGATCGGTCATGCAAGGTCGGCGGCAAGTTCCCGATCAGTGCAACGGCCATCGGCGCCCAGGTCGAGAAAACCCGGGGCTCCGCTTCGTCGCCCTCGCACCTGACGACCCGGGCACCGCCGAGGAAGTGGCCCGAATTGAGAATGCCTCGAAGTTCGTCGTTGGCGTTCCTGCCCGTCAGGAAGGAATCAGCCTCATCGATCAGCAACGTCGGCCGAAACCGTTGAATTGCGCGGAACACGGCAGCGGGCGATATGTTGGACGTTGACAAGCCCTTCGGCACCAGGGCGCCCACAAGAGTCAACGCCGTCGTCTTGCCGCATCGCGGCTGCGGCGATGTGAACGCAAGACGCGGCGAAACCTGGAAAGCGTCGTGGGCGTGAGCGCGCAATGTCCACAGCGCCATCGCCTCTGCTGCGTACTCCGGCAGGTACAGGTACGCCATGAACGTCCCGGCCAAGTCAAACAACAATTGTGCGCCGTCCACTGGCTCGGGCCATACTCTTGGGTCCGCGAGGATGATCTCTTGACCTTGCAAATATTTCGACTCGGGTGGACCTGGCTCCCTGCCCAAGACCGCATCCACGACGGCCGCGGGACTACTCAGCCCTGCGGACTTCAAACAGCGGATCGCCCCCTCGCGCACCAATGTTCGCAGAAGCAGGCCCTCCGATTCGTTCGTGGCCTCGGCAAGATGTTCGAGGCAGGCGCGCACCTTGTCGAGGGGCGCATTTTCTCCCAGGCCGCGCAGGCCCGAATCCTTGAGAAGGCCCTCGATCTCCTCGCTCTCTGAGTTGCCGTCAGCGGGAGCGAGCTCGCCCGCCGGGCATGGGCCTATCGCAAGGTCATGATCTGGCGCCGTGGGTATCTGCACCTTCGCCATGTCGGTCGGTTCCATCAACGAGGACTCGTCCCCCCGTCGCACTACTTCGCGCGGTTCTCGCTTGCCTGCCTCTATCCCGGACTGAATCGTCGCTCGTGCCTCGGCCTCCGGTCGGCGTGGTGTCGCCACGTCTACCAGGGCCTCGATCACGTCGCCTTCGTTCAGCAGGCCGGCGCCGACCATCTGCCCGAGAGCGAACGCGGATCGGTTCAGCTGATCATTTCCCTCGTGCGCTTGAGCATTCCGCACGGACTCGATCTCGCTGGTGAGTGCCGAGCGTGCGTACCCGTCGCCCACCATCGGCGCGAGGAGAGTTTTCCTGGAGCGCTTCCGCTTCGCCCTGAGCTGGGCCGCGATGTGATCCGGGAATGGGGCGAACGGTAGATTTTCCGGTGACAAATCGGTCGCCCATTCGTAGATGCAGCCAGTTTTCGGGTGAATGCTTCCGGGAATCACAACCTGTCCGCCTTCGCCGCGAACGTCGATCTTCTCGCCCAGTTGGCCGACACTGTTTCCGATAGGCGGCCCGCCATTCATGCGGTAGTAGTATTGCCGGCCGCCGCCGCCCGTGATCACCGTGGGCGTCTCCGGCAAGTTGAGCGGAGTCACGTTTGAACCAGCGTCAGCGTCAACCACGATGATTCCGCTCACGCTCCCGGTGCGGAGCCCGATGTTGCCCTTTGCGGCCCACTCCCGGATTTGCGCCTCGGATTGTCTTGGCGCGTGCGTCCAGCCCTTGAGAGTGGGCAGCTTGCCGGCCAGCGGGATCAGGTGCGCACCCCGCTCGTGTGCCGCCAGGGCTTCGCGCAGGAGAAGAGACGCTGCGCTCATCGGCCACCTCCGCGACTCGGGCTTTCGATTCGAGGGGAGGCTCGACGGAGGCGCTTGCCTTCCTCGATGAGTTGCTGGATCTCCGACTGAAGAAGGTAGAGGTTCCGGCCGATCTTGACGGAGCTAAGGCGACCGGACCGCATCCAGTACCGCAGCGTTTCAACGGCCGTATCGAGCGTAGCCGCAGCCGTTGACAGCCTGACCAGTGAGGGGAGCGGGATGGGTGAAATCTTCGGTGAGGATGAACGGTGGCTCATCGGGTGACAGCCTCATAGCCAGGGACGAGAGTCCCCGCGTGAAAAAGTTCACGTGATGCTGGCTAGGCTGTAGGTCCCGGCAAGATCTACAGACGCGTGTACCGAGGAGTCACCGTATCCGGCTCATCGCCGGGGGAGAGCTTCTTTCGGCGGAAATGCAATCTGTCTGCGCCGTATCCCGCCGAGCGGCGGGGGGCGCTGGCTCGACCACGAATCGCCTTGTTGCGCCGTGTCCGGCTCATCACCGGGGACGCCGACAATCCGGCTCTCAAGCTAATCGGGGAGGCCTGCCGTAGGTCCGTGTCCGCCGCCTGAGAGTTCCCCTGATCGGCCGCAGATCTCACTTCCGAACGTTGCGTGCTCCAGTTGCACGCGCCATGAATCTACTACTCCCCATCGCGACCAGTCAAGGGAAACTGCTTCCCCCAACTCGCCACCGATGGCTATCGCCTGGTGACCGGCTTTGAGTATCATGGGGCACCTGCTCCCTTGGGGGGCCGAGTGAGGAGGGCACATGCACAAGCTCGGACACAGCGATCGACTACGGGTGTTCGTCGTCGTCGCCGCCTGCACTGCAACAGTAGGTCTGCTCTTGGTCTCAGGCTATGGTCACGGACAGGCATCGAGTTGCAGTCCGACACCTGCCGGCCTCGTGAGCTGGTGGCCGGGCGACGGCGATGCATTGGACGTGGTCGGTTCAAATGCCGGCATTCTCTCAGGCGGGACCTCGTTCGGACCGGGCGTGGTCGGCCAAGCGTTCCGCTTCGATGGCGTGACTGGCTATGCACGAATACCTCATGCGCCTGGCCTCAACCCGCGTGGGAGTTTCTCGATTGAGACGTGGATCTTGCCGGCAGATGACCGCCTGAGCATCATCCTGACGAAGTGGGGCGATCACGGCGCTTGGCTTAGTGATCGAGCGTACCAGATTGACACAATCCCCGGCAGAGGGTTGAGGTTCGCCATTTCCGATGATGCGCATCAAGGAGACGGCGGTTTCCACAACTTCGATGTCTCGGGCGTCCTGACTGTAAACTCCTGGAATCACGTCGCTGCCGTGTATGAACAGCCGACCGGGACGCGGCTGATCTATATCAACGGCGTGGAGGTGGCTAGACGAACCAACCCCCCGATTGTCATTACCGACAGCATCGCCGATGTGGCGCTCGGAGTGCAGCTTTCCTCACCTGGAGACTATGGTCTTCCGTTCGCCGGACTCATCGATGAAGCCACTCTCTACGACAGAGCCCTTTCCGCCACCGAGGTCAACGGCATCTATTCGGCTAGTAGCGCAGGCAAGTGCCTCGTGCGTGATGAGGACGGAGACGCAGTGGTGGACGGCGCCGACAACTGTCCCACCGCATTCAACATCTCACAGTTGGACGGCGATGCAGATGGCATCGGCGACTCGTGTGATAACTGCCCTCTGGCGGCGAATCAGAGCCAGAGCGACGCAGACCTAGACGGGGTGGGTGACTCGTGCGACATCTCGCCATTCGACTATGACCGCATCGTGGACGGCCCGGCTGGCCCTCCGGGTCCAACTGGCCCCGCTGGTCCGCAGGGACCGCAAGGTCCTCCTGGCCCTCTGCTGACCCCATGTCCAGACGCCGACGCGGACGGCTTCCGCGACTGCGTGTCGATCCCCGGCTGCTTCCCCTACGGCGGCGCGTGCGGCGACTGCAACGATGCGGACCCGTCGATCAACCCGCGCGGGAGCGAGACCACGCCCAAGAGGAACAGGAGTGAGGGGAAGGACAACGATTGTAACGGAGTGATCGACGGATGATCGGCGATCCGCCTCGCGGCGACGCCCGCTACTACCTCGCCACGGTAGAATACGAGAGCCAGCGCTGCGCCGGTCGGCAGCCGGTGAACGAAACGCCGTCCTGGAGGAACGCCGCCACGCTGACGGGGCCCGTTCGAAGGGCCGCGTTTGACTGCACCGTGAGATGGTGAGGCCGTCACTGGATGAACCTTCCGTCGCTTCCCACAGATAACCTC
>JAWPNA010000275.1:0-4680 GCA_045402695.1 Acidobacteriota bacterium
CGCGCCGCCGCGTCGATCTCGGCCGCGATGTCGGGCGCCACGCGGCGGGCCAGCGGCGCGAGCACCCGCCACCGGGTCAGGTCGATCGGAGGATCCCCGGGACGCCTTCCCTCGTACCCTCGCGCCTGCCTCCACGACTTCTGCATCAGCTCGTGATGGCACGAGCCGCAGTCGAACTCCGCGTACTCGGGGCGGGAGTCTGAGGTCGATCGGCCCGCGCGCGCCATCTGCTCGCGCAGGTGCACGGCCTGCCCCACGGCCCACAGCCTGGATGTGAAGAACGCGCCGCGGTCAGGGACCTCCTTCCAGTGACGCGGCATCGAGGCGGAAGCCCACTGCATCTCGAACACCAGCTCGGGATGGCCGGCCGCGTACATCTCGTGAGTCACTGCCTTGTCCGCGGTGCCAATATGGCAGGCCGCGCACGTCTCGGCGCGGACGATGGGGTCCTTCGTGTCTCGCATGCCGGCCTGCACCGACTGGACGTGCGTCCAGCCCCGCGTCGTGTGCGGGCCCAGCCACTGCTCCGCGGGGCCATGGCATGCCTCGCACGAGACACCGTCGGCCAGATCAAACGTGCGCCCCCGCCTTTCTGCAGGTGCGTTGAGGGCGTGGCAGTCGAGGCACCTCGCATCCTTCTCGGGAGGGTCCTGCATCTTCAGGTTGCGCGCGATGGTCTTGCTGCGCTCCGACAGCAGGTGAGAATACGCCTGCGCGTGCTCGTCCTTGGTGACCCAGACGGTGTGCTCGTCCTGGCTGACCCGGTTCTCGGCGCGCGGCCTGAGGCTTCCGTGGCAATGGGACGAGGAGCAGGAGCCTGCGCCGGTGTAATCGGCGGGAGAGGCCGCGCCGGCGGCCGGCGGGGGCGGCAGCAGAAGCAGACCGGCCGTCATGAGCAAGCGAGGCCATGAGCCGGATGTCGCCAACGTCCCTCCGCGACCGCGTCCGATCAGCGATGTGCGGAGGGGTTTTACCCCGCGCGGAGCAACGGAGTCAAGCGCGCAGCAGCCACCGGAGACCGAGCCCGAAGCCACGACGGTGGTAAGATGACGTCTCCACCCGGTCTTCATGCAGGAGGATTCCATGAGCGACAAGCTGGTCATCTACGTCGGCGAGAAGAACATCTCCTCGTGGTCGATGCGAGGATTTCTGGCACTGTGCGTGAAGGGGCTCGACTTCGAGGCGCGCGAGATCTCCCTGCGCGCGGACAAGAACCGCATGCGACGCCGCGAGGTGTCACCCACCGGCAAGGTCCCGGTGCTGCACCACACGAGAGCCGGCGGATCCACGATCGTGATCCCCGATTCGCTGGCGATCATCGAGTACCTCGAAGAGACCTTCCCGCCGCCGGGGCACCCGGCCCTGTGGCCGTCCGACCGTGACGAGCGGGCGCGCGCACGATGGCTGGCCGCGGCGATGCACTCAGGGTTCATGAAGCTGCGCGAATCGATGTCGTTCAACCTGTGCTTCCTGGCCAGTCCGCCGCCCCCCGCGCCCGAGGCGCTGGCCGAAGCCGCGGAGATCCTGGGCCTTTGGGAGGACGCCCTGGCGAAGAAGAAGGCGGATGGCCCGTTCCTGTTCGGCTCCTTCGGCGCCGCCGACGTGATCTACGCGCCGGTGGTGTGGCGCCTGACGGCCTTCCGCATCCCGGCCGACAGGACGCCGAAGGCCGCGGCCTACATGAAGGCGGTGCTGGAGCATCCCCCGGTGAAGCGCTGGATGGATCCCGCGCGCGCGCTGCCTCCGGCGGAGACCTACTGAACAACCTCGACGCGTGATGGACTCTCGGCCCGGGGCTTCCACCGGAGGAGGAAGCGCGCCTCGCGCTCAAGGTGCTCATCCCGCATCGGTCGCTCGACGGGCGGTGCCCTTCCCACCTGGCCGGCTCAATCGCGAGCCAGCGAGCGAGGTTGCGGGCCGGGCGCGGAACGGTGCGGGGGGGCGTCAGGAAGGATGAAGGCTCCGCTTGCCTTCAAGACCCGGGGGTCGCGGGTTCAAATCGTGCCCCCGCTACCACCGTAAAAGACATCCCGGCTCCGTTCGCTCCCGTGGTGGGTGGAGCCGGGAGTTTTTTCCAGTAGACCAGCGCTTCGCCTTCCCGCGGCCTCACCTCGATGGGCTCGATGAGGCTCCTCGGGAAGGTCTTTTGCTCCTCGGCCGTGCCGCACACGGACGAACAGCGGGCTCGACGCAGTCTGTTCACCGGAATCGCGCGCTCTTGCAACTCCAGCATCACTTGGCCTCCGTCTTGTCACTGTGACCGGACGCCTCGATGCTGGACAAGTCTGACGAGCCCTGCCTGACGATCTGCAAGGACTTCAGCCAGCTCGACGACCTGGTGGAGCGCTTCAACGTCGAGCGCTGCGTGATCGATGGAGTGCCCAAGACCCACGCGACGGGCGATTTGGCCAGAGCCGATCCCGGCAAGATCTACTGGTGCTTCCTTTCCGAAAGCCAGCGCGGCTCTGCCCGGTGGGACCACTCCGAGCGCAAGGTCACCATCAACCGCACCGAAGCCCTCGACGCAAGTCGTGCAGCCGTTCGCGACAAGAAGCTGATCCTGCCGCGTCGCGCCCCGATCGTCGAGGCGTTTGCCAAGCAGATGACCGCCGATGCGAAGAAGCTTGAGGAGGACGAGCAGACCGGGGCCCAGAGGTATCACTACATCAAGACCGGCGAGAACCACTTCTCGTTTGCCTGGACCTACGCGCTAATGGCGGCCTCGTGCCTGCCTCCGGGCTGGGGGCTGTACGCGTACTACCGTCGGGTGGCCCGCGAGCAGAGGCGCGCACGGGGCCTCACGTAGAAGCCCATCCAGCCCCCCGGGACGCCTCCGCATGCGGCATCCCTCTGCGGTCCAGTGCGGTTTATGGAGAGGTCGGACGCCGCCCGGTGACATTTATTGGACGATTTCCCGCCGGCGGTGCTCCCCATGCGGCATCCGGAGTCGTCCGAGTGCTTCCCATGCGGCATCGAAACAGGGGATTTCGGGTCCTGGAGGGGTCGGAGGCGAAGAGGGCAGATCCCGTAAGTGGCGTTGAATGAAAGACTCAGGTGATCAGCAGGTCACCTGCAGGGGCACGGAGGCAGAGAAGATAACCCCGGAAAACTGCCCTTTGGCTGCCCCATTCTCGCCTGGGAGGACTGCAAACCGCCCCGGAACTGCCCCTGGCGAATGGAGAGCGGATATCGCCTTTGGGGCAGAACACGACATTCGGAACAATACTGAACTTACAATTGATGAATTCTCTCGCCTACGATGGCTGAGTCGCCCGCTACGGCTCAATTGGACCCACTGGTTGTCCACGCCCTCTGATGATGCCAAGACGTGAACCCGCCTCCTCATCCACAAGCGCGGCACAATCCTTCTGGTTAATGGTGCCTGAGCTCACGAGGCCGATGCATTCTCTGGACCCGCACCTCATAAAGCGCGCGTGAGTTCGCCACGGGCCACTAGGATCACATGAGGGCGCGCCAGCATGGACGGCCTGCTGGAGGATGCGCCTCGGCCTGGGCGTCGGAAGAAGGTGAGCGCGCAGCAGGTATGAGCGATCTTGGGAGCGACCTTGAACACCACGCCGAGCGATGCGACGCACTGGAGCACACGGACGATGGCCCGTCTCCAGAAGGCCAGCACGGCAACGGTTGCTCTTGCTCGTTCGGCGATCGAGCTCGAAATCACGCACCCGACTCATGTCGGGCCGAGCCGACCTCCATTTCCTAAGCTGGCGGTCTACGGCTTCGTGCTCTCGGGGCGTTCCCTCAAGGTTGGAAAGGCCGGGCCAAGGCCGCGCCAGTTGGTCGAGGGTCATGGGCGCGTCGAGGATGCGTGGGGCGGAGGATCGGGGTCGAGGTGTTGAGATCCAGGGGGCCTTCCGCAAGACGGTTCACCCGCTGCCTGCGCCTACTCGTCAGGCACTCTCTCGACCTTGACCCCATCCCACACATCGGGCGGCGCAGGAAGCTCGAGGCGCTCACCGGCTGAGTTGGGGTCGTCGGCGCGCACGTCACCCTCATCCCACACCAAAAGACGGGACCGAATGACATCGCGACTGGCCTGCCACGACGTCGTGAATGCTTGGATGAGTCCCGTCTCGTGCAGTGCGAGAACGGTTCGCCCCTCTCGTAGGAAACGGAAGTCTCGAACGGCGAGGTCCGACGGGATGCGAAACACGTTTGGCGGCTCGAGACTCACGAGGAAGAGTCTCCCATCGCGCGTGACGGCTGCGGCGATGTCTGAAGCCGGGGAGAACCGGCCCGCTCGTATACCGGTGCTCTCGCAGAGCTGTGAGACAGTCCTTCGCGTGTGAGCGTCCCAGATGCGAAGGCAATTGTCGTCCGAGGTCGTCATGAGCAGCCGCCCCGTCCCATCGAAGCGAAAAGCGTCCACGCGTGCCGGGTGCTCAAGAACCCCCAATGTACGCTCATGTCCGGAGAGCGCACTCAGGCGGACTCCCTCCGTGACCGCACCGCCGTCTGTCGTGTAGCGCCCGGCTTCGGCATAGCAAGAAAGATCGGGAGCGACGGCGAAGCGAGTGTCCGGACGAACCCGGAATGACTGCACGAGCGCAAACGGCGCCGACGCGAGTCGAACTTCGACGCGCCCGTCAGCGTACCCGAGCACGAGGTGCTGTTCCGATAGGAATACCGCCTTCCTCACATTGGAAGACTCTGACGCAG
>JAWPNA010000295.1:0-3904 GCA_045402695.1 Acidobacteriota bacterium
ATGATACAGTCGCCCTGTGTCCTGGAAGGGAGCTGCCGACCTGAACCCGCTGGAAGCGCTTGCGGTATCACAGCTCTGGGATGTCGGGGCCAAGGGACTGGTCCATCTACGCACAGGCGACAACTCGAGCTGGCGAGTCGAGTTCGGGGGCAGGAAATGGGTGCTGCGGCTGACGAGCCATACGCATCGAACCCAGGACCAGCTTGAAGCAGAGCTGGACTTCGTGGAGCACTTGGTCGCCGGAGGGATGCAGGTGGCTCGCCCCGTCCGTGCGCGGACAGGTGAGCGGGTTGTCGACGCCTCGGGGTTCGTACCAAGCAGCGGGCGAACCTACGCCACTCTGTTCGAGCACCTCGAGGGACGTCACTTCGAGTACAACTCCCCGGATATCGATGGACCGCTGTTCCGCATTTGGGGCGGGACGATGGCCCGATTGCACCACTTGTCGGGCAGTTTCGAGGACCGCCGGGGATTCCGGCGCCCGGACTGGTCCGAGGATCCCGTCGCTGGGTGTCACGTGGGCCGCGTGGTCCTGGAACGGGAGATCCTCGCGCTCCGGGAGGACCTCGTCGGTTGGCTGCGCGGTGCGCAGCCGGACCCGATTCACTACGGGATGGTCCATGGCGATTTCGAGAGGACCAACTTTCTCCTCGATGATGGCTCGATCCGGTTGTTCGATTTCGACGACTGCTGCCGTCATTGGTTCGTCTGGGACATCGCGTGTGCGTTGTGGGTCTTCCGGAACGCCGCGGCGAAGGATAGAGCTCTTTTCCTACGCTGGTTCCTCGAGGGATACTCGGCAATCCGGGAACCGGACTCGGAGAGACTGCAGGGTTTCTCTGAACTGATCCGCCTCCGGACGATCGCACTGCTGCTGCATCGCCTTCGCAATCCAACCCGTCTCGCGAGCCTTGCGGATCGTGATTGGATCGATCGCACGAGAGCCTGGCTCCGCTCCCCGTGGAGCTGGTGACTCGAGCTGGGCGACTCAGCGGCGCGGGGGCTTCCGCCTGCCCGCCTTGTCGGGCCCCCCTTCGTCATCCTCCTGCTCCCGTTGCTCGACCTTCTGCTCCAGCACGTGCCGCTTGCCGGGCTGCAGCAGCGCGTCGATCTCCAGGAAGGCGGGCCCGAGGTTCTTCGGATCGGGGCGCGAGTTCCTGTAGAAGATCCACCCGCGCCATTCCATCCAGAGCAGCAGACGGTCGGCCCCGAACAGGAGGAGAGGGAGCCCGACGACCACCAGCAGGATCCACTTCATCTCTTCTGCTCGCCTCCCGGCGGCCGGGCGCGCGACGAGGCGAGCTTCGCGCGCCAGCTCGGCGCCAGCAAGGGGCAGGCGGCCAGCTGTGAGGCGGCCTCCGGTTGTTCGTGCCGCCTGCTCCTGATCTCGTTCGCCTGGCTGATGCTCCATTGCGGATAGGGGCGGTCCTCCAGGACCATCACGCTTCCGGCCGCTACGTCCCCCTCGGCCAGGACGCGGTAGTACCAGCCCGCCCACCCGGCCCCGCGCACCCTCTCGACCAGGTCCCCGATGCCCCAGCGCCGGGCGAGGTTCACGCACGGACCCCGCGGCATCGAGACCTGCACGCAAGCCGGGCCGATCGCGTAGGTGTCGCCGATGCAGACCGTGGTCTCGTCGAGGCCCGAAATGGTGAAGTTCTCGCCGAAGGCGCCGTAAGGCAGATCCGGCATCCGGAGCCGGACGCGCCAGATGTGATAGTGATCGGCCGAGTAGCCCAGCACCGCCATCTCCAGCCCGCCGTGAACCCTGAGGTCGGCCTGGGCGTCGCCGGCCAGGTTGGTCTTCCCGAGGCGGACTGGCCCGCTCACCGGCTCCTTGACGATGGCCGACCTCCAGGGCCGCTTCAAGGGGTCGTCGTCTCCGGGGGCGTCGTCAACTGAGGGGACTCCGAAGTCCCGGGGAAGCCCGACGTTGATCGAGAGGATCACCGGCGCGTGGATGGGCATGCGTATCTCTACCCCTACATCGGCCGCAGCAGGTCCGCGATCGACCCGATCACCCGATCGGGCTGGACGGCGCAGCGCGCGAGGCTCTCCTCGTTGAACACTCCCGTGCGCACCAGGACCGTGCGGCAGCCGGCCTGGGCCGCTCCGACACAGTCATTCTCGATGCTGTCGCCGACACAAACGACATGACCCGAGGGCAACCCCAGCTCCTGAAGCGCCAGCTCGAAAAACGCCGCCGATGGTTTGCCCACGACCTGAGCGGTCACGCCCGCGGCGTACTCGAGGGCGGCGACGAACGGCCCGGCATCCAGAATGATTCCCTCCGCACCCGCATGCCAGTACCGGTTCTTCTGCAGCGCGATCAGGCGCGCCCCGGATCGCAGCCAGTCAAACGCCTGGTTGAGGCGCTCGAACGTGAACCCGCGCCCCAGATCGCCCACCACCACCCAGTCCGGCCGCGATCCTACCTCCACCACTCCGTCCAGATCCTCCTTGCTGGCCTCGGGAATCAGGAGCCCCGCGGTGAGGCGACCCGAGTCGAGGATACGCCTCCGCGCCAGGCTGGCCGGAAGCACGATCTCGGATGGGTCCACCTCGACCCCCGCCTTCCTCAGCGTCGCCGCGATGGCCGACCTGGGCCGGCGCGTCGTGTTGGTGGTCAGGCGGAAGGCGACTCCGCGCGCCCGCATCTCGTCGAGCGCCCGGGCCGCTCCCGGGATCGCCTCATCGCCGTTCAGCAGCGTGCCGTCCACGTCCAGAAGCGCGCCGCTGACTTCCAAGTCTCCGATCATGCGCGCCTACGGCTGCACCTTGTACTTCGGGCGCGCGGGCTTCTTCGGCGGATTGGACTTGAGCTGGTCCATCACGTACTGGATGGCCCGCTCGAGCTGGGGATCGCGCCCCGCCACCATCTCGTGCGGAGCGTTCTCCACTTCGATGTCGGGGTCCACGCCGTGGTTCTCCACCACCCAGTCTCCTTTGCCGCGATCCCACATGCCGAAGTCGGGCATCGTGATGGCTCCTCCGTCCACCAGGGGCAGGCTGTGGCTGATGCCGACGAGGCCGCCCCAGGTGCGTTTGCCGATCACCGGACCGATGCCCAGGAGGCGGAAGTAGTAGGGGAACGCGTCGCCTCCCGATCCCGCGTACTGGTTCACGAGCATGCATTTCGGCCCGTCAATGGCGGTCTGGGGTGTCCTGAACCCCTCCCCGTCGCGATTCGACCAGTAGACCATCGTGGAGCGCCGCAGCCGCTCTACGAAGAAGTCGGGGATGAAGCCGCCTCCGTTGAAGCGCTCGTCCACGATGATCCCCTCCTTGTCCACCTGCGGGTAGTACTGCTTGGTGAATTCCTGCATGCCCGCGATCGCGGTGTTGGGGACATGGATGTATGCGACACGGCCTCCGGTCGCGTCGTACACCTTCTTGCGGTTGGTCTCCACCCAAGCCGTGTACCGAAGAGACGCCTCGCTGCCGATCGGCTTGACGGTGTAGGTGCGGGCGTTGGGATCCTCGGGCGAGTCGCCGACGCTGATCCGTGTCTGCACGCCGGCGGTGCCGGAGAGCGCCGCGTACAGGCTCTCCGGAGCCTTCACCGGCCGGTCATTCACCGCCAGAAGGTAGTCTCCTTCCTTGACCCCGATTCCCGGCTCGCCCAGCGGCGCCGCGGTCGATGAGTTCCAGTCACGGCTCCTGTAGATCGTCTTGAAGCGGTACCGCCCGGACTTCTCGTCCAGATCGTAGTCGGCGCCCAGCAGGCCGACACTCACCCGGTTCATGTGGGGCGTGTCGCCCCCGAAAACGTAAGTGTGTGAGGTGGACAGCTCGCCGATCAGCTCGCCCAGGATGTAGTTGAGATCCGCGCGGTGTGCCACGTACGGCACGAGCTGGCGGTATCTCTCGCCGACGGCCTTCCAGTCCAGCCCACCCATGCCCG
>JAWPNA010000048.1:0-3668 GCA_045402695.1 Acidobacteriota bacterium
CGTATAAGCTTGCAGCCAGTAATGGGCGAGCGCAGAGGGGGCCTGACGAGTATCACCAGGACGAAGTCGTAGCGCTAGATTGGGAGCAAATCCGCGGGGATTGGGCACGATGAAAATCAAGGGCTCGCGCACGACTCAGGCACGCTTTTCTGACGACAAGCTCATCGATCGGGCGATGCGGATGGCTGTAAAGGCAGCGCTGCTCCGTCACAAGCGCGCGGGCGTGCCGATTGTGGTCTGGCGTTCCGGCGAAGTGGTCCGCATCAAACCCAACGAGATCAAACTTTCGCGCGACGGGAAAAGGCGGTCTCCCGCGACGCGGCCCTCTCGCTCGAGCAAAGGATCACGAAGAGGTCGTAGGACGCCGGGATGAGCCCCGAGGCCTCTGAGCGAGCTTTCGCGGAAACCATCGAGTGTGCGCTTCCGCGGCACGAATCGGATGCTCGCACCGAAGAAGGAGTCCCCGACCGCAGGACGCCGGCTCGATACAGCCAGACGATACTTGGCGGTTACCGCGACGATTTCTTCCCATCCTCGATGAACTGGGCGATGCCGCGGTCGGTCAAAGGGTGCCGCTCCATCTGCTGCAGCACGGAGTAAGGCACGGTCACGGCGTCGGCGCCGGCGCGGGCCGCCTCGATGACGTGCACCGGGTGGCGCACCGAGGCCACCAGGACCTGGGTCTCCCAGTCGGGGTCGTGATTGTAGATCTCCTGGATGGTGCGGATCAGCGCCATCCCATCGGATGCGATGTCGTCGAGCCTCCCCACGAAGGGACAGATCCAGGCCGCGCCGGCCTGGGCGGCCATGATGGCCTGCGTCGGAGAGAACACCAGCGTGAGGGTCGACCGGATCCCCTCCGAGGCCAGTGCCTTGCACGCGATCAGCCCTTCGTGGTTGAGCGGGATCTTGACGTGCACGTTGCTGCCCCACCGGATGAACCGCCGGCCTTCCTCGATGATCGCCTCCGCTGTGCTGGAGGTGACCTCGGCGTTGACCGGGCCGGTGACGATCTCGGCGATGGCGCGGATGGTGTGCTCCAGGTCCACGCCCGCCTTGGCGAGCAGCGAAGGGTTGGTGGTGACGCCGTCGGCGCACCCGATCTTAAGCGCCTCGCGGATCTCGGCCGGATCGGTCGAGTCGATGAAGATCTTCATGGCTTCTTCCCCGTGACGGCCGCTATCACCTCCGCCTTGATCCCCTTCTCCAGCAGCACGAGGTCGATGAATTCGCGCACCGCTCCGTGGCCGCCCGAGCGCTGGCAGACATAATCGACCTCGGACTTCACCTCGGACACGGCGTTGGCCGGGGCCGCGGAGAACCCCGCCCGCCACAGCACCGGAAGATCCTGCACGTCGTCGCCGATGTACGCCACCTCCGATCCCGAGAGGCTCGACTCCTCGAGAATCTGCCGCCAGCCTTCCAGCTTCGCCCGGAATCCCTGCTTGATGATCCCGATCGACAGCTCGCGCGCGCGGTGCTCCACCATGGACGACGTGCGGCCCGTCAGGATGCCCACCTTGAGGCCCGCCTTCAGCGCCATCGTGATGCCCATTCCGTCCTGGATGTCGAACCGCTTCAGCTCGGCGTCCGTCCCTTCAGCGCCTCCCTCGTACGTGATGCCGCCGTCGGTCATCACGCCGTCCACGTCGAGAAGGACCATCTTGACCGGGCGGACCTTGTCCGAGAACACGGTCACGGCACGGCCTCCGCCTCGCGCGCGATCTCCGAGAGCCGGCGCGCCTGCGACAGCATCCACTCCATCCGCGCCAGAGGGAACTGGCTGGCGGCGTCGCACAGCGCCGAGGGTGGGTCGGGGTGGGTCTCCATGAACAGCGCGTCGCACCCAGCCGCCACCCCCGCGCGCGCCAGGGCGGGGATGAACTGAGGCTCGCCGCCGCGCGGATCCTTGCTGGGCGTCCCATACAGCCTCACGCTGTGTGTGGCGTCGTACACCACGGGGCACCCGAGATCCTTCATGACCGGGATCGAGATGAAGTCGTTCACCAGCCGGTTGTAACCGAAGGCGGATCCACGCTCGGTGAGAAGGACGTGATGGCAGCCCACCGACCTGAGCTTGCCCACGGCGCTCGCCATGTTGTGCGGCGCGAGGAACTGTCCCTTCTTCACGTTGACGGGGCGCCCCGACCGGCCCGCGGCCACCACGAGACTGGTCTGCTGGCAAAGGTAGGCCGGGATCTGCAGCAGGTCGAGCACCTCGGCGGCCTCCGCGACGTCCGTCTCGCGGTGCACGTCGGAGGTGACCGGCACGCCGAAGGTTTCCTTAATCCTGAGCAGCAGCTTGAGCCCCTTCTCGATGCCGGGGCCGCGGTAGAACTCCGCCGAGGAGCGATTGTCCTTCTCGTACGATGACTTGAAGATGAGGGGAATGCCGAGCCGGCGCGTCAGCCCCACCAGCGTCTCGGCGGTGCGCATCATGAGATCGTCGTTCTCGATCACGCAGGGTCCGGCGATGAGCGACAGCGGCTGCCCTGCGCCGATCGCGATGCCGCCGACCGTGGCCCTTCGCGGTTGAGGTGGGTTGGCCATGACCGGGCCAGTATACAATACGGCGCGGCGTGGGCCCCTGGGGCCCCGCGGGCCCGGGACATCCATGCAGGATCGGTCCTTGCGAGATCCACTCACCTCTCGGGGGCGCCCGCTTTTCCGTGGTAACATGACCTCGAAAATCGCTGACCGGGAGGGGGTCCATGCACTTCCTGCGGTTCTTCACCACCCTGCTGATCATCGTCATCTTCTGCGCGGCCCTCGTCTTCATGTACGAGAATCAGACCGAGACGGCGAAGGTGCGGTTCGGCTCCTTCACCACCGACGAGGTCCCGATCTTCTTCATCATCCTGGGCGCCTTCCTGGTGGGAGTGATCTTCACCAGCATCATCGGGATCATCGAGGGGACCAAGCTCCGCGTCGGCAACGCGCGGCTCAAGCGCAAGAGCAAGAAGCTGCAGTCCGAGCTGGATGCCCTCCGCAACCTCCCGCTGACGGGGCCCGTGGAGGAGCACGGCTTGCCCGCAGCAGCAGGCGCGGACGAGGACAGCGCCCTCTGAGATGGAGCCGCTCCTGCCCTCTCAAACCCTGACGCTGGTCATCGTCGCCATACTCTTCCTTGCGCTGGGGGCGATCGGCGGCTGGTGGGCCGCGCGGCTCCATCGCTGGTGGAACCGCGACGAGGCCGAGGTCGACGAAGACTTCGCCCGCCTCTATTCCGAGGGGATCACCCACTACATCGCGGGCCGCCGCGACGACGCCATCCAGGAGCTGACCCAGGCCGCGAGGCTGCGCACAGACGTCGTGGGGCTGTACCTCATCCTGGGGGACCTGTACCGCGAGAAGGGTCTCTTCGACCGGGCCATCCGCGTACACGCCGGCCTCCTGGGACGCCAGGAGCTGACCCGATCTGAGAGGGCGCAGGCGTACGCGGGACTGGGGGGGGACTACAAGACGGCCGGCATGGTGGACCGCGCCCGTGAGAACTTCGGCAAGGCGCTCGAGCTCGACCCTCGCAACCTGCAGGCGCTGAAGGCCGTTTCGCGCTTCAGCATCGAGGAGCGGCTGTGGGACATCGCCATCGAGATGGAGGAGCGGATCCTGCGCATCGACCGGACGCGCAAGAACCGGCCGCTCGCCTTCATCTACAACGAGATCGG
>JAWPNA010000476.1:0-6328 GCA_045402695.1 Acidobacteriota bacterium
AAAGCGAGGCGGACCGTGACTCAAAGACAGCCCGAAGACAAAATCCCGGCCCGAGGAGCCGGGCCAGCGGAGCTACGCCTGCGCCGCGCCGGTCGCGGAACGTGCCCTCGACGGTTCATTCTTCGCTTGTTTTGGGTCTAGGGCCATGAAAGGGGATCCAAGCTGGGTAAATCGCAAGGACGCGATGATCTTCGTGAGTCTCCCGAAGAAATGACGGAGGCCGCGCATGTGACGGCCCATCGGGAAGCGTTGTCGGCCGGGGCCGACCTCGCCGGGCGCACGAGCCTCGCCGACTTCTACGAACTTCATCAGGAATGGCCAAGAGACGTCGGACGGGCGGTGGCGGAGCACCTCCTCTCTGCCCTTGGGCCGCCCCCTCGGCGCTGCCTCTTTCTTGGCAGCGCGACCGGAGTGAACGATGTCATCCCCTTCGCCCGCTTGGCCGATCGTCGGGACCGGGTCGTCGGTAGTGACGTCGAGCAGGCGTACGTCGATCGGCTCGCGGAGCGCACACGCCGGGAGGGTCTCCAGAACGTTGTGGTTCGCCGCTTAGACGTCCGGAATGACTTGGCCGATCTGGAAACCTTCGACCTCGTGACCCTATTCTTCGTCATCCATCGGCTGAGCGACTGGCAGAGTGTTGTGGCTCCCTTGGTCGGGCTGATCAGGCCCCGGGGGTCGCTCTACGTGAGCGAGTTCGCGGGCCCAAGTGGAATCATCTACCTCTCGAACGAAAAAGGAGGCGGCCTTTCACACCCGGTCTCCCGGATGATCAGGCGGTATTTCGAGATGATCCCCGAGACATTCGACCCGCCCCTCAAGAGCAGCGGGATCGGGCCGGTGCGCGAGGCGTTGGCCCAGCATCTCATGCCGACCGGGTTCCGCGATTTCGACTGGGCGCAGAGGATTACCGTGGGCGACATGTACTCGAGGATCGAATCCAAAGCCTACGCACCCTACTTTGGCACGCATCCCTCCGCCGATCTTCTCGATCGCCTCCGGCGCGAGTTCGAGGCGGACTGGCCCACGACGATTGAGCTGAGCGAGACCGTCCGCATCTACCGATTCCTCCGGACATAGGGTTCCGCGCATACCGAAGATTCCACTTCGTGTCGACGACGGATGTTCGGACGGTCGGAGGTGAGCCGTCGTGCAGTCGGATCGAGCCGGGGCGAGCTTCAGACGCCTCTCTGCCTGTAAACCAGAAGGTCCCGCGTCTCGAGATGACTGTTGCCTGGGAAGCCAGAGGCAAAACTCCTCGAACTCGCGGAAGTGGCGGATGACCGCGCTGTCCCCGCCGCCCTTACCCGACAGGGTTGGCTCCCAGCCCGCGAACTGGGCCCGCGAAACAGGTGTCCATCTGGGTGTCCATAACCCTCGTAAAATACGGTCGCTCCCCGTAACCCTCGGAAACGGGAAAGGGCAACGAGTTAGTAACTTACTGATTTCATTCCCCCTCCCATTTCGGCTTAAAATCCCCTGGGCCGAAGGGCTCGTGTGGGTTCGACTCCCACCCCCGGCACCACGAATCTGCACGGCGCGGAGGGGCAGCGCCAGGTACCCGGTGCCCGAACATGGGAGAGCGGCTTTGAGCGGGTCCGCGCTTGTGCGCACGGCGAAGAGCCGAGAGCGCAGCTCCCGGTCCTCCAGGAACTCCCGGAGCGACTCCCGCTCGAGTGCAGGATCGCTCAGCCGGTCAACCGCATCTTCTTTAGGAACGGCAGCCACCGCGGGTCGCTTCTCAGATTCTTCAGGTCCGGCTCGACCTTCATCCAGGCGAGCTGGGGGTCACGCTTGGCGTAGGCCCGATTCAGCCACTCGAACGCCTCATCCGGCTCCCCACGGAACGCATGAAGGCCCGCGATCGAGTACGGCCACTTGTCCCGGTACTTCTTTATAACCGAGGCAAGTGCCGCCTCCGATTCGGCCTTTCGCCCAAGCGCGTGATAGGCCTCTACGAGGCCAAACAAACGGAATTCCTCCGAGGGTTCCTGCAGGAACTCCTGAAGAGCCGCATCGGGCTTCGTCTGCGCCATGTATACCGCCCCGATGAGCGAGTGCGCTCCCTCCCGCTGAGGGGAGAGCTCCAGCACCATCCGGGCGTCCGCCAGCGCCTCGTCCAGTCGACCTTCCTCGAGGAGGGTTATCGCACTGTTATTGTAGGCAAAGCTCGCCAACGGGTCGATCTTATGGATCTGGCGCCAGAGCTCGTTCGCCTCCCCGAGCCTACCCTGCACGGTCGCAAGGGCCGCCGCAAGGCCAAGGGCGTAAACGATCTGCGGCGCCAGCACCCGCGCCTTACTGAGCTCCGCCTCGGCTCCCGCCCAGTCCCAATCGCCCAACCTCATCCAACCGAGCGCCGCGTGAGCCTCGGCCAGAGAGTCGTCCAGTGCCAGCGCGCGCTCCACCGCGTCACGAGACAGCCCGAGTCCCTGCTCGCGGCTGAGCTTGCCCGTCTCGACCATGCTCCCGTACGTGGTTCCCAGCCCCAGCCAGGCGCGCGCGTAGTCAGGATCGAGCGCCAGCGCCTGCTTGAACAGGTCTCTGGCTTTTTCGAGGTCCCCCGGGCCCGATCGCCCCCAGACGTACCATCCCTTGAGGACGAGGTTGTACGCCTCGATGTTGCCTGTGGGCTGTGCGGCGGCGCCTTCGGCCGGCAGGGACGATTTCAGCGACGACATCACGGAGCGCGCGATGTCATCCTGCACCGCGAAGATGTCCTCGAGCCGCCGATCGTAGGTCTCCGACCAGAGGTGGTAGCCCTCGGCCGCGCTGACGAGTTGGACGGTGATCCGCACCCGGTCGCCCGCCTTGCGGACGCTCCCTTCGAGGACTGTCGCCACGTTGAGCCGCCGGCCGATCTCGGCGATCTCCGTGTCCTTGTCCTTGAAGGAGAACGATGAGGTGCGTGCCGCCACCCGCAAAGCCGGATTCTTCGCCAGGGCGTTGAGCAGCTCCTCGGCCAGTCCGTCGGAGAAGTACTCGTTCTCCGCATCTCCACTCATGTTCACGAAGGGCAGGACGGCGATCGAGGCAACCTTGGTCCCGCGCGCCGTCGTGGACTCGGTGGCAGGCTTCCTCGCCCCGGCCTCGGGCTTCGATCCTCGCTCACTCCGGACCAACCAGACGACCGCGGTCCCTGCGATGAGCAAGCCGGCTCCCCCGAGCAGGATCCATGGGCTCCGCACGACAGGCCGCTTGAGCTTGATCGGCCCGGGCCCGACCGTCGGGAGGGTAGCCGGCGGTGCGGCCACCGGACCAGTGGATGTCGGCTCCTCTGGTGGCCTTTCCCTCGCCGGGGCCGTGCTCGCCTGCGCTGCCGGCCTCATCTCATCGCGCAACCGCTCCAGCTCGTTGCAGACGTCACGAGCCGTCTGGGACCGTTCCCGCAGACCCTTTTCAAGGCAGTGCACGATGATGCGGCCCAGGTGCCGCGGCAGGTCTTCGCGAATCTGTGTCACGGGCACCGGCGTATCCCGGAGGATCGACGAGACGAGCTCCGCGGCGTTCTTCCCGGCAAACGGCCTGCGCCCCGTCGCCAGCTCGTAGAGAACCACACCAAGCGAGAAAATGTCCGTGTGGTGATCCACGGGTTCGCCCCGCAGCTGCTCGGGAGACATGTAGGGCACCGTGCCCATGACTCCCCCCTCGCGCGTGAGCGGGGTCCCGCGTGTTGCCATTTGGGACAAATCTCCACTCGCAGCTTCCGCGAGCTTCGCCAGGCCGAAGTCCAGCACTTTCACGCGGCCGTCCTTCGCCAGCATAACGTTGGCAGGCTTGAGGTCCCGGTGAACGATCCGTCGCTCGTGCGCCGCCGACAGAGCGTCGGCCAGTGCGATGCCGATGTCGAGCACACGCGGCACCGGCAGGGGGCCCGCAGCCACGACATGGTCCAGGCTCTCCCCCTCCACCAGCTCCATCGTCAGGAAGCGGGTGCCACCGGACTCCTCGACGGAGTGGATGGTGACGATGCTGGGATGGTTCAGCACCGCCACCGCCTCGGCTTCCCGCTGAAACCTCTCCAGGCGCGCCGGGTCGGTCGACAGCGCGTCCCGCAGCACCTTCAGTGCAACCTTGCGCTTCAGCGTGGTGTCCCACGCCATGTACACCACACCCATCCCCCCTTCGCCAATCTTCTGGAGGATGCGGTAATGGGACAACACCTGATCCGGCTGGAGGGGCATTCGCGGCCCTCCTTGGAGGGAATGAGGCCGAGTGGATTCGGCAAGGTCCAACTCGATCCGAGCCACATTGAGCCTATCACGACAAGTGCCCCTGCGACTCCTTCTCCCCGCAACCCGCCCGACCGCCTCGATTCACGCCGATCGCTGAGCGGGAATCCGTGCGGAGCCGGCGCTAACAAGTCAAGGGGCGGCCGCGTCGAGTGCCCGCCGAGCCCGCGAATCGGCCCTGTATTTCGTCTCAGCTCAGGAATCTCCAGCGGCTCGGTGTGTCCATGCACTTCATGGAGTGCGGCTCTGGCTGCCTTTGCAAGGCAGGTGTCCATCAGGGTGTCCATAACGCTCGTACTGTACGGTCGTTCCCCGTAACCCTCGGAAACGGGAAAGGGCAACGAGTTAGTAACTTACTGATTTCATTGCCCTCCCCGTTTCGGCTTAAAATCCTCGGGCGCGTAAGCGCCGTGCGGGTTCAACTCCCGCCCCCGGCACCATTTGTCTCTCCACGTGGACTTGTCGAAGTCGGCGCACCATCCTGATCGCGGGCGCGAGCCCCTGAAGATGCTCTGCGCCATTCAGGGACTCGTCGGGGGCAATCACGGAACTGTCTACCGTCGAGTGGTCAGGATAGGCGTCCTCCATACCCATCTCGTGACTCACACAAACGCATCACTGAGTTGTTTCAACGCCGTACTTCGCCAAGAGCGCCTTGAACCTGGGGTGCTCGCGGATCGGATCCCAGCGCGGGTCGAGCCGGAGCGTGTGAACGCTGAGGTCGGACGGCCCCGCCAGCAATCTCTCGATCTCGTCGAGGGCTGCATCGGCGTCGCCGGCCTGCGCCAGGATGCGCGCGCGATCTTCCGCCACCCTGGTCCCCTCCATGGCGTCCTCGTGGTAGATGACCGATTGCTGGAGCCAGCGAGCCTCCTCCCGTGCCTCGTCACGACGCCCGAGCCCGGCCAGCGCCATGCCGCGGCCCGCATGAAACCGCCAGTCCTCCGGGAATTCCTTGAGCGCCGAGTCCAGACGCACGCGGGCCGCATCGAACGCCGCCCTCGCCGCCTCAGGATCACCGCGCAGCTGGTGCGCCCAGGCGGCGTACAGCGAACCGGGCAGGTAGGAAAACTCGCTCCCGAAGTCATCACCGCGCGCGACCTGGGGCATCTCCAGCAGACTGTCGGCCTTGCGTTCCCAGAGCAGAAGCGCGGCACGCTGGGCGGCTACATTGCCCGCGAATGTGAGTTGTGCGTCCTGCGGCAGCCGGCTCAGCACGTCCCGCAGCGTGTCCAACTGCCCATGCCAGCAGACGTAAGCCCATGCTCGGTCGATCGCCGCGTTGTGCAGGTCTGGAGCGAGGCTCAGGGCCCGGTCGAACTCGCGCACAGCATCGGCATAGCGGTGCAACAACCGATAGGTCGGACCACCGAGAGCTGCGAATAGGTTCGCGTCACGCGGATTGAGCTGCGTGGCCCTCTCGAACGCCGCGAGCACTTCGCTCCAGTTACCGAGCCGACGGTGGGCAGCCCCTATCCAGAACCAGAGCTCGGCGTCGTTGGGCAGTCCCTCGAGCGCGATCGCCCACTCGTCCAACGCCCCGCGGTAGTCGCGTCGACCCTGGTAGTGCGCCCGGCCCATCGCGCCGTGGGCCTGCGGCAGGTCTGGCGCGAGCCGCAACGCGGTCTCCGCCTCATGGCGCTGGCGCGCGGCTCGGGCCTCGGAGGGATCGTACCGCATGGTGTAGATCTGGCCCTGCACGAGTGACATCGCTGCGTGCGCGAGCGCGAAGTTTGGATCCAGTGCCAGCGCCCTCTCGTAGAGTAGCTCGGCGGCCACCCGGTCCTGACGGAGGAAGCCGGGCCGGGCGTAGTACTCACCCCCCTGGAGGTACAGCCGATAGGCCTCGGCGTTCGTTGTGGGCGCCGCCGCGAGCCTTCCCTGTTCGGCACTGCTGAGCGCCGCGCCCACCGCCGCGACAATATGCTGTGCCACTTCGCTCTGGATCGCGAACACGTCGTCCAGCGTACGGTCATAGCGCTCCGCCCAGAGATGTTCGTCCGTCGCCGCATCTATCAGTTGCACGTTCACGCGCAGCCGTTCGCCCACGACCTGCACGCTCCCTTCCATGATGCTCCCCACCCCGAGCTCCAGCG
>JAWPNA010000024.1:0-12519 GCA_045402695.1 Acidobacteriota bacterium
ACCTCGGCGCTCCGGAGCAGCTCGGTCTGCAAACCGCCCTTGCCCGGCTCCGCCCCGCGCTTGAAGACCCTTTCCTTCCCAAGATCGGACAGAACGTCAAGTACGAAATGATCCTCTTCAGGCGTCACGGCATCGAGCTGGCCCCGGTCACCTTCGACTCGATGGTGGCGTCCTACCTCATCGACCCGGGACGGCGCCAGCACAACCTCGACGTGCTCGCGCTGGACTACCTCAACCACCGGACAATCCTCTACAAGGAGGTCGCCGGCAGTGGCAAGAATCAGGTGACGCTCGACAACGTGGACGTCAACCGCGTGGCCGAGTACGCGGGAGAAGACGCCGACATAGCGCTGCGGCTCCAGCAGGTACTCGAGCCCAAGCTCAAGGAGAAGGAGCTCGACGAGCTGTACGAGACGCTGGAGCTGCCGCTCATCGCCGTGCTGGCCGACGTGGAGATGACGGGCGTCAAGGTGGACCCGGCGATGCTCAAGAAGATGTCGCAGGAGTTCGCGGTCGAGCTGGCGCGCCTCGAGTCCGAGATCTACGAGCTGGCCGGGTGCCGGTTCAACATCAATTCCCCCGCCCAGCTCGGTGACATCCTGTTTCTGAAGATGGAGATGGTGAGCCGGCGACGCACGGCCAAGACGCGCGCGCTGAGCACCAGCGTGGACGTGCTGGAGGAGCTCGCCTTGCATCATCCGCTTCCGCGCAAGATCCTCGACTACCGCAGCCTGGCCAAGCTCAAGTCCACCTACATCGACGCTCTGCCGCTGTTGATCAACCCCGAAACGGGGCGCGTCCACACCTCCTACAACCAGACCGTGGCCGCGACGGGCAGGCTGTCGTCATCCGACCCGAACCTGCAGAACATCCCCGCGCGCACCGACCAAGGCCGCAAGATCCGGGGCGCCTTCGTGCCCGAGAAGGGATGCCTCTTCCTGGCGGCGGATTACTCACAGGTGGAGCTGCGCATCATGGCCCACATGGCCGACGTGCCTGAGCTGGTGGACGCCTTCAAGAAGGGGGAGGACATACACCGCCGCACCGCCATGGAGATCTTCAACGTGATCCCGGAGATGGTCACCTCCCAGATGCGCAACCAGGCCAAGACAATCAACTTCGGGGTGCTGTACGGGATGGGATCAGTGAGCCTGGCCGCCCAGCTCGGCATCTCCCGCAAGGCCGCCCAGGAGTTCATCGATCACTACTTCGAGAGATTCCCCCGCATCAAGGAATACATTGACGAGACGATCGTCTCCGCCGAGAAGGACGGCTTCGTCACCACGCTGTTCAATCGCCGCCGGTACTTCCCCGACATCAACTCCCCTGACCGGATGGCCCGCCAGCAGGCGCTGAGGGCCGCGGTGAACACGACCATTCAGGGCACCGCGGCCGACCTCATCAAGAAGGCGATGCTCGACCTTCACGCGGCCCTGAGGAACGACCGCTTCGGCTCCCGGATGATCCTGCAGGTGCACGACGAGCTGGTGCTGGAGTGCCCGGCGGGGGAGGTCGAGAAGGTCCGCCCCGTCGTGCAGCGTTGCATGGAGGGCGCGGCCCACCTGCGGGCCCCGCTCACGGTGGACGTGAAGGTCGGGGATTCCTGGGAGGCCGTGACGTGACCCGCCGGATCCCCTTGGCCGCGCCCCTTGCGGGTGCACGCGTTGACGGATCTTGCTCTGACGTGGTACAACCCCACTCCGTTGCCTGCAGGTCCCGGCGGCCTATATTGCGCTCAGACTGGACACGAGGCGGGACATTCATACCTGATTTGCCTTCATCCGGGGCCCGCGCCCCGGCAAACAGGAAGGACGCCCTCATCCTATGAAGCCGAATCTGCTCATCGTCGACGACGAAGCGGTCATCAGGGAAGTTCTCACCGAGAAGCTCAGCACCGCGGGCTATCCATGCGAAGCGGTGGGCAGCAGCGCGGAGGCGCTGGCCAAATTGAGAAACGGAGGCGGAGTCTGCCTCGTGCTGTCGGACATCGACATGCCGGGAGGCAACGGCATCGCGCTGCTGCGCGAGATCAAGAAAATGAACCCGGATATCGACGTCGTCATGGTGACCGGCGTGCTCGACCTGGACACCGCCATCAGCTCGATACGGATGGGCGCGAGTGACTACATTACCAAGCCGTTCAACCTCGATCAGGTGCTCCTCACCGTGGAGCGCGCCCTGGAGAAGCGCCGGCTCACGCTGGAGAACCGCCAGTACCAGCACTCCCTGGAGGTGATGGTCGAGGAGCGCACCCACGAGCTGGTCGGCAAGAGCGCGGAAGTGGAGCGGCTCTACCTGGAGCTCAAGACCGCCTTCGAGCGAATCCGATCGACCTACGAGACCACGCTGGAGGCGCTGATGGAGGCGCTCGATACCCGCGACACCGAGACGCAGGGCCACTCGCGGAGGGTGTCGGAGTACACCGTGACCGTGGCGCGCCACCTGGGCGTGCAGGAGCCGGAGCTGACGCAGATGCGGTGGGGGGCGCTGCTGCACGACGTGGGAAAGATCGGCGTACCGGACGCCATTCTGCGCAAGCCGGGGCCGCTGACGCCCGAGGAGTGGGTCGAGATGCGCAAGCATCCCGAGCTGGGGCGCAGGATCCTGTCGGGTATCAAGTTCCTGGAAGGGGCCGTCCCGGTCGTCTACTGCCATCAGGAGCGGTACGATGGCACGGGGTATCCGCGCGGACTCAAAGGAGATCAAATCCCACTTGGCGCCCGGATCTTCGCCGTGGTGGACACCCTCGATGCCATGACGATGAACCGTCCGTATCGTAAAGCGCTTCCCTACGAGAGGGCCCACGAGGAGATCCGCCAGTTCACCGGCTCGCAGTTCGACCCCGAGGTGGTGGACCATTTCCTGCAGATCCCCAAGGAGCACTGGGAGGATGTGAACCGTCAGATCAAGAACGAGCTGGCGGCCCGGGGGATGGCGCACAGGTATTGATCGTCCGGTAATCCCGGGCGTCGCTGCTTGCCTGCATGATGGGCCGGGATTAAGTTCTGGCCCGTGGCCCACCTGAAGATCCGCGCGCTGCGGGACAATATCGAGAAGGTCATCCGGGGCAAGGCGGACGTGGTGCGCCTGGCCGCAGTCTGCCTGCTGGCGCGCGGCCACTTGCTCGTGGAGGACATCCCCGGCGTCGGCAAGACCACGCTGGCGTCCAGCCTCGCGCGGTCCCTGGGATGCTCCTTTCGCCGCATCCAGTTCACCAGCGATCTGCTCCCGTCAGACATCCTGGGGGTCGCGATCTACGATCAGACGTCGCGCAGTTTCGACTTCAAGCCCGGGCCGATCTTCGCGCACATCGTCCTGGCCGACGAGATCAACCGCACCACACCACGCACGCAGTCGGCCCTGCTCGAGGCGATGAGCGAGTTCAGGATCTCGGTCGACAGCGCGACCCACGCACTTCCCAATCCCTTCTTCGTCATCGCCACGCAGAACCCGATCGAACACCACGGCACTTATCCCTTGCCCGACTCCCAGCTCGACCGCTTCCTCATGCGACTCTGCATCGGGTACCCGGAGAAAGAGGCCGAGAAGGAGATCATCCTGACGCAGCGGCTCGTGAACCCCGGAGAAACCCTCGAGCCGGTGCTCTCCGTGGAGGAGCTGCTCCGGCTCCAGCGGCGGGTGCGAGAGGTGCGTGTGGACGATGCACTGCTCGACTATCTGGTGGCGACCGTCAAGCTGACACGCCGGGCCGAGGGGGTGGAGATCGGTGCCTCCCCGCGCGGCTCGGTGTCCTTGTACCGCGCCGCCCAAGCGCTGGCGCTCGTGGAGGGTCGCGATTACGTGGTGCCCGACGACATCAAGGAGCTGGCCGTGCCCGTGCTGGCACACCGGCTGATCCTGAAGGAGGGCTCCGGGCGTCAGGCCGAGGCGTCGCGTCTCATCGTGGAGGAGATCCTGCAGCGCGTCGAGGTCCCCGTGTGAGCGGGATGCGGCCTCAGTGACGATCATGCGACCAGGAGGCATGGGCCCGCGCGTCGCCCTGATGGGCGCCGCCATCGCGCTGGCCGCCGCCAACACCGGCAACAACCTCCTGTACCTGATGCTCTCGCTGCTCATGGCGCTCGCCGCCGTCTGCATCGCGTCGGCCCGGTGGTCGCTGCGGCGGATGGTGGTGTCGGCGCGATTCCCCGGAGAAGCCGTGCGGGGGGAGGCGTTCCTCCTGGCGGCCGAGGCGCGGGGTCGGTTTCCGCTCCTTCCTCTGACCTGGGTGGACGTGCGGCTCGAGGGCTTGCCCGCTTCCGTGAGCCTTGCCGTGCCTGTCTCCTCCGCCGCGGGACGGGGCGTGGCCGTCAGGCTGGTGACTCCAGTCAGGCGGGGCGTGTTCGAACGGATCGTGATGACCGCCGCGACCGGGTACCCTCTTGGCCTGTTTGTCCACCGAGTCCGGCGGGAATATCCGGGCGGGCTCGTGGTGCTGCCCCGGTTCTCGAGACTGAGGGCCCTCCGGATCAGGGGGATCCCCGCGGGTCGCGGCCAGAGGGGCGCCGCGAATGCCGCGGGCGCGCCGATCGGAGGCGCCGGTGATGAGCTCGATAACATCCGTGATTACCTGCCCATCGACGACGCGCGGCACATTGACTGGCGATCTTCCGCGCGCTCCGGAAAACTGATGGTGCGCGAGTTCACGCGCGAGCGGGAGCGCGGGATCGATCTGGTGCTGGACCTTCAGGCCGAAGACCGGGAGGCCTTCGAGCGGATGGTGGAGCGGTGCGCCGCGATCCTGGATTACGCGCGACGGGAGAGGATCGCCGCGCGGCTTCTGGCTCCGGGGTTGCTGGAGCCTCTGGCCGGCCGAGCCGCGATGCGGTTCCTCGCGGGTGTGGAGCCATCGCGGAGTCTCGACCTGGGCGCGCGGGTGGAGGAGACCGCCGCGCGGGCGCGGAGCGGATCCGACGTGGTGGTGCTGTCATGCGATCCACGCCGGGCCACGCTCATCGAGGTGTCGTGATGGGAGCCTCCGGCAGGTCGCCCGCGGCCGTCAACGGCGCCGCCGCCTGCCTCATGATCGCGGCGTTTGGACTGCTGGCGGCGGGGGCCATCGGGCCCTTTCACGCGCTGGTTCTCGTGGGCGCGATCCTGTACGGACGGTGGAGGGTCAAGCCTTTGATCCCACCGCTCCTCTGGGACGCCCTGGCCGTCGGCGCGCTGGTGTTGTTTTCATTCGACCTCTTCGTTTTCTCCCGCGATCTGATTGGCGCGGCGCTGAGGCTCCTGTCGTTCGTCGTGATCTACCGGTGCACCAACTTGCCGGGTCCCCGTGAGCTGAGACAGGCGGTGTCGTTGAGCTTCGTGCAGGTGCTGGCCGCGGCGGCGTCCACGACCGAGATCTACTTCTTTCCCGTCCTGGCGGTCTACGCGCTGCTGGCCGTGTGGACACTGATGGCGATGGCCTCCACGAAAGACGGCGCGCCCGCCGGTTTTATGGCACAGCCGGCGGCGCGTCCCGCAGCGGCCCTGACCGGCTCCACACTGGCGCTTGGCGCCACGCTGTTCTTCGTGATCCCCCACATCGGCACCGGATATCTGCAGCGCGCCTCCATCGCGGGGGAGGGGCTGACCGGATTCGCCGATCGGATCGAGCTGGGCTCCATCAACCGCATCAAGAAGAACCGCGCCATCGTCATGCGTGTGCGCGTCGGGACAGGATCTCTCCAAGCGATGGAGCCCGCCGAGCTTCCGTTGCGCTGGCGGGGGATGGCGCTCGACTCGTTCGACGGGCGTTCCTGGAGCCTCGGGCTGCCGGAGATGAAGCGGGCCCCGATCGACGCGGATGGCTCCTTCACGCTTGGAGCCGGACCAGGAGGCGGTGAGGCGTTCCTGGATCAGGAGATCATCCTGGAGCCGCTGTTGAGCCGCGTCCTGTTCGCCGCGCCCGGCGCGTTCCGGATCGGAGGCGAGGGGCTGTCGTGGGTGGGAACCGACGCGGGAGCGACCATCTACCTGGGCACACCATCGCTCGAGCGGCTCACCTACCGCGTCTCTTCATGGATGCCGTCTACCGCCCTGGCCGGCTTCGGCCTCCTTCCGGAGGCGGCCCGTCAAGAGGAGATGACGCGCTTCCTCGTGCTGCCGCGAGCCGACGCCAGGGTCGCGGAGCTGGCCCGGTCAATCGTCTTAGGAGCTGCCACCGATCTCGAACGCGCGCGACGCATCGAGGAGCAACTGCGCACCAAGTACCGCTATACGCTCGACGTGAACGACGCAGGCGTGGCTGACCCCGTGTCCCACTTCCTGATCGAGCGCCATCCGGGGCACTGCGAGTATTTCGCCACCGCGATGGCCGTCCTGCTGCGCCACATCGGCATCCCTTCGCGCGTCGTGAACGGCTTCACGGCTGGCGAGTGGTCCGATCTGACGCGCGCCTTCATCGTGCGCCAGTCGGACGCCCACTCGTGGGTGGAGGCATGGATCCCCCAGCGCGGGTGGATCACCTTCGACCCGACCCCCGCCGGTGCGACGATCGACTCGTCGTCCGGGCTTCTGGCGGCAGTCGTCAGGAAGTTCCAGCGGATCGAGGTCCTCTGGGACACCTACATCATCGGCCTGGATCTGATGGACCAGAAGACAGTGGTCGCCGTGACCTTCGGCGCGGCGGCCCGCGCCGGCGCGACCGCGAGGGCGACCGCCCTCAGGCTGGCGGGCCGGCTGGGCCACTTGTTCTCGAGCGCGCGGGGGGGACTCGCTGGGACGCTGTGCCTCGTCTTGCTGATCGTCGCGGCAACGCGTCCGGCGATCGGGCGGATCGCGTCGCGATTATTGCGTCGGTTGCGGCGCGGCTCACGCGACGCGTCGCCGGCCTCCGCCATGCTGCGCCGCTTCGAGGCACGCTGGGCCGCCCGCGGCATCCACCGCGCGCCGGGACAGACTCCACTCGAGTTCGCCCGTGAGATCGAGCGGCGTGCCGGGGACTGTTCACGCAGAGAGGTGGAGTTCATCCAGGCGTACTACAGGGCAAGATTCCAGCCCTGACCTGTCGGCGATCAGTTCCCGCTTCCCACGCACGGCGCTCGACATGTGTGGCCGTTTGGGCGAGAATCAGTTGTCACGTGACCTGCTCTCCATTTATCCGCCTGACAACGGGCCACAGGGGCCATGAGGACGATGGACCGTCTCCTGCGCGGAAGGGTTCTCGCCGTCGCGCTTCTGACTTGTCTTTCGCTTGGACCGCTCGTGGCCGACACCAGGCCAGGCAGGAGTTGGGAGCGTCTTGCTCCGCCGGCCGATCTTCCGAAGGACCGGCCCTTGCGCGCCGGGTTCCTCATCGTGGACGGCGTGTACAACTCGGAGCTGATGGCCCCCTACGATGTCCTGCATCACACGGTCTTCCACGCGAAGCCCGGCATCGACGTGTTCACCGTCTCTCCCGACGGCAAGCCGGTGACCACATTCGAGGGGTTGAAGCTGACGCCCCACTACAGCTTCGCCGAGGCTCCCGCCATCGATATCCTGGTCGTGCCCAGCGCCGCGGGGAGCATGGACAAGGACCTGGACAACGAGAAGATGATGGCGTGGGTGCGGCAGGCCGGGAGCAAGGCGCTTTTCGTGGTGTCGTTGTGCGACGGCGCTTTCGTTCTGGCGGCGGCCGGGCTGCTGGAGGGGCGCGCTGTCACGACGTTCCCGGCAGACCAGGACCGCTTCGCGGAGATGTTCCCGAAGCTGGATCTGAGACGGGGCGTGAGCTTCGTCCACGACGGAAAGGCGCTCACCTCCCAGGGCGGCGCGAGCAGCTACGACGTGGCGATCTACCTCGTGGATCACCTTTTCGGCGAGGAGGTGGCGCGGAAGGTCGGCTCAGGCCTGATCATCCCCTGGCCTCCCGCGGAAGGGACGATGCCCGCGGCCGTGATCCATCAAGCCCCACGATAGCCGGCTAGGGCTTCCCCCCGGCCTTGAGCCTGATCCTCTCCGCGTCCTCGGCGCGGCCGGCGGCTTGGTAGGCGTCGGCCAGCGTCTCCAGGTAGAAGCTCTTCGAGTAACCGCTCAGGTCGTTGGCCCGTTCGGCCCACTTCACCGCGCCTTGAGGGTCGCCCTCCTCGAGGGCGATGCCGGCCAACCCGATGCAGGCATCGGTGAGCTGCGGCGACAGCTTCACCGCCTGCTCGAACTCGACCTTCGCGCCGGTTCGTTCACCGCCGCGCGCCAGCAGGACGCCCAGCGTGTAGTGGGCGCCGGCGTGCTGTGGGAGGAGTTGCACCGCCTTTCGCAGGTGGAGGATCGCTTCGTCCGTCGCCTCCCCTCTCTTGGCCAGGAGTTCACCCAACGTGAACTGGTACAGCCCGTTGGCAGGCTGAGCCTGCACACCGCGACGGAGATAAACGAGGGCTTCAGCGGTCTTGCCCTGCCGGCCGAGGAGATCTCCGAAGTAGATGAGCGTGGGCGCGTGGTCTGGATGCTGCGCGAGCACTTCCCGGTAGAGGCGCTGCGCTTCCTCGAGCTGACCCAGCTCCGTGAGGGCCAGCCCGAGCGAGGATTTCGCCTCCACGCTGTCGGGGGCTGCCTTGAGCGTCTGCCGGAAATGCTCCGCCGCTTCCTCAAACTTCCCCTGCTGGGCCAGCATCACGCCGAGATGAATGTGGGACGTTGATCCCGAGACATCGGTCTCAATCGCTTTTTCCAGGAGCTGCACCGCCCCCGCGACCTCGCCGGTTCCGGCGAGGTGGGAGGCCTGTCGTCGCAGGTAAGCAGCGCTCTCGTTGAGGCGCACGAGAGCCATTCTCAGCGGATCACCGGTCGGAGGCGGGGCGCCTCCCGCCGCATGGCGGCGCAGGTGTTCCTGAGCCTCGTCCCTGCTGCCGGAGGCCGCCATCAACATGGCGGTGGCGTAGTGCGCTTCAGCGTAGTCGGGGAAGATCTGGAGCGCCTTCTGGAACTGGCTCAGCGCCTCTTCACGCCGATCCTGCAGGCGGGCCGCGCGCCCCAGGCCGAAGTGGGCGGTGGCGTCGTTCGGATCGAGGGCGATCGCACGCCGGTAGAGGCCCTCTGCTTTGTTCGGATCGTCTCCCGAGATCACGTTCGCCAATCCGACGAGCGCGGGCTCGTACGAAGGGTCGATAACCAGAGCCTTCTCGTAGGATGAAGCCGCCTTCTCCACTTCTCCGGTTTTCTCGAATGCAAGCGCGAGGTAGTAACGCCACTTGAAGCTGCCCGGATCCAGTGAGACAGCCCGCTCGAAACAGGTCCTGGCCGCCTGGAAGAACTCGTAGGCGAAGTACCTCATGCCCAGGTCGCCCACCGCCTCCGGGTCGTCGGGAGATTTGCGAACCCGTTCCTGTACTTGTTGCGCCTCCTTGCGGATCGGCTCCGGCAGCGTGGAGAGGTCCACCTCGGGAACCTTCTGACCCGCCGACTCCGCGGTGACGCTCGACGCGCTGCCGGAGCAGCCGGCCGCCGCGCCGCTCAGCGCCAGGGCCATCAGGCAGGCTGCGCGGGGGCCGGCGCTCACTTGCGAACCTCCGCCCCGGATGGGCCGATCTCCACGGTCGCAATCATCCCGGGCGCCACGCCCTTCACGGGAACCGCTCTCTGATCCGGAAGGACGATTTCCAGCGATCTCATCGGCTGGCTCCTGGGCCACGCCACATGAACGCGCGGATCGCTCGCCGAGAGATAGCTGCCGTCGGTCCTGACAAACCGGGTCAGGATGCGGCCGTCAGCCAGCGTGAGGCGCACGCTCGCACCGAACAGATCGCGGTTTAGCACTTTGTCGAGCACCCGGAGCTCGACGAAGCTCTGCTTGTCCGCCAGATCGTTTCTCAGCAATCGCACCGGACCGTTGTTGTTGCTCACGAGGATGTCGATATCGCCGTCATTGTCCACGTCGCCGAAAGCGGCTCCCCGGCTCACTTCCGACAGCTTCATCACTTCACCGGCTGCCGACGACCTGTCCTCGTATCTGCCGCGGCCGACGTTGATCAGGATCTGGTTCGGCTGATGGTAGGGGTACAACTGTCCAGCCAGCGACTCGACCAGCTTCACGTCTCCATTGGCGACGAACAGGTCGAGATCCCCATCATTGTCCAGATCGAACCAGCCCACGCCGAACGCGGTGTAGGGAAGACTCGAGGGCCCCACTCCCTTGCGCGCGGTGACGTCTTCATAGGTGCCATCGCCTTGGTTCTCGAACAACGTGTTGGTCTCGTTGACCAGGTGCGTGACGAAGAAATCGATGTCGCCGTCGTCGTCGTAGTCCGCCACCGCGATCCCCATGCCCGCCTCGGGCACGCCATGCTCGTTGAGGGCGGCTCCGTGCAGCAGGGCGGCGTCAGTGAACTTTCCGTGGTCGTTCATCCAGAGCTGGTTGGCGTCCCCATCGTTGGCCACGTACAGATCCTGCCACCCGTTCTTGTCGAAATCGCCGCTCACGACGCCCAGTCCGTGTCCATAGGCGGTGTCCACGCCGGCTTGCGCGGTGACGTCGAGAAACTTGCCATTGCGTTGGTTGCGGTACAGCCGACCCGGAAGCGGCGGATACGCCTTCGGGCCGCAGTAGTCGCGCACGCCGGTCTTTGACGTGTAACAGGTCTTGTTGGTGGCGATTGTATAGTCGGCATATGCGGCCACGAACAGATCGATCCACCCGTCGTTGTCGTAGTCTAGAAACGCCGCGCTGCTCGTCCATCGGGGATCTCCGAGACCGGCTTGGCTGGTCGCGTCGGTGAATGTGCCGTTGCCGTTGTTGCGCAGCAGGACATCGGGACCGTAGTTGCTGACATAGAGATCGAGATCTCCGTCATTGTCCACATCGCCGGTGGCCGCGCCCATCCCGAACCCGATCAGCCCGGCGCCCGACTGATCCGTGACATCCACGAAACGCAGCTTGCCGGCGCCGGCGCCCGCCGAGATCAGTTCATTGCGGAACAGTCGGCTCCTCGGCGGCATCGGCCCTCTGTAGGGATACAGCGCGTCCTTCATGGTCTTGCCCGGCTCCAGCACGCGTCCCTGGATGAGATACGCGTCGAGGTCCCCGTCGTTGTCGTAGTCGAACAGCGCACACCCCGGGGAGTTGATCTCGGGAAAGTGATACTGGCCGGTGGCTCCCGTGGTGTGGACGAAGTCGAGGCCGGAGTCCCTGGCCACATCGGTGAAGGTGACGGTGTGAGAAGCGCCCGCCGCGGCGGGCCGGGAGGACGGTGGCTCTTCGGCGCGGCTCATCCCCGCGCGCGCGAGGGTCAATACGGCCACGGCGGTGAGGGCCGGACGGCGCAGCATGCCGAGATGCATGACGAAATATGGGCACATGCGGCATCAAGGGTCAACCCGCAGCGCGCATCTTCCAGCTCAGAAAGGGCCGCGTCCTGCCCTGCGCCGGATGTCCGACGTCGCCGCCGCGAGCGTCACCGCGAGGGAGGGATCTCCCGCTGGATGATCATCAAGCGATTCCCCGGCACCGATGCCATCACTTGTCTCGTGTTGTCCGGCCATCTGACCTCCAAATGGTCGACCTTCGTCGCTTTGCCCAACCCGAAATGCAGGATCGGCGGATCGGTTGAGCCGAATCCTCTGCCCGCGATCAACTGTTGCGTCTGGTTCAAGCCGGCGGTCTTGATCGTCACGCGTGCCCCCACCGCGTCGTGATTCGACCCGACCTGCCTGAGCCTCACCTGGAGCCAGTTGTTCTTGTTGCCCGTTTCGTTGAGATAGAACCTGTTCTCCCAGAAATCCCCATGGAAGAACCCTCCCACCTCCTTGTAGATGTCGAGATCGCCGTCACCATCCCAGTCAATGAACGTGATGCCGTGCCCTTTGCCCAGACACCCCAGCCCCGCGTACCGGGAGAGGTCCTCGAACCTCTTCCCGCCGCGGTTGTGATAAAAAATGTTCGGCTCGAGCCTGCGCATTTCGGGGTTGCCCGTGCCCGTGTAGATGTCGATGTACCCGTCATTGTCCAGGTCAGCCACGCCCGCCGCCATGATCCCAAGCGGATAGACGAACCCGGCCTCGATCGATACATCCGTGAAGGTGCCATCACCGTTGTTCTTGAAGAACCGCGGGATGTTCTCCAAGGGGCCCGGCTTGTAGCCGGGGCGATAGCCCGCCAGAACATCGTCCCAAAGCGCGAGGCTACCGGTCCAGATGTCGAGATCACCATCGCTGTCGAGATCCACGAAGAAGGCGATGTAGCCGTTCTGAGTGCCCACTCCCGTCACACCCGCGCGCTGCGCCATGTCGGTGAAGGTGCCGTCGTGGTTGTTGTGGTACAGGCGGTTGGCCGTCATTCTCCCGTGGTAGAAGATGTCGAGCCAGCCGTCGTCGTCATAGTCTCCCACCGCCACACCAATCGTGCCGAATCCGGGAGATTCGGACAGCCCCGCCGCAGCGGTCACGTTGGTGAACGTGCCATCGCCGTTGTTGCGGTAAAGCTGGTTGGTGGAGTTGTCGAGGTACACGCCGTTGGTGACGACCAGGTCCAGCCAGCCGTCCCGGTCGTAGTCGAACCAGGTGCCGTTGAACGATGACCCCTTGTCGGCCACGCCGGCGGCCACCCCCACGTCCGTGAAC
>JAWPNA010000327.1:0-9333 GCA_045402695.1 Acidobacteriota bacterium
CCGTCCGGCTCGATGAGCTGCACGGCGCCGCGGAAAGCCTGAAGCGCGATCTCGGGGAAGCGATCCGCGACATCCTGGTAGGGCTCGTACTGAACGCTCTCGCCCGTCGCGCGCCGCCATCGCGCGATCCAGTACCGGCAGAAGCCGCAGTCGCCGTCGAAGACCAGAAGCGGTCTCTCCGGCGGCGAGGCCACCTTCATCCGCGAGGTCACGACCTCTCCGGCGCCGTCAATGAAGGCCCGTACGCCCGGGAACGAGCGAGGCCAGCGCGCGGAATGTGCGGCGAGGAAGCTCGGCGGAACCCTTCGCTTTCATATGCTGCAGGTCCTTCCAGAGTCGCAGGACGTCGGCTGGCGAATCCACATCGTACCAGGAGGGCAGCTCGTGGTGCAGGACTCCTCCGTCCTTGATCCGGCGGCGCGTGATGGAGAGCACCTGATCGGTGCCCCACGGCATCCGCTGGAACAGTCTGGGGTGAAGCCTCCGGCACCCGATGAGGTAATACCCCCCGTCCGGGCAGGGCCCCAACACGACGTCCACGGCCAGGAGGGCCTCGAACGCCTGGTGGATGTAGTCCAGGGGGAGGTGCGGTGCATCGGAACCGATCAGCACCGCCTGCTTGAAGCCTCCCCTCAGCCGCGCCTGCAGCGTCGCCGTCATCCTCTCGCCCAGGTCGTCTCCCACCTGATACTCGATCTCGCACCCCGTCAGCAGGCCGATCATCTCGCCCTGAGGCTCGTAGGAAGAACTCCACGACACGAACACTGTCGCTTCGCCCGCGGCTGCCCTTTTCGCGCGTTCCAGCAGATCGGCCAGCATCGCGTCGTAAAGGACGAGGGCCTCCTCGGCTGAAAAGTGTGGCTGCAGACGGGTCTTCACGGCGCCCGCCACGGGCGGCCTCGCATAGATGACCAGAGCCCTCTCCTTGATCTGCATGGTCATCTTCTTTCGCCGCGCGCGCTCCGGAGTGTTACCATGACTCACCGTTCATTCGCCGCATTGAGGTTCGACCAGCCATGCCTTCCGGCTCCGCCTCCTGGGGGCGCAGCGCCTCGCTTGCTCTGTGGGACTTCCTCGGTCAGTCCCGCCTCACCAGCATCGATCTGTTCTTCGCCGTGCTGCGGCTGGTCTCGCTGGCGGGGGGGCTGGCCTGGGTGCTCCTGCCCGGCGAGCCGCCCCCCGACACGGCGCGGCTCCTGCAGCTGCTCATCTTCTTCGGAATCTACAGCCTCATCATATATGCCATCGTGTTGCTGCGTCCGGGCTGGGTGCGCGGAGTGTACCGTGCGGCGATGTTTCTCGACCTGGGCTTCATCACACTGCTGGTCTGGTGGACCGGCGAGCCGGACAGCCCGTTCTACCTCGCGTTTTACTTGCTCGTGGCGCTGCACGCCTTCTACTACGGGCTGCGCACGGGGCTCCTGGCGGCGACGGGGGCGGCCGTGCTGTACGCGGCCGCGGGCCCCTGGACGTTGGCGCAGGATACTGCGCGGGACCTGATGCTGAAGATCGGGTTCCTCTTCCTCATCGGCGTGGGCCTGGGGATCGTCTCGGAGAAGGAGAAACGCGAGCGCGCGCTGCTTGAGAAGCTCAACGAGGAGCTTCGCGTCAAAGGAGACGCGGTGCGCGCCGCCTACACAGATCTGGCGGCCAGCCAGCAGCAGGTGATCCGCGGCGAAAAACTGGCCTCCATCGGACGGCTCGCCGCCGGCGTAGCGCACGAGATCAACAACCCCTTGGACGGCATCCAGAACTGCATCCGGGAGATCGCGCGGCATCCGGACGACGCGGGATTGCGCGAGCGGTATCTCAAACTGGTGCAGGAAGCGCTCGGGCGGATCGAGGCGGTCGTGCGGCATCTGCTGGACTACGCGCGCGGGCCGCGCGTGGAACTGGCGCGATGCGCGCCGAACCAGCTCCTGCGCGACTGTTTCGAGCTGCTCGCGTACAAGATGAGGGAGCAGGGGGTGAAGCTGGCAGCCGATCTCGATCCCGTCCTCTCCGAGATCCAGGCCGATCCGGCGGGACTGCAGCAGGTGTTCGTCAACCTCGTGATCAACGCGCTGGACGCCATGCCGCGCGGCGGGCAGCTCGGGGTGAGGACCTGGCTGGACGGTTCCGATGGAACCACTCTGTGCGGAATCGAGATATCGGACACCGGCACCGGCATCACGTCGCAGGACAGCGACCGGATCTTCGATCCGTTCTACACGACCAAGCCGTCCGGCCAGGGCACCGGCCTGGGCCTGTCGGTCAGCCTCGCCATCGTGGAGGGGCACGGCGGCCGCATCGAAGTGCGCAGCGAACCGGGACGGGGGAGCGCCTTCCGCGTCCTGCTGCCCGTCTCGGGGGGATCGTGACATGCGCGTGATGATCGTGGACGACGAGGAGATCAAGCGGGTCACTCTGAGGGACCGCCTGAAACAGTCAGGGCACGTTGTCGCCGACTTCCGCGACGCCGAGTCGGGGCTGGCCCAGCTCGACCGGGATCGATTCGACGTGGTCGTCACCGACCTGCGGATGCCAGGCATGGACGGGCTGGCCTTCCTCAAGGAGATCAAGCGGCGCGACCCGCGCATCGACGTGGTGGTGATGACGGCGTACGGCACGGTCGAGTCGGCGGTGGAAGCGGTGCGCGCGGGCGCGTACGACTACATCCAGAAGCCGTTTCCCTCCGACGCGCTCGTGCTCCTGCTGCAGAAGATCGAGAGCTACCGCAGCGTGCTTGCGGAGAACGTGCTGCTGCGCACGGAGGTCGAGTCGCGGTATGGCCTCGGCAACATCGTGGGCCGGTCCGAGGCGATGAAGCGCGTGTACCAGCGCATTCAGCGGGTGGCCGACTCCGACAGCACGGTGCTCATCTCCGGCGAGAGCGGCACGGGCAAGGAGCTGGTGGCCAACGCCATCCACTACAACTCGCCGCGGCGCGAGCGGCCCCTCGTGAAGGTCTCGTGCGCCAGCCTGGCGGAAACTCTGCTGGAGAGCGAGCTGTTCGGCCACGAGCGCGGGGCCTTCACCGGCGCGGTGCGCGAGAGGACCGGGCGGTTCGAGGCGGCCGACTATGGGACGCTCTTCCTCGACGAAGTTGACGACATCCCGGCCGCGTTGCAGGTGAAGCTGCTGCGCGTTCTGCAAGAGCGCGAGCTGGAGCGTGTCGGGGGCAGCCGCACCATCCGGGTGGACGTGCGCGTGATCGCGGCCACCAAAGTGGACTTGGAGTCCCGCGTGAAGGCCGGGACGTTCCGTGAGGACTTCTTCTATCGGCTCAACGTGGTGCCCATCGAGCTGCCGCCCTTGCGCGCCCGGCGCGAGGACATCCCCCTGCTCATCGAGCATTTCGTGGAGAAGCACGACGGCCACGGGGACGGTGCGCGCAGGCGGATCTCCTTCTCGCGCGAGACGCTGGCGCGGCTGATGGAGTATCACTGGCCGGGAAACGTTCGGGAGCTGGAGAACCTCGTCGAGCGGCTGGTGCTGCTGGCGGAAGGCTCCGAGGTGGTGCCGGCCGATCTGCCCGCCCGCATGGTGCTGCCGCCCGGGGCGGATGTCGGCCCTATGATGTCGTTCGACGAGAGCAGCGACCAGATCTCCTTCGAGGGAGTGATGGACGCCATGGAACAGCGCTTGCTATCGTGGGCTCTCAAGGTCGAGGGAGGCAACAAGGCGCGCGCGGCGCGCAGGCTCGGCCTCAAGCGCAGCACGTTCCGCGACAAGCTGGTGAAACACTTCGGCGAGGCCGCGGGCGCCGACGAGGAGGAACCGGTGGCCGACGACACCCCGAAGGGGCGATTGCTGTGAACAAGGAAGCGGAGCAGACCAAGGCGCAGGCTTTGGGGCCGGCTCAGGACTCGGAGCCCGAGCAGGGGTTTTTGAAAGAGCTGGCCCAGTTCTTCATCATCCCGGCGCTGATTGTTGCCCTGGTCGTGGGCATCTTCCTGATGTTCGGTCTCCTGTCGCACGAGGACAAGGGAGCCGCGGAATTCCTGCAGGAGATCCGGACCAAGCGCGGCAACGACCGCTGGGTGGCGGCCTACAACCTGACCCGGGCGCTCGGTCAGGCCCCGAATTCCGCGGGGAGGACGGGCTCCGCGGGGCTGACGCGGGAGATCATCGGCGCCATCAGGGAGGAGGGGGATGACGACCCCAAGGTGCGCAAGTACCTGATCATCGCCCTGGAGCGTCTCGCGGACCCCGAGGCCGCCCCTGTCCTCGTCGAGTCGCTGAAGGATCCCGATCCGGATGTGCGGCTGCAGTCGGCACGCGCGCTGGGAGTCATCGGCGGCATCGCGGGAGCGGCGGGCCCGCTCGCGGAGCTCATGACGGACGAGGACCCCGCCATCCGCAAAGTGGCCGTCTACGCGCTGGGGCAGACGCGCGATCCCGCCGCGATCCCCGCGCTGGTGCCGCGGCTCGATGATCCGATCGAGGACATCCGCTGGAACGCGGCGTTGGCGCTGGCGGTGCTCGGGGACGCCTCGGGCCGCGAGGTGATCATGCAGATGCTGGACCGCGATCACCTGGAAAAGGTGGCGGGGATCACGGACCTCCAGAAGGAGGACGCCCTGATCAACGGCGTGCAGGCGGCCTACCTGCTGCGCGACGCGTCGTTCGCGCCGCGCGTGCGCGAGCTGAGCCGGAGCGACCCCAGCTTGAAGGTGCGCGACATCGCCATCAAGGCGCTGGAAGTGCTCGACCACGCCAGCCTCTGAGGATCTCCCTCGACACCACACCGGCAAGGTCGGAAAACCGCCGTGAGAAGCGGCGGAGGCGCGCCAGCGGTGTCTGTATAAGGCACTATCGAGAGAGTGGTTCCGGCCTGGGCTAGGCTTGACAGTGACAGGTCATCTGGTAGAATGACCGGCCTTTCGGCGAGCGTTGGCGCGGAAGTTGAATCATGCATGGCGGGAGCGGTTTCGCGCCCATGAATTCCGCAGGATCCTGAAGCGCACGAGCGAGGCATCGCGACATGGCCGAGGAGAAAAAGCCGGTCGAAGGCAGTCCTGCGAGCCCCGCGCAGCAGCCGGCCCCGGCCCCGCCCGCAGCGACGGCCGCGAAGCCGGAGGTAACGAAGCCGGAGGCAGCGAAGCCGGGCGGCGCCGCCGGAGTAGCGGCGGCGAAGGCGGCCGCGGCGAGCGCGGCCACCCCCGCGCCCCCGGGGGCCCCGGGTGTAACGGTGCTCAAGTCCGGCACGGGCCAGGTGGTTTACCGCCCGTCGCTCGGGGCGCAGCAGATGACGCGCCGCAGCTTCTTCAGTTGGCTCAGCGTGGGCTGGATCTCCTTCACCGCCGCGATGGGTGGCATGGTGACGGCGGCCACCCGCTTCATGTTCCCCAACGTGCTGTTCGAGCCTCCCTCCACCTTCAAGGCGGGCCGTCCCAACGAGTACCCCGTCGGCAAGGTGGACGAGAGATGGAAGGAGAGCTTCGGGGTATGGCTCGTGAGGACCGACGAAGGGTTCTACGCGCTGTCCACCACCTGCACGCACCTGGGGTGCACGCCCAACTGGCTTGCGGCCGAGAACAAGTTCAAGTGTCCATGCCACGGCAGCGGCTTCTATCCGACCGGGATCAACTTCGAGGGCCCCGCGCCGCGACCGCTGGAGCGCTACAAGATCACGATGGCGGACGACGGCCAGATCCTGATCGACAAGAACGTGAAGTTCCAGCAGGAGAAGGGGCAGTGGGAAAGCCCCGGGGCCTTCCTCGAGTTCACGGCCTGAGCCGTTCGACCCGAAAAGCCTGGAGATCGTCCGATGCCGGAGATTCAGACCTATGTACCACCCGAACCGACGGGTGAGAAGAAGAGGAAGTCTCTTCTCCAGCACCTCCGTGAGACGCAGATCTGGGGCTCCATCTTCCGCCACGGCCCACCCAATAACGACCGCAACCGCGCGCTGGCGATCATCACCAACGTTTTTCTGCACTTGCACCCGGTGCGCGTCCGCAAGTCGGGGATCCGTCTCAAGTACACCTGGTGCATGGGCGGCCTGACGTTCTTCCTGTTCATCGTTGAGACGATCACCGGGCTCCTGCTGATGTTCTACTACCGCCCCACGCTGGAGTACGCCTACACCGACATCTGGGACCTGCGCGAGCAGGTGCCCCTGGGCGTGATGCGCGAGCTGCACCGCTGGGGCGCGCACGCGATGGTGATTGCGGTGTGGTTGCACATGTTCCGCGTCTTCATGACCGGCTCGTACAAGCCCCCGCGCGAGTTCAACTGGAACGTGGGCGTCATCCTGCTGGTGCTCACACTGCTGCTGTCATTCACCGGCTATCTGCTTCCCTGGGACCAGCTCGCGATCTGGGCCATCACGGTCGGGTCGAACATGGCCCGGGCCACTCCGTTCATCGGGCATGAGGGGCCGGGAGCGGCTCTGCTCAAGCTGGGAGACGTGAACCTCGTCACGATAGGCAGCGACGTCCGGTTCGCGCTTCTGGGCGGACGTTTTGTGGGCGCCGGCGCGCTGCTGAGGTTCTACGTGCTTCATTGCGTGGGGCTGCCGCTGGTGGTGGCCGTGCTGATGGCCGTGCACTTCTGGCGCGTGAGAAAGGACGGCGGCATCTCCGGGCCGCTGTAGGAGCGAGAGGCGGGGATGATCGATCTGATCAAGGCGGCCATCAACTGGATCTCGCAGCCCGTCTGCTTCGTGACGCTCAACACTGTGCTGCTGCTGGCTATGCTGCGGTGGAAGGGCTGGGTGCGGCCCAGGCCGTTCGCCGCCATCTTCTTCGGCTTCGCCGCATTCTACATCGTGAGCTGCCTCGACCCCAATTTCAGGACCATCGTGGTCAAGGCCGACAACCTCCCCATCGCCGGCATGCTGTTTCTGGTCATCTTCTTCATGTGGCTGGCCCTGAAGCAGGCGTTCGACAACGATCAGCGGCTCAAGGAGGGCAAGGGGCCCGGCGAAGCGGAGGAGAGCAAGGACAAGCTGCTGTGCTGGCCGCACCTGGTGTACACTGAGATGATCTGCCTCATCCTGGTCTCAGTACTGTTGCTGGCCTGGTCGATCATCGTGCAGGCCCCCATCGAGCAGCCGGCCAACCTCACCGATTCTCCCAACCCCTCGAAGGCGCCGTGGTACTTCCTCGGACTCCAGGAAATGCTGGTGTATTACGACCCCTGGATCGCCGGCGTGCTGCTGCCCAGCTACATCATCCTGGGCCTGATGGCCATCCCTTACATCGACACCAACCCTAAGGGGAACGGGTACTACACGTTCAGCGAGCGCAAGTGGGAGATCAGTCTCTTCCTCTTCGGGTTCTTCGTACTGTGGGTGCTTCTGATCATCCTCGGCACATTCCTGAGGGGGCCGAACTGGAACTTCTTCGGCCCCTACGAGTACTGGGACATCCACAAGGTGGAGCCTCTGGTCAACATCAACCTCAGCCAGATCCTCTGGGTGAAGCTGCTCGGCGTGGGTCTGCCCAAGAACATGTGGGTGCGGGAGATGTTCGGAATCGTCATGGTCGTCCTCTACCTGTTCGCGCTCCCCCCGCTGTTCGCCAAGACGTGGGCGAAACGCTTTCTCGAGAAGATGGGGACGCCGCGCTTCTACATCCTGATGAACCTGCTGCTGATGATGATGAGCCTGCCCATCAAGATGTATCTGCGCTGGGCGTTCAACTTCAAGTATGTCGTCAACCTGCCGGAGATCTTCTTCAACATCTGAGGGGATGAGTCTTGGCCGTCATCCATAGCGACGCGCCTCCGGTCCACAACCCGTGGCGGCGCAATCTGGGCTTCGGCGCGGGCAGCCTGCTGCTGCTCGCCAGCACTGTCTGGATGATTTGGTTCGACTATCACCGCGACTGGAAGGGATACCAGCGCCAGTTCCGCGCCCTGGAGATCGAGAGGGCCGAGGCGAGGCTGGAGGAAGTGCAAGCGAAGGAGGAGGCCGATCAGCAGCTCGCGTCCCTCAGAGAGCAGCTCGAGGCGGCCCGCTCCGAGATGTCGGGGCAGCAGGAGAGTCTCAAGACGGCGCAGGAGTCGCTCGGCGAGGCCGAGAAGGCGTACTACGTCGCGGAGCAGCGCTGGAAGATCGACAAGTCGTACTTCGACGCGCGCAAGTACGAATTCGAGGAGGCGCGACGCCACATCGAGGAGTCGGCAGGCGACGAGGCGTCCAGGAATGAAGCCATCCGCCAGGCCGCGGCCGCCTTCAAGGTGTATGACGACCGGTACCAGGAGGCTGTCACTGGGCTCGAGCAGGCCACCTCGGCCAGAGACGAGCAACGAGCCAAGGTCAAGGCGCTCACCGCGAAGATCGACGATTTCAACAAGAAGATCGCGCAGATGACATCCGACGAGGCGGCCACGCAGCTGAAGATCGAAGCGAACCGTCCGACCCTCGCGACGGCCATCCGCAACGCACCGATCATCGACCTGGCGGCGCCGACCCTCAAGGTGGATCAGGTGATCCTGCCGAACCTGCTCTCGGACATCAATTTCATCCGCATCCCCAAGGTGGACCGCTGCGTCACCTGCCACAAGGGGATCGCTGAGCCCGGCTACGACGGCGCCGAGCAGCCGTTCACGGTGCACCCGAAGCTCGATCTGTTCCTCGCCGACAATTCACCGCATCCGTACAACAGGTTCGGCTGCACGGTGTGCCACCAGGGTCTCGATCGCGCCACGTCGTTCGCGTCGGCGATGCACTCACCGCGCGACGAGGAGCAGGAGCACGACTGGGTCCAGCGCTACGGCTGGGAGGAGCCTCACTACTGGGACTTCCCCCAGTTTTCGGCGCCGCACACGCAGGCCGCCTGCCGCACGTGCCACCTCAACGAAGTGCGCCTGAAGGGCGCCGACAGGTACAACCACGGCCTGGACATCCTCGAGCGCGCGGGCTGCTTCGGGTGCCACAAGATCGCCGGCTACGAGGAGCAGCGCAAGGCCGGCCCGGACCTGCGTCACGTCGCCTCCAAGGTGAGGCCGGAGTGGGCCTACCGCTGGATCGAGAATCCGAGGGCGTACCGGCCCACCACCTGGATGCCGAAGTTCTTCAATCTGAGCAACAGCAGCTCGCAGGACGATCGCGCGCGCGGCCAGGTCGAGATGGCCTCCATCGTCGCCTACCTGTTCAGCAAATCCGCTCCGTTCTCTCCCGCAGCGCCGCAGGCGCCCGCCGGCGACACGGAACGGGGCAAGAAACTGGTCGCCGAGAAAGGCTGCTTTGGCTGTCACAGGATCGGTGAGAACGCCACGGTGCGGGGCACCTACGGAAGGGACTTCGGGCCGACGCTGGATCGCGTCGGGGACAAGGTGACCTCCGAGTGGCTGTATGACTGGATCCGGGATCCGAAAAGGTACTTCCCCGAGACGAACATG
>JAWPNA010000034.1:0-15864 GCA_045402695.1 Acidobacteriota bacterium
GGGGTGGACCTCACGGTTGCCCAGGGCCGCACGCTGGGCCTCGTGGGCGAGTCGGGCTCGGGCAAGACCACCCTGGGCCGCTGCATCCTGCGCCTCATCGATCCGACCGCGGGCGAGGTGCTCTTCGAGGGGAACGATATCCTGAAGCACGACGCGCGCACAATGCGCGCGACGCGCCGGAGGCTGCAAGTCATCTTCCAGGATCCCTACTCGTCGTTGAACCCGCGCATGACGGTCGGCTCGATCGTGGGAGAGCCCTTCGCGATACACAAGATCGCCAAGGGGAGGAAACGCGAGGAGATGGTCGCCGAGCTGCTGATGACCGTGGGACTGGACCCTTCCGCGATGACCAAGCATCCGCACGAGTTCTCAGGGGGACAGCGCCAGAGGATCGGCATCGCGCGCGCGCTGGCGCTCAAGCCGCGGCTCATCATCGCCGACGAACCGGTCTCGTCGCTTGTTGTCTCGATCCAGGCGCAGATCCTCAACCTGATGGTGGACCTGCAGAAGAAGTTCGAAATGGCCTACCTGTTCATCTCCCACGATCTGCGGATCGTCGAGCACATCTCGGACGACGTGGCGGTGATGTACCTCGGTCGGCTCGTGGAGTACGCGCCCACAGGGAGACTGTTCGCCTCCCCGATGCACCCCTACACGCAGGCGCTGATGGCCGCCATCCCGGTCATCGATCCTCAGACCCGCCGGCGCCGTGTGATCGTTCCCGGCGACATGCCCAGCGCGTCGGCCCCGCCTCCGGGATGCAGGTTCCACACGCGGTGCCCCGTGGCCGAGCCGATCTGCAAGACGATGGAACCGCCTCTGGTCGACATCGGGCAGGGTCATCTGGCCGCCTGCCACCTGGTCAAGCCGGGTGTGCCTGCTCCTCGCAACTCCACGTCTTGCTGAGGCTTTGTGTCCGCCGACAGTCTCATGGAAGGCTTGACTCCGCCGTCCACGAATGCGACCATCCGGCCTTCCAGCGGAGATGATGAGGAAACCCTTGTCTGTATCGGTGCGTATCTATGCGCGGTTCCGTGACGATAGAGTCGCCGGCGTCCTGCCGTTCGCGGGCGTCTGGCAGGCTTCCGATCCCAATCCAGTCCAAAGAGGTGTGATGATGACCGTGAGGAACTGTGCGCTGATGGCGGCCCTGGCCCTGCTGGGCCTGAATCCGGCTGCGGCCCAGGAAAGCGCGGGTGCCCGCCAGGAACCCCCCCCACCCGCTGAGTCGGGGCCCCCTCCCATCATGATCTCTCTGACCGATGCCGTGCAGATGGGGCTCAGGAACAACCTGGACGTCAAGGTCTCGAGATACAACCCTCGGCTGCGCGAGCAGGACATCTATTTCCAGGAGGCGCTCTTCGATCCGAACCTTGGCATCGGCGCCGAGCACCAAGACATCAAACAAGCCGCCCTGAACATCACCGACATCTCCACGTTGAAGGGCGAGAACTATTCGATCGGTTTCTTCGACAGGGTGCACTGGGGCGCCAACTACTCGGCGAACCTCAACCTCCAAAACTCGTCATCCACCTCGGTCTTCGCGACGTTTCCCACGACCTACTTCGCCTCGTTGAGCTTTGCGTACAACCAGTCCTTTCTGCGCGGATTCGGCAACCAGGTCAACGAGACTCAGATCGTCATCGCGCGCAACAACCAGCAGGTCAGCGACATCCAGTTCCGGCAGCAGGTGCTTGACGTGCTTCAGAGGATCGAGGACGCCTACTGGGAGCTCGTCTTCGCGCGCCAGAACCTGGACGTCAGCAAACAGTCGCTGGCCCTCGCCCAGGAGCTGTTGAAGCTCAACAAGATCCGGGTGCAGGTCGGGACGCTTCCTCCCATCGAGATCACGCAGGCCGAGGCGGAGGTGGCCAGCCGCGAGCAGGCGGTCATCGTGGCCGAAAACAACGTCCTCGACGCGGAGGATGTGCTGCGCCGCGTCCTCAACATGCCCAAGGACGAGGCTGCCTGGACGCGGTCCATCGCCCCCACTGATCAGCCCACCTTCATCGAGCGGCCCGTGGAGCTGGCGAAGGAGCTCGGGGAGGCCATCGCCAGCCGGCCCGACCTCCAGCAATCGCAGCTCCTCATCAAGAACGCCGATACGACTCTCGCTCTGCGCAAGAACCAGCTCAAGTGGGACCTCAGCGGCCGCGCCACCTACGCGCTGCAGGGGCTCGGGGGCGACGTCACACAGCCGGACATCACCCTTACAGACCCGAACCTCGCCATTCAGGACGAGGACTACCTCGACGCTCTCGAGCAGGTCCGGGACAGGGACTTCCCGTCCTGGACCGTCGGGCTCTTCCTGAACATCCCCCTGGGCAACAATGCCGCGGAGGCCACCTACATCGGCTCTCGTCTTGCCAAAGAGCAGGAGGACATCCGGTACGAGGGCCTGCGCCTCAACGCGGAGGTGCAGGTGCGCACGGCTGCGCGGGCCATCATCACCGGCAAGAAGCGGATCGAAGCCGCCGCCAAGAACGTCGAGCTGCAACACAAGAAGGTGGATGCGGAGCAGAAGAAGTTCGAGAACGGGATGTCCACCTCGTTCCAGGTCCTGACGTTTCAGGATGACCTGACCGTCGCGCTCGGCCAGCAGAACCGCGCCATGGTCGACTACCGCAAATCGCTCACCGCGCTCGAGCTGGCCAAGGGCACGCTCGACCGCTACCTGAACGTGAAGGTGCAGGAGTAGCGCCGTCATCGGAGGATTCCGCATGAGCGAACAGGTCCAGGATTCACCGGCCACCGGGAGCCCATTCGCGCGCATGATGGGGGTGATCGTCTCGCCACGGGAGACGTTCGAGGAGATCGCGCGACGACCTGGTTGGCTCGTCCCGTTCGTCTGCTACATCGCCGTGTTCCTGATCGCCTTCTCCGTCTACGCGATGAAGGCGGATTGGATCACGATCACCACGGAGCAGATCGAGAATTTTCCGATCATGAAGTGGCTGCCCGACGAGGCCAAGGACGAGGCGATCCGGCAGGCCACCGCCGACCTGAAGAAGCTGTCGCAAGGGGAGCGCGCCGCGGGCAATGTCCTGAACGTGGTGTCCGGTTTCGCGCCCTACTATCATGGGATGGCGCTGCTGTACGGCACCCTCTTCGTGATGATGGGCTCGCTGACCAACATGAAGCTGGGTCGGGCATGGATTGGCTTCCTCAAGTGTCTTCCTCTGCTTCTTGGTTTCTTCATCGTGGCCTGGATCGCGCGCATCGCTTTCAAGGACTCACCGGAGAGCAATCTGCTCCTGATCGGCGCGGCCGCGATCTCCTTCCTGGCCGCATGGACCTGGCTTCTGAACCGACAGGCCGGCGACGATGTGGAGTTCCACCGGATCCTGTCGGTCTGCACATACTCGGCCGTGATCTCGATGCTGTTCTGGGTTGCCGTGATGGTTGTCTCGCTGGTGAGTCAGGCGCCCATCCAGGTGGCGCTGGACAAGCTCGTGAGGACGAACCTCGGCGCGCTGCTCAAACCCGACTCCCCGACCCTGCGCTCGCTGCTGGAGTCGTTCGACGTATTCAGCATCCTGCTCCTCTCGTTCATGACCATCGGGTTCCGCACCGTCACGAAGCTCTCCACGGGCGCGACGGCGGCCATCACGTTCCTGCCTTGGGGCATCTACGTCATGATCAAGGTCGCCTTCGCGGCGCTGTAGGGCGAGGAGCATCCCGGCCATGAAGAAGGTCCTCATCCTGATCGGCATCGTCGCGCTGGTGGGGGTCATCGCCTTCGTCAGCGTCAAGCAAGCGACCCGCCGCGGCGCCAAGGTGTACGAGGAGGAGGTCAAGAAGGTCGAATCGATCAGCTCGACCGTCAAGGCCTCTGGAGAGGTCCAGCCGAAGGTCTACGTCAACATCTCCTCACAGGTGCCCGGCCAGATCGTCGAGCTCAGGGTGAAGGAAGGGGATCAGGTCCGCAAGGGCGACGTGCTGCTGCAGCTCGACCCGGCGCAGTACCACTCCACAGTCGTCCGTCTCGAAGCCAACCTGAGGATGGCGGGGATCAACCTCGAGCGAGAGAAGGCCTCCCTCGCCACGTACGGAAGCACGCTGCGCCGCCAGGAGGCGCTGGCCACAAGCGCGATCGTGTCTGCCGAGGCGCTGGATCAGTCCAGGCTGCAGGCCCGGACCAGTGGCATCCAGGTGCTGGCCCTCGAGGAGCAGATCCTGCAGGCCGAAGCCGATCTGGTCAAGTCAAAAGACGAGCTGCAGAAGACCACGATCCGCGCGCCCATGGACGGTCTGGTCACCAAGGTCAACGCGAAGCTGGGCGAACAGGTGATCATCGGGACCATGAACAACCCCGGCACGGTCATCCTGGTCCTGTCCGACATGAGCGAGATGCTGGCCGAGGTGAGGGTGGATGAGACCGAGGTCGCCTCGGTGCGCGAAGGACAGAAGGCCGCCGTGCGCGTGGACGCTCTGGAGGAACGCACGTTCGACGGCCTGGTGACAGAGATCGCGCACACGGCGGTGAAGGAGCGTGATGTCTCTCGCTTCACCGTGAAGGTGGCGCTGTCGTCTCAACCGGGCAGCGCGGCACCCATGGCAAGCCGCGAGATCCCCGTGCCCGTGAACCCGACGCCCTCGGATGCCGCCCAGGGTGAGCTGCGGCCCGGGATGTCGGCGCACGCTTCCATCGAAGTGGCCAGCAAGCGCGACGCACTGGTGGTGCCGATCCAGGCGGTCATCACCAAGAAACGCAAGGAAGTTGAGAGCCTGCTCAAGCAACAATCCGAGGGAAGCTCCGGCAGCTTGGCGGCCGAGGACTCCAACGAAGGTGTGGCCAGGCCGCGCGAGGTCGCCATCGCGGACGAGGACGTGGACCTCCTCTTCATTGACAGGGGCGGCAAGGTCGAGATGCTGGTGGTCAAGACGGGGCTCTCGGACGAGTTCAGCGTCGAGATAGCGGATCCGGTGCTGCAGCCCGGCGACAAGGTGGTCATCGGTCCCTACCGCACGCTCAAGAAGCTCAAGCCGGGCGACGCGGTGATCAAGGTCGAGAAGGACGAGGAGCTCAAGGGCGAGGAGTCGTAGGTCACAGATGATGATCCAAGTGGACGACCTCTTCAAGGACTACCCCATGGGTAACGAGGTGGTGCACGCCCTGGCCGGCGTGACGCTCGGCATCGAGCGCGGCGAGTACGTGGCCGTCATGGGGCCTTCGGGATCCGGCAAGTCCACGCTGATGAACCTCATCGGCTGTCTCGACACGGCCAGCGGCGGCCGCTACTCGCTCAACGGCCGCGAGGTTTCGAAGATGGACGACAACGAGCTGGCCGCGATCCGCAACAAGGAAGTCGGATTCGTCTTCCAGACGTTCAACCTCCTGGCGCGGACCTCGGCACTGGGCAACGTGGAGCTGCCGCTGATCTATGCCGGAGTGCCGCGCACCGAGAGGCTGCGGCGGGCGAAAGAGGCCCTGGAATCCGTCGGCCTGGGTGACCGGATGTCGCACAAGCCCAATGAACTGTCGGGAGGGCAGCGGCAGCGCGTGGCCATAGCGCGGGCGCTGGTCAACAACCCTTCGCTGCTGCTGGCCGACGAGCCGACCGGGAACCTCGACAGCAAGACTGGCGCCGAGCTGATGGCGCTGTTCGATCAGCTCAACCAGCGCGGCAACACCATCGTGCTGGTCACGCACGAGGACGATATCGCACGCCACGCCAGGCGGATCGTCAAGTTGATGGACGGCAAGATCATCTTCGACCAGCCGTCGGAAGCTCCCGTCAAACGCTGACGAGGCGGGCACACTGAGATGTTCGGTGAGAACCTCGCGATAGCCTTTCGGGCCCTGTGGGCCAACAAGATGCGCTCACTGCTGACCACCCTGGGCGTGGTCATCGGCGTGGCGGCGGTCATCGCGGTGGTGTCGATCATCCAGGGCTTCTTCTTCGCGGTCAACAACCTCTTCAAGGACCTCGGATCGGGCTGGGTCCGCGTCATCCTGCAGCCTCCGGAGGATTCGCGCTGGGAGGGGAAAGTCATCCGGCCCCTCTACCTGGCCGACGCCGAGTACCTCAAGGAGCACGCGCCGCTCGTGCGGGACGTGGCGCCCGCCATGTTCGCTGGAGGCCTCACGATCAAGAACGGCGAGCGGCGCTCGAATACCACCATCCTGGGAACGGTGCCCAACTACATGGACATCGTCAGCTTCTACGTGGATCGGGGTCGTTTCTTCACGGGCATCGACGACCGCCAGCGCCGGAAGGTGTGCGCCATCGGCGCCAAGGTGATCGAGAAGCTCGAGATCGAGGAGCCGGTCGTCGGACGGCAGATCCAGATCGGCCCCGACAGCTTCACCATCATCGGCGTGATGGAGGCGAGAGGAGAGCTGATCGGTCTGAGCCTGGACGACTACATCTTCATTCCTTACGGCACCGCGCGCGGCATCTTCGGCGAGGAGCAGGTCGGCAACACATTCTGGGAGGTGGCCATCTCGGAGGCAGACAAGATGGAGCTGGCGAAGACCCAGATGATCGACGCGCTGAGGAAGCGCCGCAAGCTCAAGAGCGAGGAGCCGGACGACTTCCGGCTCTGGACTCAGGAGCAGTTTACGTCCGTCCTGGGCACCATCTCCAAATACGCCACGGGTGTGGCCGCCGGCGTCGCGGGGGTGGCGCTCTTCGTGGGCGGCATCGGCATCATGAACATCATGCTGGTGTCGGTCACGGAGCGCACCCGCGAGATCGGCGTGAGGATGGCGGTAGGTGCCCGGCGCGCCAACATCCTGCTGCAGTTTCTCATCGAGGCGACCATCCTGACCGTGCTCGGCGGTGGGATCGGCATCGCCCTGGGCATCGGCATCGGCTTCGGGGCGGCCGGTCTGATTCCGGACTTCCCCGCCGCTCATGTGCCGATCTGGGCGGTCGTGATGGGTTTCTCCGTGTCCGCCTTCGTGGGAGTGGTGTTCGGGGTCTATCCCGCTCTGCGCGCCGCGCGCCTTGACCCGATCGAGGCACTCAGGTACGAGTAGACTTCACATCCGGCCGGCGCCGGCCCCGCTTGCACCGGCGGGCCTTACTCCACCGACGACCGCTCCCTTCTGTGCCTCCAGCCGCCGAACCAGCCGTGCAGGTCGCACTTGTCCTCGGGCTCCGTGCCCTCGATGAACGCCGTCCAGCGCGCGTCAGGGCACGACCATCGCGCCAGACCACCGCTGACCGGGTCGACCTGCTCCCACACAATCGACGGCGGCTCCACGAATGGCTCTCCGGTTTCGGCGCCCGCGTGCTTCATGAAGTCCACCCAGATCGGCAGGGCCGCCTGGGAGCCCGTCAGGCCGGTGGAGCCGCCGTCGTCGAACCCCACCCAAACCAGCGCCAGCAGGTCGGGCGTGTAGCCGGCGAACCATGCATCGCGGTAGTCGTCCGTGGTGCCGGTCTTGCCCGCGGCCGTCCCCGTGAAGCCGAGCGCCCGCGCCGGCGCCGCCGTGCCGCGGTCCACGGCTCCTTGAAGTCCGACGGTCACCAGATAGGCGGCCTGCTCGGACAGGACGTGCCGCGACATCTTCCGGCGTGAGAAGATCACCTTGCCCTTCGCGTCCTCGATGGCCTCGACGAGGGCCGGCCTGTTGCGGACACCGCGCCCTGCGATGGTGGCGTAGGCGGAGGCGATCTCGAGCGGCGTGACTTCCTGCGCGCCCAGCGCGAGGGACGGGTATGGTTTGAGGGGAGATTCCACTCCGGCACCATGGGCCGCGGCCACCACCTCATCGAGCCCGATAGTCTGCGCCGCCCGCACGGTGGGCACGTTGAGGGACTGCTCCAGGGCCGCCTGAGCCGTGACGGGTCCGCGGAACTCGCCGTCGTAGTTGGCCGGCGCCCAGAGCTTTCCCGACACCCTCATCTCCAGGGGCTCGTCCATCAGCCTCGTGGCGGGCGTGAAGACCTCGGCGTGCCATCCTGGCGAGCCGCTCTCTTCGTATCCGGCCAGATAGACGAAGGGCTTGAAGAGAGAGCCGGGCTGGCGGCGGGCCTGCGTGATCCGGTTGAACTGGCTGGCGGCGTAGTCGCGGCCTCCCACCATCGCGAGGACAGACCCATCCTTCGGATCCAGCGCCACCAGGGCGCCCTGCAACCTGGACACGTCGCCGGCGCGCCGCAGCTTCCGGTAGGAAGCCTCCAGACCGGCAAGGCCGCCCGAGAGTGCCTCCTCGGCGCGCCGCTGGAGCACAGGGTCCACGGTCGTGAAGACTCTCATCCCGGCACGGGAGAAGTCGGCCGCTGTCTCATCGCCGATCATCTGCCTCACGTAGTCAGCCAGGTAGGCGATGCCGCGGGAGGGGGCCGCCGCTTGCCGGTTCTTGAGCAGCTTGAGGGGTTCGGCGAGGGCAGTGCGGCATTCCTGCGCCGTGATCTTGCCGTCCTGCTCCATCGCGGAGAGCACCTGGTTGCGGCGCTCAACGGCGCGGTCGGGATGGATGAACGGGTTGTACACACCGGGCGCGCGGATGAGGCCCGCCAGCGTCGCCGACTCGGCCGGATCCAGCAGGCGCACGTCCTTTCCAAAGTAAAGCGCCGCCGCCTGCGCGAAGCCCTTGATCGACACGGAGCCTCTCTGGCCGAGGTACACCTCGTTGAGGTATGCCTGCAGGAGGCGGTCCTTGCTGTAACGTGCCTCGAGCACCATCGACACGGCGGCTTCCGCCGCCTTGCGCGAGAAGGTGCGCTCCTGGTTGAAGAAGAGGTTCTTGGCGAGCTGCTGCGTCAATGTGCTTCCGCCCTGCTTGATCGAGCCGCTCTCCACGTTGGTGAGCGCCGCCCTGACCACACCCAACGGATCGATGCCCGGGTGAACATAGAAGTGGCGGTCCTCGGCTGTCAGCACAGCGTCCACCAGTGCTTGAGGAAACTCCGAGATCGGGAGGACCGTCCGATCCTCCTGCATCGCTCCGTACAGCGTGGTGAGCACCTCGGGCTCGAGCAGAGCTTCCCCGAGAGAGTCTCCCGTCACGGAATCCTCGACCGAGGCGATCCGCTCCCCATCATGATGGACCTTCACCAGGCGGGCGCCGCTCTCGCCGCCTGGCGCTGGAAAAGCCCTCAAGTAGACGGTGAGCGAGTCGCCGGCCCGATACTCACCCGGCGCTTTCGGGGCCGATCGGCTCTGGCGGTATCCGAGCCGGCGCAGGCGGGTCGTGATCTCCTCGCGCGGCATCAGCACGCCCTCGTGCAGCGAGACGATGCGGCCGTAGATGCGCGTCGGCGATTCCCGCTCGCGCGCCTCGAAACGCGCCGCGACCCGGTACGACACGACCGAGAGGATCAGCAGCCCGACCACCGCGGCGATCGACAGAGGGATGAGAGACACCCCCAGCCACCTCAGCAGACGGCGCTTCTTCCTGCGGGGGGTGGCGGGCCGTGAGGGCTTCTTCTTCTCGGACGGCATGAATGCCTTTCTCTCAGAGCCGGGGCGGGGCAGGGCGAGCCGACCAATCATAGCAGGCGGCAAGGAGTGTGTCGTATGAGTGTGTAGGAGTCATGGATTGGGCCGCGTGCGGATGACGCAGGAAGCAGAGTCAGCCCCCTCCGAGCTGGAAGCGCGATGGGAGCAGGAGGCGGCACGAGCTGTCGAAGTGCCCGTCAAGCCAGGTAAATCCGACGTGGAGATTCTGGAGCTGAGCCTCCTCTGTCTCCCCAAAACTAACGCTTGACGGATCCAGGGGAGCGTCGTATATTCGAGCCGAATTGTTGTTACAGCATAAACTTCATGCTGTGACGGTTGGACAGGCAAGGAGTATCTGGCATGAACCCTTCTGCGCTCCCCGTCCACCCTCCTCAGGTCCTCCTGGACCACACCTCTGTCGTCCGCTGTGACGTTTGACCCAGACGGGGAGCGCAGATCCACCTCACTCATGAAGGTCAGCCGGGGCGGCCCACCGCGCCCCTCACGCCGTATCCGATCAGTTTGAAGCCGGCGACCGCGACGGCGAGGGCCAAGCCCGGGAACGTCGCCACCCGCCAAGCGTCCCCGAGGTACTGAGTCCCCTCGCCGACCATGCCGCCCCACGAAGGGGTGGGCGTCGTCATGCCGAGCCCCAGGAACGACAGCCCCGATTCGATCAGCATCAGATTGGCCACCTGACCGGGTCATCGCGCGCGATGGCCGCCTCCGCTTTTTCGCGAGCTCTCGCTCAAAATCTCCAGCCCACTCCGGCCGAGATGATGTCGCGGGTGTAGTCGGTGACGTCGTCTCCGGAACTCGTGCTCGCGCCCGGCGCCAGGTCGGATTTGTTGACCTCGCGAGAGAGGCCCGCCTCGAAGTAGACGTGCGTGCCCAGAGCCTTCCGGAAAGTGACGTTCAGCTCCGTCTTCTCGTCCTCGCGCTCGAAGTGGAAGGTATCGAGAGGATCGTTGGACGTGAAGTCGCGCTTCTCGCGCGACGCGTTGAGCGAAACGCCGCCTCGCCGATCGTGCTTCCCCCAGCGGAAGTCCACGCCGGCGGACACGATCCGGCGGTCGCTCGAGATGTCTCCTTCCACGGCGGGCGTGGACAGGTCGTCCCCGTCGGCGTCGTACGACTCGATGCGGTAGCCGGCATCGAAGGCCAGCGCGCCGTCCTTCATCGGCTGCCACTCGAGGCGGGCGCCGTATCCCGAGAGGGTGCCGTCTCTCTCGTCGAAGGGCGCGTCGTAGTCACGCGTCTCCTCCGATGCGGAGATGGCCAGCTCCAGATGCCTCGGCACGAGCACCTGCTCGATGCCTCCACCGTATTTCAGAGACGAGTAGATCGCGCTGTCGTGCACGGTCTGGCCGGCGTCGAGCGAGCGCTGCGGGACGCGCAGCTCGCGCAGGTAATACTCGGGCAGGTAGCCGGCGTTCACCACCAACCTCGTTTCGTAGCGTCGCGCGGCACTGAGGTCCTGCGAGAGCCTGAAGCCCACCGACTCGTAGTTCTTGATCGAGTTGCGCGTATAGATCCATCCACGCGCGTCGAAACGCAGCGCCGTCTCCACGCGGGGGATGCAGGCCCGCGCGTAGCCGAAGCGCACCGAGGGCTGAAGGACATAGTCATCGGCCGAGTCGACCTTGAACCTGTCCTCGGAACCAGGCTCGCCGACACGATCCTTGTCGTTATCGGACAGCTCGGTGATGTTGTCGTCGTACTGACCTTCCAGCTCGATCTGGAGAGACCAGTGGTGGTCCTTCTTCTCCTCGGCGAGCGGGTCCGGGATCATCAACAGGGCGGACAGTGCGGGACAGCCCGCCAGAAAAACCGCCCTCAACAGCCATCTCATGTGAGACTCCTCCCCCCTCAGATGTCGCTTCGCCGGCGCCCCGCGCCGTGAAAGTGCCAATCTGATGGATGGAGAGACCGATGTCCAGTGCACTCGGTCTTTGGAAACTTCCCGTCCGCCACTACGGCTTGTCGGGCGCATCCCATCCCGGATACAATCCTGCCACCGAACGACATCCAGGAGGGTCGGAGGTGCCCAGGTTCTGGAACTGGATCCTGATTCTCGGTGGCGCCGCGCTCATCCTGGTCGAGGTGATGCTCGGCGGGTTCGCCGGCTTCGACTTGGTGCTCATCGGCAGCTCTTTTGTCGTGGGCGGCGCCATCGGCCTCCACTTCGACAACATCTACCTCGGGATGTTCGTGGGCGGAGTTCTCTGCGCGGCCTACATCCTCGCGGGCCGGCGGTTCGTCCGCGCGCGGCTGCACGTCAAAGGGGTCGAGAGCAACGCCGACGCAGTGATCGGGCGGCATGGAGTGGTGCTGGCCCGAATCGAGCGGCACCAGGCGGGGCGGGTGCGGGTCGGCGACGAGGAGTGGCGGGCGGTGCCGGCGGAGGGGGCCTCGGCCCCGATCGGGGAGGGCACCGAAATCACGGTTGCGGGCGTGGATGGCGTGACTCTTCAAGTGAGGTGAGGGGATGGAAAGGTACCTCTTCGTCCTGCTGCTGATCTTCGCGTTCATCATGCTCGTGGCGCTGGCGCGCTCGGCGCGCATCGTGTCCCAGTACGAGAAGGGAATGGTGCTGAGGCTGGGCAAGTATCGCGCCACGGTCAGCTCGGGGCTCACTTTCCTGGTGCCGGTCATCGAGGACATCATCAAAGTAGACATGCGCGAGCGCGTCATCAACGTCGAGCCGCAGAAGGTCATCACCAAGGACAACGTCTCGGTGATCGTGGATGCCGTCATCTACTACCGGATCATCGATCCGGTGAAAGCCACCTTCGAGGTGCAGAACTTCGGCTACGCCGCCACCACGCTGGCACAGACCAACCTGAGAAACCTGATCGGCGACAAGTCGCTCGACGAGACGCTGACAGCGCGCGACACCATCAACGCGAACCTCCGTGCGGTGCTGGACGAAGCCACCAACACATGGGGCGTGAAGGTGACGCGCGTGGAGGTGCAGAAGATTGATCCTCCCGCCGACATCACCGAGGCGATGTCGCGCCAGATGAAGGCCGAGCGGGACAAGCGCGCCAACATCCTGGAGGCCGAGGGGGTCAAGCAGGCGCAGATCCTCCAGGCCGAGGGCGTGCGCCAGTCGGAGATTCTCAGGGCCGAGGGAGACGCGCAGGCGAAGATCCTGCGGGCCAACGCGGAGGCCAAGGCGATCGAGGTGGTGTCCAACGCCGCCGAGCAGTACTTCAAAGGACGCGCGGAAGTGAGCAAGAAGCTCGATGTCCTCAACACCGTGCTCGCGGGCCAGACCAAGTTCATCGTGCCATCCGGCTCCGACCTGGTGAACGTCCTGGGACTGGACGACAAGACGGTGGTTCCGATCAAGTAGTGGGTTGAAACGACGGCGCGGCCGGAGTAGGATTTTGCGGGTCAACGACAGCAAGCAGGCAACCGAGGACGCATTCAGGGAGGGAGACATGAGGACGAAACCGATCTACGTGATGATGGCGGGGCTGGCGCTGTGCCTGGTGGTCGCGGCCGGGACATTCTCCGCGGAGCCCAAGAACGAGGCCGCCAAGGGGCCCGAATGGAGCATGAACGCCTCGGTGATCGAGGCCTGCTCCTGTACCATGTTTTGCCAGTGCTACTTCAACACCACCCCTGGAGGGCACGAGGGGCACCACTTCTGCAAGTTCAACAACGTCTACAAGATCAATCACGGCCACTACGGGGATCTCAAGCTGGACGGCGCCAAGTTCTGGATCTCGGGCGACCTGGGCTCAGACTTCTCGAAGGGCCAGATGGACTGGGCGGTCATGACGTTCGACAAGGAAACAACGAAGGGCCAGCGAGATGCCATCCAGACGATCGCAAGCCGCCTCTTCCCGGTGAAGTGGAACTCGATGACCACGGCGGAAGGGGAGATCGTGTGGAATGCCACCAAGGACCAAGCGCACGCTCTGCTCGACGGGGGTAAGACAGCCGAGGTGCAGCTCCAGCAGCCCGCCGGCGTCAACGTGAAGGGCGAGCCTGTCGTGATCAAGAATCTCAAGTACTGGGGCGCTCCGCGCAACGACGGCTTCATCCTGATGCCGAACGTCGTGCAGGCGTACCGGAAGGGCGACAAGGCGTACGAAACGAAGGGCACCAACGGGTTCATGATCACGATCGACATCGACTCGAAGACCGCCCCGCCAGCGGCCGGGATGTAGCTTTCTTCTCGTCAGCGGGGGCTGGTCGGCGAGGAGCCCGCCAGCCCCTGTGCCTTCATCCAATCTTCGTTGAAGACCTTCGACATGTAGTTGCGGCCCGAATCGCACAGCACCGTCACGATCGTCTTGCCCGGGCCGATCTCCCGCGCCACCTTCACGGCGGCGGCCACGGACAGACCCGACGACCCGCCGACGAACAATCCCTCCCGCCGGATGATCTGCCACATCGCCCCAAGGGCCTCGCGGTCGTCGATGCGGATGATGTCGTCGATCGGGCCCTTCTCGAAGATCCCGGGCAGCCGTCCGACGCCCACCCCCTCCAGCACAGACGAGCCTTCGGCCTTCGGCTCACCCTTCGTCAGGTAGTTGTAATAGACCGATCCCATCGGATCAGCCACCACCACCCTGAGCGCGGGGTTCCTCTCCTTGATGTAGCGTCCAGCCCCCACGAGCGTCCCCGACGTACCCATCCCGGCCACCAGCGCGTCCACCTGTCCGCCAGTCTGCTCCCACAGCTCGCGCCCCGTCGTCTCGTAGTGCGAGACGGTGTTGGCCGGATTGTCGAACTGGTTCATGAAGACCGCGCCAGGGGTGTCGGCGACGATCCGTCTGGCGATCTCGTGATAGTGGTTCGGATCACCCCACGGGGCCTTCTTCGCCAGGACCACCTCCGCGCCGAAGGCCCGCACCAGATCGATCTTCTCGCGGGCCATCGTCTCTGGGATGACCAGGATGCAGCGATACCCCTTGGCCGCGCACACCAGCGCCAGACCGATCCCGGTGTTTCCCGCGGTCCCTTCCACCACAACGCCGCCCGGCTTCAACGATCCCGCGCGCTCCGCCGTCTCCACCATGTAGCGGGCGGGACGATCCTTCACCGAGTCGCCCGGATTCATGAACTCGCATTTGCCGAGGATCCGGCACCCCGAGGCGCCGTCGAAGGAGCGCAGGTGGACGAGCGGCGTGTTGCCGATCAGATCGAGCGGGTTCTCAGCGACGTGGTCGTGCAGCGACATGCGAGGCTCCAAAAGATGGTTGGCGCGGCGACCGGCGAAGGCCGGAGATGGCGGGCGATTATATCCCGCATGACTGATGGAGTTCGTCGCGAGACTACGGGAGTGCGTCCGAACCCTGTGCTACGATTCGCCACACGCGGAGACAAGCCTGCCGATGAACCGGAAGAGATGGTCCATCCTCCTGCTGCTGGGCGTGGCCGCCCTCGTGGCCTCTGGGCCTTCCGTCTCGGCGAGCCGGCCCTGTTCGATGTGCACGAAGAATTGTCGCTGCCTGATCAGGAGCGGCGCCACTCCCTGCGCCATGAGCACGAGGTGTGAGGAAAAGTCATCCTCGGATCAGATGCCGGCGAAGCGACCCGCGGCGATGTCGCAAGGGCCGCCCTCGGCGCTGACCTCCCTCGGGGCGCCACGGCTCCTCGTTGCCCGGGCCGCCGTCTCGCGTTCCCTGCCTGCTTCGGCCCCACCCGACCCACCGCCCCGCGCCATCCTCTGACTCCATGGCCGATCATCGGCAACCGAATCAACACCAAGAGGAGGCACGGTCATGCGTCTTCACCCTGTGCGTCAGCCAAGGATGCTCGCCGCGGCGACACTGGCGGCTCTCTGCATTCCCCTCGGCTGGAGCGACGTTCACGCGACCTGCGGTTCCGCGAACTGCTTCCTGATCACGGGAACGCAGGAAGGGGTCGCATCGAAAGGCACGGTCGTCCTCGATCTGTCATACCGGTACGTCCCGCAGGAAAGGAAACTGGAAGGAAGCCACGGAGTTTCTCAGGTTCTGACTCCCAAGGTCGACTTCGAGAACGAGGAGATCGAGGCCGATCATCACCGGGAGATCAGCACGCAGAACAGCCTCGTGCAGCTCGATGTAAGCTGGGCGGTGAGCGACCGGTTCGCGCTGGCGGTTTCGCTTCCGCTCATCAACGATCGCGACCATGAGCACTTCGACGAAGTCGGCACGCCAGACGAGTTCTTCACCGGGCAGGACGGCTCCTCCGGATTCGGCGATGCCAGGCTGGGGGGTCGCCACGCGTTCCTGGTGAGAACGAAGGGTCTCCTCGTCGGGGGCCTGGCCTTGAAGCTGCCGACGGGACGCTACAGGTTGCATGACAGCGAGGGCGCCATCAACGAGCCGACCATCCAGCCGGGAACCGGCTCCACCGACCTCGCGGCGAGCCTGTTTCACGTCCATCAGTGGATACCCTTCCGGCTCGAGTCGTACGTCCTGGGCTCGCATAAACTGAACCGCGAGAACGATTTGAACTACCGGT
>JAWPNA010000029.1:0-8177 GCA_045402695.1 Acidobacteriota bacterium
GAGAGGACCTCCTGTAGTCGCGAGTACGGGGAGCGGGCGGCTGCTGTGCGAATCGCCATTCACTGATGTCAGCCCACGATACCGGACGGGCTCTTGAAGTGTTGCTCCGCCTGTCGCTCGCGGTGGAGGCCGATGACGACGGCGTGCTCTCGTGGTACCGAGGTCAGGATCTTGATGGTCCTATCCGCCGAACGCTTGACCGGCCCCGATCGGGATGGGCCGAGGCCGCACGGGAAATGCGCTCGCGCGGCGATCATCTTCTCCTCCACGAGCCCACCCCCACGCGCTTCGATGACGAAGCGTGGCGGTGGAGGTGAGGTGGGCATCTCCCGAGGTGATGTCTTTCTGATTAATCTGAGTCCTACCCGCAGGGGTGAGATTCGCAAGACCAGACCCTGCGTCGTGGTTTCTCCCGACGAATTGAACGCGCACCTTCGCACATCCATCGTCGGCCCTCTGGCGACGGATGGGCACGGCTATCCCTTTCGCGTTGCGTGTCGGTTTCACGGCAAGTCCGGGCATGTTGTGCTCGATCAGATCCGCACCGTTGATCACGAGAGGTTCGTCAGACGTTCGGGGAAGCTGTTGCCCGTGTTGCTGGACAGGGCTCTTGGCGCCTTGCAGGAGATGTTCGCTCCGTAGTTGGCGGTCCCAACAAGGGCACAACCTCAATCTGTTGGGAGGCGGTCCCAGATGACTGCATTCACCAATCTGCGTCGGCCGATGCTCGGTGTGATCGTGGCGATCGCGATCACGACGACGATGGACGCCAGCGGACTTTCCGCATTCAGCGCCTTGCCGCTGTTTCCACTGATGGGCGCCTTCTGGTACCTCGAGAGGCTGTCGCGTCCGAGCGTGGGGTTCGTGTGGGGACGATGGAGCCACTACGGCCTCGCCTCGCTCCATCCGGTGCTCCTTCTGGGCGTGGTCGCAGTCGCCTCGGCCGCGGCGGGCGCCGTTGACCTCTCCCAGACCAACTGGAAGAAAGCCTGCCTCAACATCGCGCTCGTCACGGTCTCAACTATCCTCGTCGCGATCATCACCGAGGAAGGCTTCTTCAGAGGCTGGCTCTGGGCCTCGCTCGAACGGGCGGGCGAGACGCCGAGCCAGGTGCTGATCTGGAGCAGCATCGCGTTCTCGCTCTGGCACCTGTCGGCGGTGACGCTCGAGACCGGCTTCGACCTGCCGGCGGCGCGGATCCCCGTTTTCATGGTGAACGCCGCCGTCATAGGATCGATCTGGGGCATGATGCGGTGGATCTCCGGCTCGGTGATTGTCGCCAGCCTGAGCCACGGCGCATGGAACGGAGGCGCTTACGTGCTGTTCGGTTTTGGAACCAAGGTCGGCGCGCTCGGCATCAAGGACACCGCGATCTTCGGGCCCGAGGCGGGTGTCTTAGGGCTGGCTCTGAACGTCGTTTTCGCCGCTGTGCTCTGGCGGTGGTGGAAGGCGCGCGCCCGCGCGGCCACCCGCCGGCAGGACCTGCACGGGACAAACCGAGCCTGATCCCGAGGACGACTGCATGAGAGTGCGAACATGTACACCGCGGACAACCCCGTATCTCCTGACACCGCCGTCTTGAAGGGTGGATGGATGGTACCCGGCGTTCTGCTCGGACCCGTCAGGCGTCGTCCAGGCGATGCTCTCGCCATTCGGGCGTCATCACCCAGAGACGATTCACCGTCCCATCGCGGTTCACCCTCCCGTGGAGATCTGCCGGCAGAGCGAGCTTGATCGAAGCGTCCGGATTCCATACAGTAGGCAGGTACCAGGACATCTCATTTTTGCCCAGGAGAGGTGGAGTCGCTGTATGGCCCAGTTGGTTCTGTCCTCCGAGTACTTCAACCTGACCGATGAGGCCGCCCAGGAACGGATCCTCGCGGCCAAGAAGCGCCTCGGCCGTCAGCTCATGATCCTGGGCCACCATTACCAGCGCGACGAGGTGATCCAGTTCGCCGACCAGACCGGCGACTCGTTCGGCCTGTCGCGCAAGGCCGCGGCCAGCGAGGAGGCCAGGTACATCATCTTCTGCGGCGTTCACTTCATGGCCGAGAGCGCCGACATCCTGACGCGGGACGAGCAGATCGTGATCCTGCCGGACCTCGAGGCGGGCTGCTCCATGGCCGACATGGCCGACCTGGATCAGGTCGAGGACGCATGGGACGAGATCAGCGGCGTGCTGGGCGACGAGTCGGTGATGCCGATCACCTACATCAACTCGGCCGCGGACCTCAAGGCGTTCGTGGGCGAGCATGGCGGGGCGGTCTGCACGTCGTCCAACGCCGAGGCGATCATTCGCTGGGCGCTGGCCCGGCGCGAGAGGCTCCTGTTCTTCCCGGACCAGCACCTGGGGCGCAACACCGCCTTCCGCATGGGCATCCCGCTGGACCGCATGGTCGTGTGGGATCCGCGGCGCGGGCCGGGCGAGCACGGAGGCAACTCCCGCGAGGCGATCGAGAGGGCGACGGTCATCCTATGGCGCGGGCACTGTCAGGTTCACCAGCGGTTCCTGCTCGAGCACGTCCGGTCGTTCAGGCAGAAGTTCCCGGGGATCAACATCATCGTCCATCCCGAGTGCTCGTACGAGGTGGTGCAGGCCGCCGACTACGTGGGCTCCACCGCTTACATCATCGACACGATCACGAAGGCCCCGGCCGGCACGAGTTGGGCCGTGGGCACGGAGATCCATCTGGTGGATCGCCTCCGCCGCGCCAACCCCGGCAAGTTCGTCAGCAGCCTCGTGCCGGGCGTCTGCCTCTGCTCGACCATGAACCGGATCGACCCGCAGCATCTGCTGTGGTCGATGGAGAGCATCGAGCAGGGCAGAGTGGTCAACCAGATCAAGGTGCCCGAGCCGATCGCCTCTCGGGCGCGGGAGGCCCTCGATCGCATGCTCTCGATCTCCTGACGCGGGGAGCTTGTCCGCCTTGACATGCCTGATCCCCCGTCCAATAATGAGCTGACCTTATGGACGCTCCCCCCCCGGAATCTCCCGTCGAATGAGCGAAGCGATCACGGGCGACCTTCATCTCCGCCTGCCGCTCGATGCGAAGTCGGGCGCAGGGGTGCGCCTTCTGCCGCGCGTCAACAGCCCCGCCGATCTCAAGAGACTGTCGGTGCCCGAGCTGAAGCAACTCGCCGATGAGCTGCGCGCGACGCTCATCGAGGTGGTGGCGCGCACGGGCGGCCACCTCGCCCCCTCGCTCGGCGTGGTGGAGCTGACCATCGCGTTGCACTACCTGTTCGATTCGCCGAAGGACAAGATCATCTGGGACGTCGGCCATCAGGCGTACGTGCACAAGATGCTGACCGGCCGCCGAGACCAGCTCCCGACCATCCGCCAACACAAGGGGATCTCGGGCTTCCTGCGCATCTCCGAGAGCGAGCACGACGCCTTCGGCGCGGGCCACGCCAGCACCTCCATCTCGGCGGCGCTGGGGATGGCCACCAAGCGTGATCTGATGGGCGAGAAGTTCTACGTCGTCACCGTCACCGGCGACGGCGCGATGACCGGAGGCCTGGCCTACGAGGCGCTCAACAACACGGGCGACTCCGGCCGCGACATGCTCGTGATCCTCAACGACAACGAAATGTCGATCTCACCCAACGTGGGGTCGATTTCGAGGTACCTCACCAGCCTCAGCACCAACCCGTTCCTCAAGAAGCTGCGCGAGGAGGGCTACCACCTCATCGAGATGCTCCCCAAGGGGGCGACGGCGGCCGAGGTGGCCAATCGCCTCGAGCGCAACCTGAAGAACGTCCTGGTGCCGGGGGCGCTTTTCCAGGCCCTGGGGTTTCACTACTTCGGGCCCGTGGACGGTCATAATCTGGAGGGCCTTCTCGATGTCATCGGCCGGCTGCGCGACGAGAAGGGACCTGTGCTGCTGCACGTCTTGACCAAGAAGGGACGCGGCTACCCCTACGCGGAGGAAGATCCCAACACCTACCACGGCCTCAACCCATTCGACGTGGCGTCGGGCAAGAGCCTGCCTGCCAAGAAGTCGCCTCCGGCCTACACCTCGGTGTTCGCGCAGGCGGCCTGCGAGCTCGCCGAGACCGACCGGCGCGTGGTGGCGGTGACGGCCGCCATGGCCGACGGAACGGGGCTGGTGAAGTTCGCCCAGAAGTACCCCGACCGCTTCTTCGACGTGGGGATCGCGGAGGCGCACGCCGTCACCTTCTGCGCCGGCATGGCGATCTCGGGGCTGCGCCCCATCGCCGCCATTTACTCGACTTTTCTGCAGAGGGCCTTCGACCAGATCATCCACGACGTGGGGGTGCAGAACATCCCCGTAGTGTTCTGCCTCGACCGCGCGGGTCTGTGCGGTCCGGACGGCCCGACGCACCACGGCGTGTTCGACCTGACCTACCTGCGGGCGGTGCCCAACTTCATCGTCGCCGCCCCAAAGGACGGCGCCGAGCTGCGCAACCTGCTGTACACCGCGGTCCAGCAGACAGAGCATCCTTTCGCGATCCGCTACCCCAAGGAGGCCTGCCCCGTGGATCCGTCCGGCTCTCCGTTCGAGACGATTCCGGTCGGCTCGTGGGAGGTGCTGGCCGAGGGGGACGAGGCCGTCCTGCTGGCCGTGGGCACGATGGTGGGGCACGCGCGCAAGGTGATGGATCTGCTCGAGCGCCGCGGCGTGAAGGCGGGGTTGATCAACTGCCGGTACATCAAGCCCATGGACACACTCCTGCTGAAGGATCTGGCCGGGAAGTACCGGGCGCTGATCACGCTGGAGGAGAACACACTGCGCGGGGGCTTCGGCTCGGGAGTCTACGAGTGCCTCCGCGAGATGAATCTGCTGCACGGTGGCGGTCCTGCGCTGCACCACCCCGTATTGCATCATATCGGGCTGCCCGATCACTTCGTCCTGCACGGCGACAGAGCCGGGCTGTTGGCGGAGATTGGCCTGTCCCCCGAGCAGATCGTGCAGGAGATCGCCGGCATGCTCGAAGGACGCGCCCAGACGCAGAAAGCAACCGGACATGCCTCCGGCAACGAGTCCTGATCGCAAGAGCAACTTCGCGAAGGACGCGGAGCGTCTGCCCGCCGGCACCCCCACGCCCGGCGTCACCACCGCGGCCGGCTCCTTGTTCTCCTCACGCGTCGATGTCGCCATCTGCTTCGCCTTCGGAGGGGAGGGCAAGCCCGCCTTGGGGCTTCCAGTCTCGTCCCGCCCTGTCTCGACCCGCCCGGCGAAGGCGATCGAGCGCGTGATGCGCGAGGAGAGCTTCAAGGGCAAGCGAAAGGAGATCCTCCTGTGGCACGCCGGCGGCCGGTTCCCGGCAAAGCGCTACATGGTGGTGGGACTCGGCAAGAGAGCGAGCTGCTCGCTGGATCTCCTGCGTGAAGGTTGCGGCCTGGCGGCCCGCCGCGCCGCGGCGGTGAAGGCACGCCGGGTCTCGCTGGCGCTGCCGCCGATCGGGACGGCGCCGGACCCGCGGGCCGCCGCGGAGGCCGCCGCCGAAGGGATCGCCCTGGGTACATACCGGATGGTGAAGTACATGACCGGCGACGACGGCGCGCCGATCACGCTGAAGAGCGCGGAGATACTCGTCCCGAAAGAGTCGCTCGCCTCGGCGCGGTCAGGAGCGGAAACCGGGAGCATCCGGGCGGCGGCGACCACTCTGACGCGCGACTTGGTGAACGAGCCGGCTGGCGTCCTCACGCCCATGCGCATGGCCGATGTGGCTCGGCGCGTCGCGAAGACGCGCGGTCTGGCGATCAAGGTGATCGACCGCGCCGGGCTGGCGAGGATGGGGATGGGCGCCATCCTGGGCGTCGCGTCGGGCAGCGTGGAGCAGCCGTGCCTGATCCATCTCGTCTACCGGCCCGCAGGAGGGCGCGGTCGGCTCCCGAAGCTCGCCCTGGTGGGCAAGGGACTGACCTTCGACTCGGGCGGCCTGTCGCTCAAGACCGCCACCGGGATGGAGACGATGAAGCTCGACAAGGCGGGCGCAAGCGCCGTGCTCGGCGTGATGAGCGCGCTGTGCGAGCTGAAGCCGAGAGTCGAAGTGCACGGCATCATGGGCATGACGGAGAACATGCCGGGCGGCGCGGCTATCAAGCCGGGCGACGTGCTGCGCACGATGTCCGGCAAGACCATCGAGGTGCTCAACACCGACGCCGAGGGGCGCCTCGTGCTGGCCGACGCGCTGGGCTACGCGCAGAAGCAGAAGGTCGAGCAGATCATCGACCTGGCCACGCTGACGGGCGCGTGCATGGTCGCGCTGGGGCCGGTCTCCACGGGCGTGTTCGGCACCGATCAGCGGATGGTGGATCGCTTCCTCGAGTGCGCCTGGCGCGCGGGCGAGAGGATGTGGCAGCTTCCTCTGTACGAGGAGTACGCCGACCAGCTCCGCAGCGAGATCGCGGACGTCAAGAACACCGGCAACCGTTACGGAGGCGCCATCACCGCGGCGTTGTTTTTGAAGAGCTTCGTGAACGAGAAGGTCCCCTGGATCCACCTCGACATCGCCGGGCCGGCCTTCCTGGAGAGCGAGCAGGGATGCATGCGGAAGGGGGCCACGGGGGCCGGTGTTCGCACGCTGCTGAACTACATCCTGACTCTCTCCGGTACGTCCTGAAGGCGCTTTACTGGAAATGCTTCCGAACGATTCCACCAAGTGGGAGGTCCACATGAAGCGACTCATCATGGCAGTCGTCCTCGCGACGGTCGCCCCGGCGCTGGCTCAAGCGCAAACGACGCGCGCGACCGTGAACGGCTACGTCATTGATTCGGCCTGCCTGTTCATCAAGAACCTCGAGAAGCCGATCAGCAAGGAGTGCGCGGTCGACTGCGCCAAAGCCGGCTCGCCTCTCGTGATTCTCGCGGACGACGGCACGATCTACTTGCCGATTTCAAGTGACATGCCTGCCACCGGGCAGAACGAGCGGCTGATGAAATTCGCAGGGGGAAAAGTCATCGTGTCGGGCAAGGTTTTTGAGCGAGGTGGCTCGCACGCTCTCGTCATCGAAGAGATCAAGGCAGCACCCGACGCCAAGTAGACCGATGGGCCACCGGGAACACCGCGAGACAGCCCCCAGATCGATCACGCTGGCCGTCATCACCGTCTCCGACACGCGCACGCCCGAGACCGACGAGAGCGGGATGCTGATCTCCGATCTGTGCCGGCAGGCGGGCCACCAGACAGTCCACCATGTCGTGGTGCCTGACGATCCAGGCAAGTTGCGTTCCGCCGTCTCGGAGGCACTGGCGCGCCCCGGCGTGCAGGCGGTGCTCGTCAACGGGGGGACGGGGATCTCCGGGAGAGACCGGACATTCGAGGCGATCTCCGGGCTGATCGAGATGAGGCTGGACGGGTTCGGGGAGCTGTTCCGCCACCTCTCGTACCAGGAGATCGGCCCGGCAGCAATGCTCTCGCGCGCGGTGGCGGGCGTGGTCGCGGGCCGGCCGGTCTTCTCGATGCCGGGCTCCCCGGCGGCGGTCCGTCTCGCGATGGAGAAGCTGATCCTGCCCGAGCTGTCCCACGTGGTGGCCGAGGCCGCAAAGCATTCCTGAGCATCGTACAATCCCCGGCCATGAAGACGGAACGGACCACGTGCCACGTCCCTCTCCTCCTCGCGGCGCTCGCCATCCCGCTGATCTTGCCCACGTTCGCGGGCGGCGCCTCCGGCGAGGAAGTCGGCGCCTCCTCCCACCACGATCCTGTCGCGCGGGTTGTGCTCGGCCTGGTCGTCATCCTGGTCGGCGCCAAGCTGGGCGGGGAGATCTTCGAGCGGATCGGGCAGCCCGCGGTGCTGGGCGAGCTGGTGGCGGGGGTGCTCATCGGCAACCTGGACTACCTGACGGGGGTTGGTTTTTTCACCGGACTCAGGGGCGATGCAATCCTCGACATGTTCGCGCGCGTGGGCGTGATCGTCCTGCTGTTCGAGGTGGGGCTGGAGACGCGTCTGAGCGACATGATGAAGGTGGGCGCTTCATCCACCGTGGTGGCGTCGCTGGGAGTGGTCGCGCCCATGCTGCTCGGGCTGGCCGCCGGAGAGGTCCTCTTGCCCGAGACCTCGTTTCAGGCGCACTTGTTTCTCGGCGCCATCCTCGCCGCCACCAGCGTGGGCATCACCGCCCGAGTACTGAAAGACATGGGCCGCCTGCAGGACCGTGAGGCGCAGATCATCCTGGGCGCGGCTGTGATCGACGATGTCATGGGGC
>JAWPNA010000015.1:0-2779 GCA_045402695.1 Acidobacteriota bacterium
TTTCTACCTGATGCCACAGATTCCAGGTCGGATCCGTCTATGACAACAATCACGATGCCTCGATCTTGAAATACTTTCAGCTGCTCCCGTTCGGCGAAGACCGTCCGACCAGCTCCTGATACCCCAGTCTTTGAGAAGAGGACGCCGAATCGTGACTTGGTCGAGTCAAGGACCCGACAGAACTTCGCCATCACCGTGAAGTCTGCGGGCGTTTTCCAGTCCTTGCACTCGCACACAAAGTACCGACCTAACTCCGAACGAAAATCGACCTCGAAGCCTTCCATCGCACACACGATGTCATAGTCCGTGGACCCGCTTCGCGCCCGGCGTTTGGTTCGGCATCCTGGCATGCATGACATCAGGTACTCCGCCAGAAGCTCGAGTGTCTCCCCGGTCCCATCACCGACCTGATTCAGCAGGTGACGCACGTACAGCGAATTCACAAGATAGATCGACGCCTCAGCCGGGGAAGGAACCTCTGTCAACCAGCCGTCGTCAACACGCAGTAGCAGTGCCTCTGGGAAACCCGCTTCCTCAGGCAGCTGCGTTCCCAGCTCAGAAAACCGCCGTGCATAATTTCGCAGTTCCCGGTCCGGAAGCCCGTGGCTCCACACGAGCCGAAAGTAGACGCCTGTGTTGTCAGGAGACACGGTCCCCTTCTCGGTCAGTGCGTCCTCGCAGAGCGTGAGCATCAAGTAGCGTTTGGCGTGAACCGCAAGCCCCAAGCGCTGGTAGCAGTCGCTCATCCACACGAGCGGCATTCCCTTGTGGACCCTTACTCCTTCGACTTGAGCGGCCAGCATCTGGTAGTAGAGGAGCCAGAGGAGGCTCAATGCCTCATGGAAGCGATATTCGTTCATGAGGTGCAGACAAACAAGTTCCCACGGCCGCGTGCCAGCTGCGCTTACGAGTTGGTGCGGTGGGTACTTTTTGGGAAGCAGGACCTGTAAGCGCGAGGTGCAATCCCGTTGCTGCAGGAGAGCCACTAACTCTGAATCTACGAGATCGAGCTGGGTGATTATAGGATCAACTGGCAAGGAGGCTGGCATGAAGGTCGGTTTCCCGGTTTCCGCTCATGATCCAAGATGATCCGCGGCATCGGCGCGCAGCGCCGCTCGGCTGTCGATTCGGTTGTCCACCGGCCGCAGCCTGGATTTAACCGTCTTCCCCATTCAACTTTTCGTAGAGAATCTCGATGATTCTCTCAAGCACCAGGTTCACAGGGTTCAGCAGCTTCTGTTGGACTGGATGGAATCCCTTGCGACCGTGGAACATGTTGCAACGGATTGCGTACAGAGTTTCGAGTACGGCTGCGGCCTGAGTGTTCGAGCTCGCGTTCGCCAGGCGTCGACAGAGGTCGCGATCCAGGTCCGGCTGCTGGTCGCCAGTCAGAAAATCTAACTTGAACCAGAAACTACCGCCGCAAACTTGGGTCCGGATCGAACCAAGGGCCTCTCGCGTCTCAGGAGCACTGTGAAGCTCTCGAAGCAACCTTTTCGCACCCAGATACTGCACGACGTACTCTTGGGCCGCCCTGGCATCGGGAAACCGGTTTCGGTTCATGATTTTCAATCTGCCCGTCTGCACAAGCCGAAATGTCGCTTCCGTGTAGAGTCGATTGAACAAGACATACAGGGTGAAGAACTTGTCGAACGATTGCTGCAGGTCGGATTGATAGGTTTGCGCTTTTTCCCTCCACCTAAAATAGAACTCCCTGAACTCCGGTGAAAGCGCCATACTAGGCTCTCTGCGCACCGACGACAGGTGTAGCGTCTTAGGGGTAAGCGTTGCGTGAAGAGCGCCCGCCCACGGCCGCGTAAGAGATGATACATCGGTAGCTCGGCGGCTGATCACCAATCCTTGAACGGCTCCCGGTATTCAGACTCGAAGAGCCAGCCTGCGATTCTCGTCACGCAGAAGTCTACGCGAGATTGGAAGGGAGCGCGTCGGATCGCTTCAGCCATGTAACTCGACCCTTCTGCTGCGACGCGCTCGGCGTCGAGGATGGACTTCCATTTGAGGCTCTCGGATCTGATGACGTCTCGGATGCCCTCCCTTGTTGTGTTGCGCTTGAAGATGGCGAGAACTCGGTTCCTGATCAATGGTTCGGCAGTCTTGCGGTCCCCACTTGCGGTGAATAAAGGTCTGCATAGCTCGTCGTCCGTGAGGAATGTGTTGATGACCGCCGCAACACTAACATCATCCATGGGGGCGAGTCGGCGCGCTAGAGAGGAGGGAAGAGCGAGGATGGTCGCTAGACCTAGGATGAAGCCTACCAGACTCCAGGCCCAGCCCCAACGCCAGCCTCCATATACCACGCCGGTGGTGCCCAGGCCACCTGCGACCAGAGCAATGGTTCTCTGGCCGATACCCAAAGCAGAGCGGATGGGCGCAAGTTTGGCTTCGGGGTCGCCCATGAGGATGCCGAGAGATAACCCGATCAGGCCGGTGGTGAATAAGCCAGTCAGAGCCCCCCAGAACCCGGCCTGGATGAAGCCGACGATCAGCATCATGAGGCCAGCAAGACCTACGAGCCGGGGCACGAGTGAATCACCTCTACGCCTATCGCTTCCCGTGAGCGGCGCGAGAGCGGACCGAGTGTCCGCCGAGCAAGGACTCATCCAACTTCTGCCCGGTCCACGCCGTTGTTAGTCAATCACAAAGTGTTACCACCGATAAGTGCTCCACTCTCCTACGCGATGGCCCCTTGCGGCACAAAAACCATCAATGTCAGGGAAGAGTGTAGTGTTAGTAATGTCACACACTTCTGCCAGGAAGG
>JAWPNA010000357.1:0-4500 GCA_045402695.1 Acidobacteriota bacterium
CTTCCGATCTGGGTGCGCGGGAGCCGTCCACGGGATATATTACGGCCGGAGGCCCGTCATGGTGAGATTCCCGCGCGATCTCCGTGTCCCTACGAAGATTTTCCTGGCCGCGGCCGTGATGGCTGTCCTCATCCTGGCGGCCGGCCTGGCCGCCGTCCTGTTCGTGGACGTCAACCAGTACCGTGATCTGATCCAGCACAAGGCCGAGGAGGCCGTTGGGCGAAAAGTGACGCTGGGCGAGATGTCGCTCTCACTCTTTCCGCCCGTGGGGATCCAGGTTGAGCAGCCCGAGATCGAAGGGCTGCTGCGCGCGCGGTCGCTGACGGTGGGCGTGCGACTGCTCCCCCTGCTGTTCTCCCGCAGGGTGGAGGTGCGCCGCGTCGTGCTGGAAGGGCCCGAGATCACGGCGGCGCGTGATGCTTCGGGGCGGTGGAACTTCGAGGGGCTGGGCTCGGGCTCCGGCGCTCCCGCGGGAGCGCCGGAGCCGTCATCTGCGCCCCGGCCGTTCGCCGTGGCGAAGCTGGTGGTGAGGGACGGCCGCCTGCACGTCCGCGATACAGGTCGGAGCGGGTCGGGCGGCCTCACGCTCGACCTCGACCTCGATCTCGAGGCATCGGTCAAAGGCTCGGGCGCAGGCGATCTGGAATCGAGCTTCGACGGAGAGTTGAAGGGGGACGGTTTCCACGTCGTCCTTTCCGGCGGGTTCGCGAGGGAGCCCTCGCGCGCTACCTTCGACATCACCCTGGATCGCTGCCAACTGGACCTGGCGAAGGCCCGCGAGCTCGCCTTGACTTTCGGCTGGCCGTGGCCGCTGCCCGAGGGGCTGCTCATGAGTCCGACCTTGATGCTGGGCGGCCAGCTGGCGGGTGAGGTCGTGGGAGGATCGTTGGCCTCTCTTTCGCTGACCGACGTCGTGGTGCGGGACCCATCGGTCGTCGTGGCGCGCGATCGCAACGGCCGCTGGAACTTCCAGACGCTGATGGGCGGGGAAGGCTCGGCCGGGAAGGGGCAGACGGGCGGCAAGGCCGCCGCGTTCACGATCACGAACCTGCGCCTGGCCGGGGCTCGGATCGCGATGCACGATGAAGCGACGGGCGGCGTCCCCGTGGACCTCGAGCTGCACGACCTGCAGCTCATCGTGGAGGAGATGGCCGAGGGCCGGCCGATCCGCATGGAGCTGGAGGCGAAGCTCGAGCCCCGCGGATCGCTGAAGGTGAGCGGGACATTGCCTCCCTCTCTTGACCTCGAAAAGGCGGCGCTGCCCATGCCCCCGTTGGACGCTCGGCTCGCGCTCGAGGCGATCGATGTCAAGTCGATCGCCCCATACCTCGAGAACGCGATGGGGATCGCGACGGAAGCGGGGACCGTCACGCTTGAGGCCTCGCTGAAGGGCGCATGGCCCCAGAGCTTAGCTGCAACGGGCTCCTTGAATCTCGATGACGTGCGGATCGCCGGGAGGCGTCCGGCGACCGGCAGGGCCGAGTTCGACATCTTCGCGCAGGACAGCGCGACGCGGTTGCGGATCGACCGGTTCCAGGCAGAGGCGGGCCACAGCAAACTGGGGATCAAAGGGACGCTCGATCGCACGGGCGGAAGGACCATGGCCGACCTTGAGATCCCGCCGGCGACCGTGAACGCCGCCGACCTCGCCGACCTGCTCGCACTGGCGGACGTGAAACTCCCCGTCGAGTTCTCAGCGGGAGAGCCGATCCGCATGCAGGCGCGAATCCGGGGGGACCTCAAGTCCGACCGGGACCTCGACCTCTCGGGCAGCGTGGAGGTGGCCGACTTCAGCTTCCGGCACCGCCTGATGGCGAAGCCGATGGAGCGCGTCTCCGGAAAGCTCACTCTGAAGAAAGACGGCTTCCAGGTAACGGGGTTTTCGGGCGCCATCGGGAGCAGCGACATCGCCGGGACGATGACCGTGGAAGGATTCGATGCCCCGCGGGTGGGCTTTGATCTCTCGTCGAGGCGGGCCGACTTCTGGGAGCTGATGTCGTTTCTGAAGGAGGACGAGGCGGTCTCATCTGGAGAAGGGCCGGCCGCCCAGACCGCCCAGGCCGAGGGCCCCGACTATCTCGGGAAGGTCACGGCGCGCGGGACGCTCGAGATCGGCGAAGGCTCCTTCGGCACGCTGGCATTCAGCGATCTGAAGTCCACCTTGGCTCTCGCCGGAAAGGTGGCGACGCTCGATCCGGTGGGCATGCGTTTGTACGGCGGTTCGGTGGATGGCAGCGCCGTCATGGACATGAGGGACGCCGCTCCGGTCTACACGGTGTCGGCCCGCGCCGCGGGGCTCGACACCAACGCCCTCCTCACCGCCAACCTGGGGCTCAAGGAGATGTTGGTGGGATCGCTGACGGGCCAGTTCTCCGTGACGGCCTCTGGATCGTCGAGCGCGTCGCGTACCGCCAGGGGAGGTGTGCTGGCCAGCGCGCGCGGCTCGGGCGACCTGCGCATCGAGAAGGGGCGCGTGGGGGCGATCAACGTCCTGAAGGTGCTGTCGCGTGCCACCGACCTGATGGGAGAGAAAAGCCTCAAGGAGGTGTCGGGCCGCTTGAGCCGCGCGGGGACCGATTTCTCCGTCCTGACGGCGAAGCTCAAGGTGGGAGGCGGGAAGATCGTGTCGGAGAAGCTGTCTCTCGTGTCGCCCGATCTCGAGCTGATTGACGACGGGGCTCTCGACATGCTCGCGGGCACGATCAAGATCGCGGGGCAAGTGGTCTTCTCGGAGGCCCTGAGTCGGGCGATGACGCAGGAGAAGTCGAGGGCCGTGGACTACTTCTGGGACACCAAGCTGGGCCGCGTGAACCTCCCTCTCACGATGTCGGGCCCGATCGAAAGCCCCACCCCCAACATCGACTGGGGCGCGGCGGGGGGCAGGCTGGCGCGCCGCAAGATCCAGGAGACGATGCTCAGCAAGCTCGAGGAGGCCGGGCTTGGCGACCTGCTTGGAGATCGCGCAGGCAAGATGCCGGTGGCCCCGAGGGACGCCGCCCCAAAACCGGATACGCTGCCGGAGATCTCGCCGGGCGAGCTGTCGGCGTTGATCGATGAGAAGGAGTTTTCGGGCAATCTGCTGTTTCCCGACCTGAGGATCAAAGGCGCGCTGCGCGGCACCGGCATCACCGAGGCGAAGGCCCGTATCGCCGACTCGAGAGGGAGGGTGTTGCTCGAGGAGTCGCTGATGGAGAAGGTCTCCAAGTATTACGCGACGCACGACCGCGGCGCTTTCGCCTCAATTGGCTTCAAGGTCGCTCTCGACGGCAAGAGGCTGGCCGGCGTGAAGGGCGATCTCGCGGTCACGATCACCGTGGCGGACGCGGAGGGTCATCGCGCCACGCAGAACGCCACGATCAGCCGATGAAGATCTTCGCGGGGGTTCTCGCTCTGACGCTGGCCGCGCCGGCCTCGATCCCCCCGCTCCTTCTCGATTTGAAGCGTCCCGCGCTCGAGGGCCTGACCGTCACGGTCGTGGAGGGGGCCGAGCCTCTCGCCTGGGCCGGTACGAAACTGGCCGGGGGCGACCTGAATGGCGATGGGATCGCGGATCTGGTAATCGCGGCGCCGGGCGGGTCCGAGGATCGGCCCAGCCGCCGCGGCAGGCTCTATGTCGTGTACGGCAGCTTCGCGCCGGGCTCCTCCCGGATCGATCTGACGCTGAGGCGGGCGCCGCAGGTGACCCCCGGCGCCCCTTCGCCGCTCGTCGGCGGCGCCGATCTCGTGATCGAAGGTCGGGACGACTTCGATCATCTCGGCGCCTCTCTGGCTGTCGCCGACCTCGACCGCGACGGATTCGCGGATGTCATCGCTGGCGCGCCGCGGGGCGACGGCCCGTCCAACAACCGCCCCGACTGCGGGGAGGTGGCGATCATATACGGTGCGGCGGCGCTGCCGCGGCTCATTAGCCTCGCCGCGACCACAGAGGGGGTCAGGACGCGCGTCATTCATGGCCGCTCGGCGGGAGACACCTTAGGCGCCTCTCTCGCCGTGGGCGACGTGAACGGAGATCGTCTCCCCGATATCGTCGCGGGCGCGCCGCTGGCGGACGGGCCGGGGGGGCCGGGTGGGTCGGGGGGGCCGCTGGGCGCTCTGGATGTGGGGGAAGTCATCCTGGTGCCTGGCGCCGCCACGTCCTCCATCATTATTGATGTGGGTGATCCGAGGCAGAGCGGCTTGGTCTCGTCATTGAGAGGGAACAACCCCGGCGATCAGGCGGGAAGCGCCGTGGCGTTGGGAGACTTCGACGGCGACGGGCTTGACGACATCGCGGTGGGCGCGCGAGGGGCGGACGGCCCGGGCGGCGGAACGCCCGATGCGGGAGAGGTGTACCTGGTGTTCGGATCCGTGCTTCCCGGGCCCGCGCTCTCTCTGGGGGCGGACGCCGCGGCGGTGATCGCCGCGCCCGACATCGGCGATCTGATGGGAGGCAGCCTCGTATTCGGGGATCTCGATGGAGACGGCCGGGCCGACCTGGCCATCGGCGCGGAGCTGGCCGAT
>JAWPNA010000255.1:0-3423 GCA_045402695.1 Acidobacteriota bacterium
CGCCAGAGTGAGCCCGAACACGACCAGCAGCGCGTGTTGCGTCCAGCGAGGGCTTCGCATGAGGCCTCCCAGGGCCCAGATAGTGTTGCAACGCAGTCAGTGCAGCAGCGGCCCGGAACCGTCCCCACGTTCGGCTTGCCGGTGTCCGGACCCCTCACCCGGACATGGCCACGGGTGGAGTTTGTGTCTTGACCGACGGGGACCCTCAATAAGAGTCAGGTTGCCAGTGCGAGTTTCCGACTGAGAGATCGGGAAACATCGAGAGGCTTGAAGCTTCTCGATCGGATGTGGCTGCGGCCTCCTCTGGGAAGCGGACGCTTAGCCATCGGACTGGTCGCTTGTGAACACATCTCTCACTCCGGGATTGATTGGACTCTGTCCAACTACAAGTCCGCCGATCTAGCTTCCCCGCGCATGTGCTGGCGGCCGGGCAGTGTATCACGGCGAGGGCATGATGCCGCGAGAGCGCAACTCCGTCCTGCTCTGCAATTCTACCGGGGCCAGAGGTGTTAATCACCTCCGTACGCGAGTCGTGTAACGCGAGTCGGTGACGATGGTGTTCGCCCATTCAGCTTTCGGGCCAGCTGAAGATAGACACGCGTATCCCAGGGTGGTCGAGTCGGACAGTATCAACACTGTGATGGTCCAATTCAGAAAAACATTGAGATTCACAAAAAAGCTCTTGACATCCACAAGTCGGTCGTTGTACATTCGTCGCATCTTCACGATCATCTGCGCCCGCACGCGCTCCGTGACTTCCTCTCCTCGAGGGGCCGATGCTCGAAACAGCGACAAGACCGATCAGCTTCGATGTACGGTCATCTCCTGCGACGGAGATCCCGCGGGAGATCCTGCGCCGAGCGGGTACGGCGGGCTGCATGAGGTCGGCGGCGAGCGGTGGCCGCATCCTTGCGAAGACTTGCGATGGGCTTTCGAGATGGCTGATGGCATCGGACCAGAAGGTGGCGGGCCACTTGAGTCGCGCCCTGGTCGAGGTGCATGACAAGAAGCTGTACAAGCGCGAGGGGCATGTGCTGTGGTCGGCGTACGTCAAGGCGTTCGTGCCGCTCACGCAGCGCTGGTGCCAGCAGGAGATGAGCCGGGAGAGAAGGCTCCGGCTCTTTCCGAAACTGGCTGCCGCCTTCGAGCAGGGACGGCTGTGCAAGTCGCGGGTGCGTGTGATCCTGAAGGCCGTGACACCACAGACCGAGGATCTCTGGCTGGCGTGGGGGACGACCCTCTCCGTGAGGAAGCTGGAGATCCTGGCGCGGGAAGAGTCGGCGCCGGTGGAGGACTGCGAGAAGCCCGGCGAGGAAGCGAGCGGGCATCCCCGTGGCCGCAGGCGCTCGCGTGGGCGCAGGCGCGCGGTGTTGGTCCCTCCAGGTGTGGCGGTGCTGGTGGCCGCGGCGGTGGATCTGGCGCGCAAGGTGGAGGGGTACCAGATCAGCCGAGGCACGGCAATCGAGGCGATGGCGATGGAGGCGATGTCGGGCGTGGGCAGGTGGCCCGAGGGTGTGGAGGAGGAGCCGGCGAAGCAGATCGCCTCCGCGGAGGAAATCGAGGGGGAGGCAACGGGCCAGTGGCAGCATCTGTCGTGGGAGTTCCCGGAGGTGATGCTGGAGGGGGCACCGGCCGATGAAGCGCCCGCCCATCAGAGGGTGGTCTTCTGGTCCCAGGCGCAGGGGCGGCTCGACGCGGTGCGGGGGCGGCTGCTGCGAATCATGCGGGCGTGCCGGCTCACCAAAGAGCTGCACTTCGCGAGTCTGGATCAGTACGTGAGGGAGCGCGCGGGGCTGAGCGCCCGGGAGGCCGAGGATCTGATCAGGCTCGACGTGGAGTTGTCGGACCTGCCGGTGGCTTTCAAGATGTACGCGGCGGGAAGGCTGGGGAGGTCGGCTGCGTGGCTGGTGGCGAGGGCGGTGCGCCTCAAGGGAGACGGCAAGACGGAACGGGCGTGGGTGAGGTACGCGCTGTGCCACACCTTCCGGAAGCTCGAGGCGGCGGTGGAGGCGGCCGAGCTTCACCGTCAGGCGGACTGGGACGGCTTCCAGGCACATGGAGGCTGGCCCCCGGAGGACAAGAGCTTTGCCGAGGTTTTACAGATGTGTTCGCATTTCACAGTAACGCCCGAGGCGGGCCAGTCGATGACGCGGCTGACCTTCGTGCTGGATGAGGACCAGGAGGCGACCTACGAGCAGGCGTTGAGGGTGCTGAGGGGGTTGTACGGAGAGAATCGGCCCGAATGGTGGTGCCTGGCTGTGATGGCCCGGCACTTCCTGGAGATGTACGGTGACGCGGATGATCATGTGAAGATGACTCTGGCGCGTCGTGTCGTCCAGAGAGACGAGTACACGTGCGGCGCTCCGGAGTGCTTGCGACGCGGGGGGCTGGAGGCTGACCACATCGAGCTGAGGTCGAGGATGGGGCCGTCGGTGGAGTGGAATGAGGGATCGCTGTGCGGTGGCCATCACCGGCACATCAAGCACGAGCTGGGAGCACTGACGTTGTACGGGAAGGCACCGGATGATCTGTGGGTGAAGATGGGCGAGCGGTTGTATCACAAGGACCGGCTGGTGCGGCCGGCCCTCGACGAAAGAATGCTGGATGAAGACCCGTGGGCGGTGAGTCGCGAGCAACGGGCGTGATATCCTGCGGGCCGGCCTATGGACATCAAGGACAGCATCCTCGATACAGTGGGCAACACGCCGCTGGTGCGGCTGTCCCGCATGGGGGCGCCGGCGGGGGTTGACCTGCTGGCGAAGCTGGAGGGTGCCAACCCGATGGGCAGCGTCAAGGAGCGGATCGCGCTGGAGATCATCGAGGCGGGTGAGCGCGACGGCTCCCTCACGAAGGACAAGACCATCCTGGAATCGTCCAGCGGCAACACGGGGATCGGCCTGGCGATGGTGGGCGCGGCGCGCGGCTACCGGGTTCTCATCACGATGTCGGAGAAGGTGAGTGTCGAGCGCCGCCAGATCCTCAAGGCGCTGGGCGCCGAGGTGATCCTGACTCCCGCGGCAGGGGGCAGCGACGGGGCGTGGGCTCTGGCCGACGAGATGCACGCGGAGCAACCCGGCAGGTACTTCCGTGTGGCGCAGTACAGCAACCCGAACAACCCGGGGATACACTACCGCGCCACCGCCCAGGAGATCTGGTCACAAAGCGGCGGGCGGGTGGACGTTCTGGTGGCCACGCTCGGCACCACCGGCACGATCGTGGGAGCGGGCCGGCGGCTCAAGGAGCTGAAGCCCGCCGTCAAGGTGGTCGCCGCCGAGCCGGTCAAGCGCCACGCCCAGCAGGGGCTGCGCAACCTGAAGGAGTCGCGCGTGCCGGAGATCTGGGACCCGGCCGTCGTGGATGAGACCATCGAGGTCCCAGACGAAGATGCCTTCCGGGTGGCTCGCGAGCTGGCGCGGCAGGAGG
>JAWPNA010000258.1:0-4263 GCA_045402695.1 Acidobacteriota bacterium
GCTCCCTGTCCGGTCATAACGGTGTAAAGCCCCGCGAGCGCCGGCTCCACCGATGGGTCGATCCTCACGGCTTCCTTGTATGCGGACACGGCTTCCGCGAGATTCCCCCTGCTCTCCTCGAGCTTTCCCATCGCCGCCAGACGGTAGGCCTCATGCCTGCCCCGCAAATGGAGGGAGCCCAGGAACTCAAGGCCTTTCTGATGAAGGCCGGCCTTCACGTACACGCGGGCCGCTCGCGTCAAGGTCTCGGGCAGGGGATCCCGGGCAGCTCGGATCGCCTCCTCCAACAGCGGGATCGCCTCATCGGGTCGCCCGCGCATCACCTTCACCTGGGCCAGGCCGAGCAGCGCCTGATCGAATCGGGGCGCCTTCTCGCGCGCCTGGCTGAACTCCGCTTCGGCCCTATCCAGGTCGTGCTTCTCGAGGAAGATACGGCCGGCATTGATGTGGTAGGTCGGTGTGCCCGATCGCTGGGCCGACGCGCCGGACTGGATGTATCCAAGAGCCTGGAGCTTGGAAACGACCTCCGGATCCTGGGTGGATTCGAAAGCCGCGGCGCCTGTCTGCAGCGGCTCGCCAATGGAGTCGTAGCTCGGGACGGACACCTGCGCAACCCGCGGCCCAGTTTGCGGGTCGATGATCTCCGTGATCGCTCGGCCAGGCATATCGGCGGCGGCCGGCAGGCCCATCAGCGCGAGAATCGTGGGCGCGACGTCCAGCAGATCCATCCTCGAGGCGATGTGCCCAGCACGGATGGGCGGCCCCGCGGCGATGAGCACGCCGTCCAGCGTGTGCCATCGCCCTGGCTTCCCCTCGATGTCGGGTGGCATGTCCGTGGGCCGCTCCTGCCCGTTCGCGAAGCCGTGGTCAGAGATGACCATGATGACGGCGTCATCTCCCGAGGCCTCGACGAGTTCACCAATCAGTCGGTCCTGAAATCGGCAGAAGTTGAGCACGGCGTCCTTGTAGGCAGACAGAAGAGCGGGGGAAGTCCCTCTCACGAGGCCCATCTCGGGAAGCATGTAATGGGCGAATCGATGGTTCACCTCGTCGAGCCCTTCGAAGTAGACCAGGCCCAGCTTCGGATGGTGGCGATTCAGCAGATGGAGCGCGATGCGGTTGTAGCTCTGTGTGCTCGCCAGGATCTTGATGAGGTGGCTGATCGGATCCTTGTACCCTCCCGGCGTGTCGAGACCAGCCCGGGCCCGGTCGAATTCGGCGTGTGGGACGTCCGCAATCGCCCGGAGATCTTCGTAGGTGATCGACTCCTCTGGAACGAGAAGATCGCGGATCTCCTCGAACAGCGAGTCCGGATACGTGGCGCCGAAGAGCGGGCCCCCGACGGGGATGTCGAACAAGGAATAGGCGACACGGTCGGACACCATCTGTCCGGTGACCCGCTCGGCCGGCCAGGTGGCCCACCATCCGACGGTCATGCAGGAGAGGTCGAGGTCGGTGGCGATGTTCCAGAGCGCCTTCACCTTGCGGAACAGACGCGAGATCGGGACCTCCTGACCGGTGCCTGGGTCCTTCATCAGAAAGTCGAGGACGTTGTGATCCTCAGGAGACCTGCCCGTGGCGACTGTGGTCCACAGAATAGGTGAAAGAGTCGGAGTCATCGAGCGGAGGGTTCCCCAAGCTCCTCTGTCGCGCAGGGCTCGCAGGTGCGGCAGCGCGCCGGCCTCCATGAGCGGCTCCAGCAGATCCCAATCCGCCGAGTCCACGCCGATCACGGTCACCGGCCACGGCGGTGGTGTGTAGACAGCCCGCAGTGGGTTGCCCGGCGAAGCCGGGCTGTGAGAGGGACCCAGGGTCAGTGTACCCGGATCGATACCGAGACCGACGAGGCGGCGCGTCACCGACTCCGTCGAGCCCCTCTCACCAGCTACGTCCGACTCCCGAACTGCCCGGCCCACCTCGCGGGCGACGGCGGCACAGAGATCCTGCTCGGACGCGACCCCACGGACCAAGTTTTTTAGTACCGCGGGATCGGCGCGCCTGACATCGATGGAGACATGGAAGGAGAGCTCGACCGAGGCGCCCTCTCGCGTCGTGGTGCCGGTCGTTGTCGAGCAGAGAGACGGCCCTGCCGGAAGCGTCACGATCCGGGTGAACGGGCCATGCAGGTGGGTTCCCGGCGGAAGAAGCCCGCCCGGCGGGGCGCCTTGCAGAGGCAGCCCGACGGAACCCTCGGGGACGACGCTGACGCACCGCCATACGACGAGAGCCAGACTCACCGACACGAGGACCACGGAGGAGGCGGCAGTGAGCTTCTGGGTGTTCACGCCCTTCCCCATCTCCTGAGGCTCTCGCTGCAGTGGGCATGGCAGATGGCGACTGCCAGCGCGTCGGAGAGGTCGTGGGGGCGGGGAAGATTGGTGAGTCTCAGGAGGCGCTGGACCATCGTCCGGACCTGCTCCTTGTCCGCGTGGCCGTGGCCCACGAGCGCCTTCTTGACCTGCAGGGCCGTGTATTCATGAACCTGGTAGCCCTCCCGCGCCAGCTCCAGCATGAGCGCTCCGCGAACGTGCGCGAGGACGAGCGCCGAGCGAACGTTGATGTGCTGGAACACGTTTTCCAGGCAGACTTGCTCGGGGCGATGAGAGCGCAGCGTGTCACGAAGCCCGTCGGCCGCCTTCCGCAGCCGGGCCGGTAAATCGCCGGATCGGCCGAGCCTGAGAGCCTCGGCCGCCACGAAGGAAAGCCGGCCTCCGTCGAAATCCACGATCCCGAAGCCGGAGATGGATGAACCCGGATCGATTCCGAGGATCCTCACAGTGCTTCCTCTGCGGGTTCGACCGGGAATGGGGAGCAGAAGGCCGAGCGCGGGACGAGCGGAGCGCTCAGGAGGCCTCCATTTCGCTTTCGTCGATGTCAAAGTTCGCCCAGACGTGCTGGACATCGTCGTGCTCTTCGAGGGCTTCCACGAGGTTGAGCACCTTGCGGGCCGTGTGGCCTTCGGCTCTCACGGTGTTCTTCGGAGTCATGGCAACCTCGGAAGCCGTGATGGACACCCCCCGTGCCTTGAGAGCTTCCTTGACCGGTTCGAGGTTCTCGGGAGCGGTGAAAATCTCGAAACTACCCCCATCTTGTCTGAGATCCTCCGCCCCGGCCTCGAGCACCAGTTCCAGCAGTTGTTCCTCGGGCATGGAGCGGCCCTCGACGATGATGTAGCCCTTCTTCTCGAACATCCAGGCGACGGCGTTGGCGGCCGCCATGTTCCCACCGTGCTTGGTGAAGATGTGTCGGATCTCGGGGAGTGTCCGGTTCTTGTTGTCCGTTACCGTCTCCACGATGACCGCGACCCCGCCTGGGCCGTATCCCTCGTAGGCGACCTCCTCGACCTGTACGCCCTCGAGCTCTCCGGTGCCCTTCTTGACGGCGCGGGTGATGTTGTCGGCGGGCATGTTGGCTTCCTTGGCCGCCGCGATGGCGGTCCGGAGCCTGGGATTGCCAATCTGGTCGCCTCCGCCGGCGCGCGCCGCGACCGTAATCTCGCGGATGAGACGCGTGAACATCCGGCCGCGCTTGGCATCGAGCGCACCTTTCTTGTGTTTGATCGTGCTCCACTTGGAGTGTCCGGACATCGGTCGGGCTCCACCTCGATGAGTTGCGTTTTCGGCCCCGATGTTACCACAGCGACCCGTGTGGCTCCAGGGCACCCCTCGCTGAAAGGCCGCAGGACCGCACTGATGAGGGTTCGGCGCCAAGAGTATCTCCGAACCATGACAAGCCCGCATTCCTTAGACTTGGACTAGAGTGCGGCCTCGATCGCTCCGGGAACTGTTGCCCTCGCTGGATACAGAGCGCGGGGGCCACCTCCGCCTTTGAAGCCTATCGCGATCCGGACGGCTACCACGGAGACGGACTGTGCCGGAGCGTCAACGATTGCGGGGAGGCGACGAAGTACTACGTCGTCTTCTCCATGAGCAAAAGGGTGATCATCAGCAAGCCACAGCAGGGCCATGTTCCCCGGCACCTACTTCGGGAGATTGCCGACCTGCAGGCTGAATGGCGGGCGCGGGAGAGGATAGAAGGCGAGGACGGTAACCACGATGGCGACGAAGCAGCAGGCGAGTGGGAGGCGCGAAAGCATTATCCATCGCCCAGGGGGGTCATTCCAAGCCCTCGCGGTTCTCAGTCACGGTGAAACGCCCTGAATACCAGGAGCCGCGAAGCAAAACGGCCCGCCGGATGGCCCCCTTGGGCATCCCGGCGGGCCGTGATGATTATCCCGGCGACGACCTACTCTTCCACACCGTT
>JAWPNA010000043.1:0-5979 GCA_045402695.1 Acidobacteriota bacterium
CCTAATGACAAGCATCCCGAACGGAAACAACCAAAGCCCCCAGAAGATGGCGGCAACGACAATTCCCAGGCTGTGCAGGCGCATGAAGAGGAAAGCTAGGGCATCCAACTGCCGCTGATCGAATACGGAGAGGAAGCCGCCACCGCGGGCGAGAGCCAGGGCAGCGAGTTCGTTGAGCACATTCAGAAGTGAAATGGGGATCGAGACTAGGAACAAGGTCGCCATCGCCCGCGCATGGCTTTCGCTCACACTCTTGAATAAGCGATAGAACGCCAGAACAGCAAATATGACAAGGATTGAGTTGCTCAGTTCGCCCGCGATGCCCATGCGCAAGAGGGCTTCAGAAGAGCGAATGTGCTCTGCCGTCGCCGTGGCGTCCCCTGGCACGATCAAAGCGCGGGGGACATAGATGAGCGCAAATGGCGCGCTGCTGCAGGCGAGGGTGTAAAGGACCCCCGCTCGTCTCGCCATCTTCTTGGTCGAGTCCATATCCCCCTCCTAGCGGATGGGCGGCACAAGCCGCGTTTTCGCGAGTGCTCAATGCTCAACGCGCCTCCAGGATCCGAGAAGAGGCCTTACGTCAACCATCTCAAGGTTCCCGAAACGCTGACTTCCGGACCAGCATCCTCATAAAACGAGTGAGGAAGACACAGGGTTCCCCGCTGGTCGGCCAGAACGGTCGACGGTCGAGAAGTCTGGTTGACGCTCAAACTCGGGCCGGTGTCAAGGCCATTTCTCTGAGAGACGAGGACTTGTCCCCAGAGCAGGTAGGTTGTGGCGTGACGTGACCCCCGCGGCCGGGCCTAGTGGTTTCTTGTCACGAGGCAGGAGGTCATAGGGGCGGTCACGATGCCATCCTCTCCGCCGCCGATATCGCCGCCCTGATCCCCTTCGCGGCGCGGACCCTTGTAGACTTGGCATGCGCACGGTCGAAACTCAAGGAGGCGAGCATGGATCTGAGTGAGGTGTTGGTGTCCTTCGCTTTGGGCGTTGTCAGTTCGTACCTCGGGTTGTACTGGAAGGTCAGAAAGGAACTCGAAGCTGATTACGACAAGGACCTCCGCGCGAATCGCTTTCGAGCCTATGCAACGCTATGGCGGGCACTCCAACCGCTCGCCAAGTACGCTCGCCCAGCTCCCCTGAATGCAGGGAGCTCGGAGGCTATGTCGGTTGAGCTTCGTAGGTGGTATTTCGAAGAGGGTGGCATCTACCTGTCGGAGCGCGCCCGAGACGCATACTTCCGACTACAGAATGAGATCCAATCCGTGCTCTCAAGATACCGAGGCACGGATCACGAACTTAAGGAACCTGATTTCGAAGGCCTCAGGAGGACGGGAAGCCTCTTGCGGACCGCAATGACCCTGGACTTGGGCTCCCGTAAGCCGCCCATTATTGGGGGCGAGCGAGCCGAATGACGAATCGAACACGGTAGCTACGAAGCCTGGAGCGTCAGCCAACGAAGGGGATCCGCGATGCATTGATCTCTCGACGGTCGAGTCCCTCTGCGGCCCCTCTCGAGGCGGCCGTCCAGTCTCACCCCGCCATCCTCTCCGCCGCCGGTATCGCCGCCCTGATCCCCTTCTCGGCGCGGATCTTCTTGACGCGCTCCCTCTGCCTCGGCGGCAGTCCCCTCATCGTCTCCATGTATCGGCCCTGGATCTTGAGGGCGGTGCGCTGCTCGGAGGTGAGGCGAGGCTTCTTCCTTTGCGGCCTCCCTCCGGGAGGCTCAGTGCCGTCTGATGACTAACGTTCCGCAAGCGCCGGCCCCAGGCACTTGAACGCAGCGGCCAGGGCAGAGAAGCAGCAGCGGTTGGCGAGGATTCCGTGGGCGAGCGATCGGCGCGCCATTGTGGCGCCCTGCTTTGAAATAAGGAAAGATAGTGTCCCACAATGGAACACTCAAGATGCCAGACTATACTATTCAAGAATAATACTTGACACGCGATTAGCTTGCCGGTATAGACGAGCCAGCCCGCCACCGCATACCGCCCTGGGCGTCGAGGCTCCCCGCCTCAACCGCTGTGAGAGGCCCACGGTAGGACGCACGTCAGGGGACGTCCGGGTGCTACCAGGCCACGTCCTGGCCGAATGGAGGAGTGTTCAATGTCGCGAGCCCCGCGTCACGAATCGTCTGCCGTCCGTCTCCTGCTTTGCATCCCCTTCATCTGCATGTTTTTCTGGCCTTTTGCGACCGCCATTGACGAGAACCTCACCAAGGGGGCTACCAACAACCACATCTTCGAGTCCTGGGTGTGGGGCGAGAACATCGACCTGCTCAACGGCGGGCTGAACCTGACGATACCGATCGGCCCGACGTTTCGCGTTTCGAGTGACGTCTCCTACCAGTTGAAGCTGGCCTATTCCACCAAGATCTGGCACATCGAATCGCCGGAGCCTCAGAACCCCTACTGGGGTGGCAACCAGCGCCACCGCGCCCGGTCGCGGCTGGATGGTCGCGGCCAGGCCGGCCTGGGTTTCATGCTGCAGATGGGGCGCTTTATGACCCGGGCGAACTCGGTGGAGTGCGACAGCGACCAGTACAGTCGGTTGAAGGAGGACGTGTTCGAGGATTCCACCGGAGCGGTGCATCAGAGTGATTATTTCACGCGAGGCGCTCCGGACGGCAGCTTTATCAGGGCCAGGTCAACTGACGTCCAAATGCCAGACGGGACCAGGTACTTATTGGGTCAACATGTCAACGATCTGCTGACGCCGGGGGGACTGGGCTGGCCGAAGTGTTCGAGCGCCTATCCTCCTCTCCCCAGCGATCCCAACGCCAAATTCGACATCTGGACCAACGACTACCGCGGTGAGTATGTGACCCAGATCGAGGGTAAGGACCGTGTCGGTGGGCAGGCCGTCAACAAAGTGGTGATCGAGTACGAGACGGCGGCGGGAATGCGGCATCTCATGAAGAAGATCACCAACTATCGAAACGGGGTCGCAGACACCGCGCACGCGATCACCTTTATCAACAGCAACGCTGATCCCACCGCTCCCAACAACACGCTGGAGATGGGGTACGTGAAGAGCGTGACGGTGCCGGTGTTCAGCAGCGATGCGGGGGTGGTGAGGACAGCCACCTACACGTTCAACTACACCCTCGCGGATGTCTGGGACCCGTGGGTGAATCCGAGCGACCCGAACGATCCGTATCGTGCTCAGGACAACCTTGACAACAAGTTCGAGAAGACACTACTTCTGACCGGAATCGACTTTCCGGCGACGGCGGATGGCGTGACGCCCCCTGTTAGCTACAGGATGAGCTTCCAGTACACGGGCACTGAGTGGCAGGGGCACAACATCGGCTACGTGCAGGCCCGAGAGCTTCCCACGGGTGCGAGCATCGAGTATGACTACCGCTCGTATGCCTTCCGACCCGAGGTCTGCTCTTCCTCTCAGGGGGGGCAATGCCCGCCGATAGGCTCCTGCATCCCCAATCCTGGGATGGCGGTCTGCACCGACGATCCGAGAGGTTGGACCCAGGGCATCGGGTCCAAGCGGATCATTGCCGAGTCCGGCGGGCCGGCGTACACCTGGGTCTACGAGCGTGAGGCCCACGCGGTAGGCCGACCCAATCCTGCGGCGGTGGTCACCACCGATCCGTTCGGCAACGACACGATCACCTACTTTCACGCGGATTCGTGGGATCCCTACAGCATCACTCCCAATGGGTCGTACTACTACCACAACAAGATCTGGAAAAACGGCCGGAGCTACAAGACGGAGTATTACCGCGGCTCCTCGGCCAATCCCGGCAACCTGGTCAGAAGCGAGCAGCAGGTTTGGGCGGACGACGTTTTCTTGCCGAATGATCCCGATTTCTACAAGCACTGGGGTGAGTTCCCGCGGATCGTGGAATCGAGCGTCACCTATCACGACGACGGGGGAAAGACGTCTCGTACCGTCAACGAGGAGTGGGACGGCTTCGGCAACTTCCGGAAGGTCACCGAGTACGGGTTTGACGGCCTGGCGTACCGCGTCACGCGCGCCGACTCCAACTGCGACAGACGCGATCCGAACAACCAATGCCTGGTGGTTGATGAACCCTCCGATCTCCACTGCGATCCCGCGTACTCGAACTACAACTGTCCATTGAGCCCGGGTCACTGGAACAACTGGGTGCTGGGGACGAAGAGCTATTCTCAGACCGAGGACGCTGAGGGTCACGTCCTGCAGCGAACGGAGTTCGCCTATGACCCCGACGACGGGGACCCCAACAACGACGTGGGCTACCTGAGAAGCCGCAAGGATCTTCTGACCATCCCGCAGGGGGTGGACCTGGTTGGCCCCTTCGGCAACCCGTCGGTTGGCAGCGCCGGGGACGTGAAGACCGAGTTCACCTACGAGGGGGATCCCACCTGTCCCAGCGGGGCGGCGAGCTACGCCACGGGTAACGTCTGTCTCAAGACGGTGAGCGACTACGGCCTCACCCCGGCAATTTTCCAGGAGCAGTACACATATGCGCAGGCAGCCTACCTCAAGAGCCGGCAGGTGGTGGGGCTTGGCTGGAAGTCCGAGGACCGAGACGTGGACGAGGCGACGGGACTCACGCGGGTCTCACGAGACCCCAACGGGATTCAGACGACGCTGGGCTACGACTCGCTGGGTCGGCTCATCAGCGTCACGCCTGACGCGAGAAACGGCACGGAGAATCCGGCGACGCTGACCTACCCTGACATCTGGACTACCGAGCTGGAGCAGCAAGTCAGCTCCTCGGATAAGATCTTCTCGAGGTTCAAGTTCGACACGCTCGGCAGGCTGAAAAAGATCGAGAAGCGCCAGACCGATGGAACCATGGCGGCGCAATTCACGGGACACGACATCGCGGGCCGTGTCACGTATCAGAGCGAGTGGGGAGACCCCAACACGGTGGAGGTTGCGGATCCCAACAAAGGGACCACGTTCGATTACACCGATCCGGCCTCAGACCCTGAGAATCCCACGCCCGATCCGTTCGGCCGCGTGCGCAGGACGATCACGGCCGATCAGAAGGTGACCCTGACGGACTACTGGGGCGCTTCCTCGGCGGTGACAGTTGAAGGGATAAAGACGGGCCTTGGCCCGAACAGCCCCACGCTTGACGCACGAACCGTGTATGAGAAAGACGCCTTCGGACGGCTCGCTGCGGTCATCAGCCACCGCACCTACCCTCAGGTGGGTCCGGCTCTGGCGGCCGGAGCCGACGCCTACTACGGATATGACCGGCTCGATCGACTGACCAGCGTACGGCTCGACAGTCAGAACCCAAACACCTTCGCGTTTATCCCCCAGTACCGCAACTTCGCCTACAACGCCTTGGGCCAGCAGACCTCGGCCACCAATCCCGAGAACGGCACGGTGCGGAACCTACTGTACGACGCGGCCGGCAACCTCAAGAGGCGCCAGGACGCCTCGGGCAACCTCTTTGAGTTCGACTACGACGCAGCATCGCGGCTTGTGGCTCAGTACGTGACCAGACCAGGAGCGGGCCAGACCAGACGGACGCTCGTCCAGAACACCTACGATGAGCATGACGGGACCTTCGGCTACGGCCTGGGCCACCTGACGACTCAAGTGTCCCTCGACGAGGCCGGCCACGGGTTGGTGCAGCAACAGTGGCGTTACAACGGTTTAAACGGCCGGCTGTCGGAGGCGGACTGGCAGTTTGGCGGCTGGGCCGGCGACCCGAACGCCCCCTTGCAGACCCAGACACAGCTGTCGATGACCTACGCGTACAACGCCTTGGGGCTATCTTCATCGGTGACGTACCCCAACAGGCAGATGTTCGGCCTGACCGCTCCTGGCTTGCAGATGACCTACGCGAACGGTTCTCTGGTGGGGGTGTCTGATCTAGTCCGCGGGGCGCTGGTTGAGACCATCGGGTACAACCTGGCAGGCGGAGTCTCCAAGATCAGGACCAAGGGGGCTGTGGAGACCCTGATCACTGCCGATGTGCGCAACCGCCCGGCCTCAATCTCGGTCACCAAGCAGGGCGGC
>JAWPNA010000465.1:0-14265 GCA_045402695.1 Acidobacteriota bacterium
GCGCCGCAGCGTGGCCTCTATCGCCGACTTCAGGCCGAATCCCTTCTGGTAGTAATCGGGACTGGACATCTTGGGCGGAGCCTCGGGTGGTGGACGATCCGACCAGTATGGTAGCACGGTGGGCCGGATCCGGAGGTATAATGACGCTGCGTTCACCCCTTCGTCCTCAAGGGAGGTGTCTCATGACCGACTTCCTCTCCCTCCACGACGCGGAGCAGATTGCGGCGGAAGAAGCTCCCGTCCCGAAACCCGGGCTCACTCACGTCGCGACCGGCGTGATCCGCGACCCGGCTCAAACACTGGCTGATGCGCTCGCGCATCCATTCGAGAGCTATGCCCTTACCCTGGCCGCCGCCGGGGGAGTCTACTGGGCTCTCAACGTCGCCATCGCCGAGGCCGGCAGCAGGACCGCTTCCCTGCCGGTGTCGCTGGCGGCCATCGTGTTCCTGGGAATCTGCGGCGGCGTGGCCTACCTCTATGCCCTTACGATTCTGCTCAACTGGTCGTGCGATATCCTCGGGGGACAGCCCACCCGCAAGAAGCTCCGCACGGTCCTGGCCTACGCCGGGGTGCCGGGCATCATCGCGCTGGTGCTGTTCGGCCTGCCCAAGCTGCTGATCTACGGCCAGTCGCTGTTCATGCAGGAGCGGGCGTGGATCTCTTCGCCGTTCATCTGGGTCCTCTGGTTCGGCGACGCCCTCTGCTTCGCCTGGTCGCTGATGCTGGTGGTGAAGGGCTTGAGGATGATGAACGGCTTCGGCACGGCCAGGGCCACTATGGCCGCCCTGCTGCCGCTGGGCCCGATTGCCCTGATCGGCCTGCTGTTCGCAGGCATCGTCTGGGGAGGAGCCTTCTTCGCGCCACCCGCGTACTGACACGGCGCGCAACCGGGTGCCTGATGGATCGGATGCCCGCCCCGGCCGATCCCAAAAACGTTAAACTGGGGGCTATGATCCAGTCGCTGCTCGCCCGGCAGGTATCCAGGAGGCCGGACCGCCTGAAGCTGCGCGGACGCGTGCTGATGCTCGCAGACGACGCGCTCTTGATCCGCCGCCAACTGGACGGAGAGGAAGTCTCGCTGCAGGACGGCGTCAACCTGCGTGACGACATCTCCACCGACGAGATCACCCCCGCGTACATCTGCTTTCACTTCGACGAGAAGCTGGGGGAGTTTCCCTACCTGGGACTGAAGGCCGGCGGCGAGTTCCCGATCAAGCCGGGAGATGTCCGCCGGGGAGGCTTCATCGCCTCCGTGTCGGGCAGGAGGCGGGGCAAGGGCTCCAGCCGAGAGCAGTCTCCCTACGCCGAGATGTGCGCCGGCATCAAGGTCGTCATCTCCGAGAGCATCGAGCGCATCTATAAACAGAACTGCCAGAACCTCGGCCTGCTCACCAGCAGCGACTTCGGCCTGGTGGAGCGGCTGAGGAAGGGCGAGGAGATTCTGCTGTCGGAGTTCACCGCAGGGGAGGATGCGATCACCCGCGACATCATCGAGTACGGAGGGCTGTTCCCCTACAACGTGGCGCGGCTTCAGGGGAGGGTGAGCGTGCCGCGCGTCGAGACACCGCGGCGGCCCATGACACTGGGAGAGAAGATCCTCGCGCGTCACATGGTGACTGACCCGTCGCATGGTGCCGTGGGAGTTCAGGCCGTGCGTCCGGGCGACGCGGGATTCGTGGCCTGCGACCTGCGGTTCAGCCACGAATACGTGACGCCGATGGCGGCCATCTTCTTCGAGAGCCTCGTGGGGGCCGGCGAGAAAGTGACCGATCCGTCGTCGATCTACTTCTTCCGCGATCATCTGACGTTCCTCGACGACGTGATGCCGCCGGAGCGGATCAAGATGGGGCTCCTTGATCTCGCCCATCAGCTCGAGGCCAAGCAGAAGGCCTTCGCCGGCCGGCAGGGGATAAGGCTACATGGCGAGATCGACGGCCCCGTGAAGGGATCCGAGGGGATCTGCCACAGCATCGTCTATCACGACTACGCGCTGCCGGGACAGGTTGTCGTCGGCAGCGACTCGCACACGCCGCATTCCGGAGCCCTGGGGTGCCTGGCGTTCGGGATCGGGACCACCGACGTCTTCAACTCATGGATTACGAGGGACGTTCGGGTGAAGGTGCCCGAGACGCTGCGCATCGTTGTGAAGGGGCGAAAGCCGGACAACGTGACGGCCAAGGACTTCATGCTCTACATCCTGGCGCATCCGTACGTGAGGAGCGGCAGGGCGCTCGCCAAGATCATCGAGTACTGCGGCCCGGCTGTCGAGGCGCTCGAGATCGACGAACGAGCCACGATGACCAACATGGCGGCCGAGGTGGGCGGATTCACCGGCATCGTGGCGCCCGACGCCAAGACTGTGGAGTTCCTGATGCGCGCCCGCGGCATGCCGCGCGGCGCGGCGGAGAGGTCTTGCGAGGGATGGTTCTCCGACCCAGGGGCCGAGTACGCCGAGACGCTGGAGTTCGACGCCGCCGACATGCAGCCCCTCGTGGCGACGCCGGGAGATCCGGGCAACGGCGTCCCGCTCGACCGCATCGGCAAGCGCGTGAGAATCGACATCGCCTACGGCGGATCCTGCACGGCCGGCAAGCGCGAAGATATGGACATGTACGCGCGGGTGCTGTCCGAGGCGCTTGCCGGCGGCCGCGGCGTGCATCCGGGCGTCAGCTTCTACATCCAGTACGGGGCGCAGGAGGTCAAGCAGTACTGCGTCGAGAGGGGGTATGTCGAGGTGTTCCAGAAGGCGGGTGTGCAGCTCGTTGAGCCTTCCTGCGGCGCGTGCATCAACGCGGGGCCGGGTGCCTCGTCCTCCAAGGAGCAGGTGGTCATCTCGGCGCAGAACAGGAATTTCCCGGGTCGTTCGGGCCCGGGCCAGATGTACCTCGCCAGCCCGCTGACCGTGGCGGCGTCAGCGGTCGCGGGATTCATCGCCCCGTACATCCCGGAGCGCCACGGTCCAGGGACGTCTATGGCTCGACGAAGTCCGCGATGAAGATGCTGGTCTGGTAGGGAGAGGACCCCTCGCGGTTCGAGGAGAAGACCAGCTTGCGGCCGTCGGGCGAGAAGACGGGGAATCCGTCGAAGCCTGGGTAGTTGGTCAGCTTGAGGACGGTAGCACCGTCGGCGGCGTCCACCTCTATCAGGTACAGGTCGAAGTCGCCCCGGTTGTCGACCGGCGCGCCGCTGTTGGAGCAGTAGACGATTCGCTTGCCGTCCGGATGCCAGGACGGAGCGAAGCTGGTGCCGCCGCCGTGGGTGAGCTGTCTCTTGCCAGTGCCGTCGGCGTTCATCACGTACACCTGCAGGGCGCGGTAGTCCTCGGTCCTCGACCCGCGGTAGATGATGCGGCTGCCGTCGGGTGAGTAGAAGGCGCCTCCGTCGTAGCCCGGCTCGAAGGTGAGCCGCCTCAGGTCGCTGCCGTCCAGCTTCATCGAGTAGATCTCGAGGTCTCCATCGCGGTCGGAGGTGAAGACAAGCCGGTCGCCGCGCGGGGAGATCGTGGCCTCCGCGTCGTAGCCGGGCGAGTCCACCAGCTTCTTCAGGATCTTCCCGGACAGATCGGCCACGTAGATGTCGAAGGCCTTGTCGAATGACCAATCGTATCGCCCGCCCTTGCCGTACCCTTGCGGCGGGACGGGCGGCTCGCCGGTGCGCTCGTGGGTGGACGCGTACAGAAAACTCCGCCCGTCGGGGAAGAAGTAGGAACAGGTCGCCCTGCCGTTGCCCGTGCTCACCATCCGTTGACCCGAGCCGTCGGCGCTCATGATGTAGATCTGGTCGAACTGCCTGCCTTCGCGCTTGGCCTGGAAGATGATCTGCCTCCCGTCGGAGGAGAAGTAGGGCTCTCCGCCGTCACCTTCGCTGGTGAGCCGCGTGATGCTGTCCAGGTGGGGGCCGCGTCCCGGCCGGGTCTGGGCGCCCGAGGCCCCCGCGGTAGACGGCGCGCAGACGGCGCAACAGGAGAGAGCCAGCAACACCCAGCAGATCGCGCCGCGCATGATTCGACGACCTCCGGTCGGGAGTGCGAGAAGGAAGCCGCAGTATAGATGGCAGAGCCCCGCCGTTCAATGAGGGGATCCGATGACACCTCACGTCATGGCCGTGCCGATGCTGGACAGAGGTCTTTGGCGGCTGCCGGTTCGTAGTTCAGCACGATAACCTCCCCGATCCTGCCCCGCTTCTCGGCTTTCGAGTTGATGTTCCGGCGGGCGGATACGCTCCGGATGTCGAACCCCCCGTAGAGACTCCGGATGAAAGGGCAATCGCTGTTGCTCAACATGACCCGGCAGCCCCTCCCCGCGAGGATCGAGTAGACCTCGGCCAGATCCTCCTGGTCCGACGAGGTGAACGCGCCCTGGGTGTACGACGTGAAGAAGGAAGTCTTCGACAGCGGGTGGTAGGGCGGGTCGAAGTAGATGAAGTCCCCCTTGCGCGCCGCATCGAGCGTCTCTCTGAAGTGGGCCGTCTTCAGCCTGACTCTCTTGAGCGCCCGGCCGGCGGCCCTGAGGTTCTCGGCGTCGAGGATCGGGGGATCCTGATAACGACCCATGGGAACGTTGAAGCCGCCCTTGCTGTTCACCCGGTACAGGCCGTTGAAGCAGGTCTTGTTCAGGTAGATCAAACGCCCGGCCCGTGCGGTGGAAGACATGCGCCCCGGGTTCTGCGCGCGCACCTTGTAGTAGTGCTCCTTTGAGTGGAGCGCCTTGTGCCGCCGCAGCGCCTCGATGACCTCCTCCACATGGTCACGAACCGCCACGTAGACGTTGATCAGTTCCTCGTTACTGTCGGCGAGGAGAACCTCCCGAGGACCCGTCAGGCTCCGGATCCTGAAAAACACGGCGCCGCTCCCGACGAACGGCTCGATGTAGCGACGGATACTGCGCGGTTGCGGGTAGAGGGCCTGGAACTGTGACAGGAGCTGCGTCTTGCCTCCCGCCCATTTGAGGAAGGGGCGGGGCGCGCCGATTTCACCGGGTTTGCGCATGGCGGTTTGCGGATCAGCCTCCGATTCGGGGCGTGCAAGAACGCGCGGCGATCAGGCCTCGGGCTCCATCTCGCTGTCGATCCTGCGGAGGGCTTCGAGAAACCGCGCCCGGATTTCAGCGGCGAACGGGTTGTAGACGTTCAGATCGTGGGACATCTCGGGGGAGTCCTTCATGAGGGTCTCCACAACCTTCAGGAGGCGCTCGAAGGAGGGAGTCTTCATTTCCTGGTCGGCCACGCCCGCACCGGCGAGGCCCCGGGCCACGAAGTGCGTGAGGGCCTGGGCGTAAGCCATCTGGCGGTCGTGCTCCTCCGGAGTCGTGACGATCGCGTTGAGCCCCATCTCGCCCAGGAACCTCCGGACCACCTCCAGCCGGCGCGTGCGCGCCGGGCAGAGCACCACGGTCATGCCGGCGATCCCCTGTCTCCCGCTGACCGGGCCGAACAGCGGATGGGCTCCCATGACCTCGACCTCCTCGGGGGCTGCCGTGAGCATCCACTGGACGGGAGCCATCTTCACCGAGCAGACATCCATGAGCAGGGCGCCGGGCCGCAGATAGGGCACGACCTGCGCGAGCGCCACGGGCAGCTCTGAGATGGGCACCGCGAGCAGGACGAATCTGCAGGAGGCCGTCTCCTCGAGCGTCCCCCACGAGAGGCCCAGCGAGGCCGCCTTCTTGCGCTGGTCCCTCATGTCCCAGACGAAGGTGTGCACGTGCGAGTGAAGCTGCTTGGCGGCGAACTGGCCGAACCTGCCGAACCCGATCAGACCAAGATTGATCATGCGAAGGCGTCACCGACATCGTGGCGGCCCGTCGCTTGCCGCGGCGCCGCGTCGGATGATGAGCAAAGACGGAAGCATCGCAGAGCGGCGGATTGTATCATAACGGGCGGCATGCGACGCCGGCTCGTCATTCTCGCGCTGTTCGCCGCGGCGATGGCATACGTGGAAGCCGCGGTGGTGGCCTATCTGCGGGCCATCTACTACCCCGCGGGCTTCTCGTTTCCCTTGGCGGGCATGCCGCCGGATATGCTCGCGATCGAGGTGGTTCGCGAGCTCGCCACCCTCGTCATGCTGGCGGCGGTGGCGATGCTGTCGGGCGCCGACCGGTGGGAGCGCTTCCTCCACTTCGTGTTGGCGTTCGGCGTGTGGGACATCTGCTATTACGCATGGCTCGAGGTGATCCTGGGATGGCCGGCCTCGGCGCTGGAGTGGGACATCCTGTTCCTCATCCCGGTCCCGTGGCTCGGTCCGGTGCTGGCGCCCCTCATCGTCTCGGCGAGCCTGATCGGCGGCGCGCTCGTCCTGTTGTCGTTGAAGGATCGGGGAAACCGTCTCGGTTTCACACGCCTGTCGTGGGCGCTCGTGATCCTGGCCGGCTTGATCGTGGTGGGCACATTCACCTACGACTGGCGCAGTGTGATCGAAAGGCGCCTGCCGGCGCCCTACCCCTGGGCCGTCTTCCTGCCGGCGCTGGCCCTGGCCGTGGGCATCTTCTTCCGCTCCGTGCGGCGCCTGGACGTCCGGCGGTAGTGCTTGTGCTAACATTTCGGCTCTTGTCATTTTCAAGGCCCCCCCATGAGGTTGATCCAGATCGAAGTCGGATCGATGCGCAACTTCAACTACGTGGTCGGCGACGAGGCGACTTCGCGCGCCGCGCTGATCGATCCGGCGTGGGAGGTGGGGCGCGTCCTGAGTCTTGCGGCCTCCGTGGGATTGAAGGTTACTGATCTGCTGGTGACCCACGCGCATCATGATCACATCGAAGGAATCGGAGAGGCCCAGCGCGCGACGGGCGCGGCCGTGACCGTGCACCACCTGGAGGCTGCGGCGGTCCGCGCGCGACTCGATCCCGGGGCCTCGATCCGCGAGCTGGAGGGCGGAGAGACGGTGAGTGTCTCAGGCCTGAGGATCCACGCCATGCACACGCCGGGACACACTCCGGGCGCCCTGTGCTACGTCGTGCCCGCGGGAGGAGACGGGCATGAAGAAGCCTTTCCAGGCGGCGTCTTCACGGGTGACACCCTGTTCATCGGGCGGTGCGGGCGTACAGACTTCACGGGCTCCGATCCCGAGGCGATGTTCGCCAGCCTCGGGCGTCTGGCCGCGCTCGCGGAGGAGACCATCGTCTATCCCGGGCACAACTACGCCGATCGTCCCACATCCACCATCGGCGAAGAGAAGATCAACAACGTACACATGTCGGCTCCCAATCTGAGGGAGTTCCTGCTCCGCCGCATGGGAGCGGAGTACCTGCTGGGGATCGAATCGGCGCGTCGCCCGCCGGCACCCTGAGGCCATGGCGCCATGATGCGGGTCGGCTCTTACAGTGTGACGGTGATCGAGGCCGAGCGGTTCCGGCTGGACGGAGGCGCCATGTTCGGCGTGGTGCCCAAGCCGCTCTGGAGCCGCAGCCACCCGGCCGACGAGAAGAACCGCATCCAGATGGTCACCCGGTGCCTGCTGGCGCGGGGTGAAGGGCGCGTGGTCCTGGTGGACACGGGAATGGGGGATGACTGGTCGGACAAGGAGCGGGAGATCTACGCGATCGAGGACGGGCGGCACTCGGTTCTCGCGGCGCTCGCGGCGCGAGGGGTGCCGGCGTCCGACGTGACCGACGTGGTGCTGACCCACCTGCACTTCGATCATGCGGGAGGCGCCGTCACGCGCGAGCAGGGCGGGCCGGCGCCCGCGTTCGCCAACGCCCGGTATCACGTGCAGGAGTCGCAGTACCGCTGGGCGCTCGATCCGACGGAGAAAGACCGGCGCTCGTTCAGGCCCGACACATTCGTGCCGCTCGGAGAGAGCGGCCGCGTGGCGCGCGTGGATGGGGAGGCGGAGATCCTGCCGGGCATTCACGTGCTCCCGACGCAGGGGCACACCATCGGCCATCAACTCGTCCGGATCGGTGAGGGCCCCGGCAGCATCGTCTACTGCGGTGACCTGATCCCGATGGCGGCCCATCTCCCCCTGCCGTGGGTGATGTCGTACGACCTGCATCCTGTCACGACGATGAACGAGAAGCGTGCCCTCCTGCGGCAAGCGGCGGATGAGGAGTGGATTCTCGTGCTGGAGCATGACCCTTTCCAGCAGGCGGTGCGCGTCGCGAGGCAGGGCGATGGGTTCGTGCCGGCCGGTGCGGTCGAGATCTCCACGGATTCCGCCGCGACGTGACGCGATGAGAGCGACGAGAGGTAACAACCGATGAGGTCATTCGTGAGAGTGGCCGGTGTCGCCGAAGTGCCGGAAAACACAGGCAAGGCGGTGAGGGCCAACGGCCGGTGCGTGGCGCTTTTCAACGTCCTTGGAAACTTCCACGCCATTGACGGCATCTGTCCTCACCAGGGGGGCCCTCTGGGCGAGGGATACCTGAAGGGCACCGTGGTCACCTGCCCGCTGCACTTCTGGCAGTTCGACGTGGTGAAGGGTCACGCACCCGACTTTCCCGAGGCGAGCATCGAGACGTTCCCGGTGAAGGTCGAGGACGGCGACATCTTCGTGGAGGTCTGACCCGCATGGCGACCTCGGCCGATGGAGTGATCCCCGTGGGCTCGACGGCGCCTGCCTTCACGCTTCCCCTTCTGGGAGGGTGGTGCGCCGCCATCCCCGACCGCGCGGCGAAGGGGCTCACGCTGGTGGTCTTCTACAAGAACACGTGCCCGACGTGTCGCCTCACCTTGCCGTTCCTCGAGCGGCTGCACAGGCATGTGGCGCCCGCAGGCGGGCGGGTCGTGGCGGTGTCGCAGGACGGGATGGAGGGCGCGGCATCCTTCGCACGCGAGCTCGATCTCACGATGCCGCTCATGGTGGACGGGCCCGACTACCCCGTCTCACGACTGTACGACCTCGTCTCCGTGCCGACGCTGCTGCTTATCTCCAAGGAGGGCGTCGTGCGCCGCGGCGGCGTGGGTTTCAGCAAGGAGGGCCTGGAGGCGATGGCCGGCGACCTGGCTTCGAGCGTCGGCGCCCCGCGACCCGCGCTCTTCCGCGAAGGCGAATCGATCCCGGATTACAAGCCCGGCTGAGGGGCCAGGAATCGGGCCTAGGGTGGGCCCCCCGGACAACCTGGAGGAGAATAGGATGGCGGACGTCGTCATCTACACGAAGAGCGGGTGACCCTACTGCGAGTGGGCCAAGAAGCTGCTCGCAAGTAAGGGGGCCCCTTACAAGGAGATACTGATCACGGGTCATCCGGCCCTGGTGGAGGAGATGATCCGCAGAAGCGGCGGTCGAATGACCGCTCCTGAGATCTTCATCGACGGCGAGTGCATCGGCGGCTTCGAGGAGCTGAAGGCGCTTGACGACAAAGGAGAGCTTGACGCGATGCTTGGAACCGAGCATGGACCCGGCGCTACAGGGCTGGCCGAAAAGATCGACATTCTGATCATCGGATCCGGGCCGGCGGGCCTCACGGCGGCACTGTACGCGGCGCGCGCGAACCTGGTCACGTTGGTCGTTGACGGGAGCCAGCCAGGCGGCCAGCTCACCATCACGACCGACGTGGAGAACTACCCGGGTTTCCCCGGAGGCATCATGGGGCCCGAGTTGATGGATCAGTTCCGCAAGCAGGCGGAGCGGTTCGGCGGCAAGATCGTGGCGGGCGAGGTCAGGTCGGTGGACCTGAAGAAGCGTCCGTTCCTCGTAGACGTGGATGGAAAGTCCTTCACGGCCGCGACACTCATCATCGCGTCGGGGGCCTCGGCCAAGCTGCTCGGGATCGAATCGGAGAAGAAGCTGATGGGCCACGGGGTGTCGGCCTGCGCCACCTGCGACGGCTTCTTCTTCAAGAACCAGGAGATCGTGGTGGTGGGCGGCGGCGACACGGCCATGGAGGAGGCCACGTTTCTCACGAAGTTCGCCTCCAAGGTGACCATCGTTCATCGCCGCGACAAGCTGCGCGCCTCGAAGATCATGCAGGAGAAGGCTCAGCGAAATCCGAAGATCGCTTTCGTCTGGGACTCCGCCGTCGAAGAAGTGATGGGCGAGGACCGGGTCACCGGCGTCAAGCTGCGCAACGTCAAGACCGACCAGATCACGGAGCTCCCCTGCGGGGGCGTGTTCGTGGCGATCGGGCACCAGCCCAACACGAAGCTGTTCGCTGGACAGCTCGAGATGGACCCGGTGGGGTACCTGAAAGTCCAGCCGTTCAGCACGAGGACCTCGGTGCCCGGCGTCTTCGCGGCGGGAGACGTCGCCGACAGCCGGTACCGCCAGGCGGTCACCGCCGCGGGCACCGGGTGCATGGCGGCCATGGACGCCGAGCGCTTCCTCGAGTCGGGGGAGTGAGAAGAAAGCTCCTGTTCGTGACCACGGTTCTCGGCGTCATCTACGCCGGGCTGATGGTCGCGCTGCCCCCCGGAGCCTTCTTCTCCGGCGACGAAGGGATCAAGTGGCTGCAGACAGACTCCCTGTGGCGCCACAAGTGGACCTCGCTCGCCATCGATCCTCCCGGCGCGCAGCTCGATCCGGAGCATCGCTTCCTGCCGGCCTTCCTGGTGCGTGCGGGAGGAGAGGCGCGCTCGGTGTTCCCGGCGCTGCTGCCTGTCCTGGTGAGCTTCCCGTACGCCCTCCTGGGGACGCGAGGGATCTACCTGATCCCGGGATTGAGCGCGATCCTCTGCTTGTGGGCCACCGGCCGGCTCGCCACGCTCGCGCTTCCGGAGGGAGCGCAGAGCTGGGCATGGGTCGCCGCAATGGCGGCCGTGGCCGCCTCGCCTCTCCTGTTCTACGGGGCGACCTTCTGGGAGCACACACTGGCCGCGGCGATCATCTCGGCGGCGCTGATCCCGCTGTGCAAGAAGGACCCCATATCGGCTGCCGCCGGCCCGGGTGAGGAAGGCGTCAGCCCTGCCGGTCTGACGGCGGGCATCATGCTGGGGTGTGCCTCGGCCGTTCGGACGGAGACGGCGATCATGATCCCGGCCGTTCTCGCCGCAGGGGTGATCACCTGGGGGGCGCGCGCCTTCGCCCGGCGCGCGGCAGCGATCGTCGCAGGGGCGGCCGTGAGCGTCGTTCCCCAGGCGATCTATCACCTCAAGGTTTTCGGGTCGTGGCTGCCCCCCCACCTGACGACAAACCTCCCCATGGGGCACGCAGGGGCCGCTGGGACAGCAGGCGTAGATCTGCTCCTGCCCGTCGTCTGGCGTCCTGTCGTCCTGGGATCGGCGCTGCTCCTGCTCGCCCTCTTCGTCGTGATCCGCAAGAGGCCTCAGCGCGAAGCGCCCGTCCTGATGGCGACGGCTGCCGGAGCCTCGGGGCTGCTTCTCGCCGTGGGGCCGCTGCTGACTCTGTGGCTCGAGTTCGGAAGCCGTGCCCTGTCCACTCACGAGCGCGGCTATCAGAGCCTGGCCCATACCGCGCCTCTGGTGGCGCTGCTGCCTTTCCTGCTGTTGAGGCCGGCCGCAACTGCCGGGCAGCGCGTGAGGTTTCTCGGATCGTCGGCAGCGATCTTCATTCTGCTGACCCAGGCGGTGACTCCCGTGCCGGGAGGCCTGCAATGGGGGCCCCGGCTCCTTCTTCCCGCCATCCCGCCGCTCTCCGTCGCGCTGGTCGCCGCGATGGCCGGTCGCCTGGCGTTGCCTGCGGGCGGGCTGGCCGGCGCCTGTCTGTGGATCACGCTGGTGCTGGGCCTGGCCGTCCAGGCCGTCGGTCTGCGGTTCCTGACCACGGTGAGGAGGAACAACGCATCGATGATGGCCGCCGTCGTGAGAGAAGTGCCGGAGGGCAGCGCCATCCTGAGCGACTTCTTCGCGGTGCCGCAGTTGCTGGCGACGCTGAAGGAGACAAGACCGAGCCTGTACGTGAAGCCAGGATCGGATCTCGCGCTGCTTGACGAGAGACTGGCGCGGACGGGGATCGCCTGGTTCCGGATCACGAGGGTGAATCAGAGCGGAGCGAGGGCGTCATCCGCCGCCGCGGGGGCGGCCGGCCGGGGGGTGGACCTGGGCGGCGGGCTGGTCCTCTACAGGCAGGGAGAGGACGCGGACACACGAGCTTTTTCCACGATCCCCTCCGGAGACTGATGATGAAGAGAATCGTGCCGTTCCTCGTGCTCTTGATCGGGGTGGCCGCCTGCGGCAGCGGGCCTTTCGACGACTACGCGATCGAGGCGGTCGAGCTGCGCTCGGCGCCGAAGCTGGAGTTCCTCCGAGCGCGCATCGGCATGAAGTTTCTCGAGGTGAAGTTCGAGTTCGAGAACCGCTCAAAGGAACCGCTCGTGCTGAAGGCGCTCGATTTCTCCATGAGGGACGCGGCCGGCACGCTGTATCCCTTCAGCGCCCAGGTGCTCGACATGGGCCAGCCTCGCGGCGCGACCACGGCCGAGCTGCCCGCGGGCGCTCGCCGCGCCGGCTCGGTGGTTTTCCAGATCCCCGACAGAGCCGTGCCCGCAGAGCTGATCTACAGGCAGGAAACCGCGGGCGGGCTCGTGGTCAGGCTGGGAGTTTCAGGCTGACAGTGACGCCGTCGCGGATCGGGACCAGCGTCGTGGTGAAGTCCCGGGCCTGGGTCAACTGCCGCGAAAGCTCCAGGATGCCGCGCGTGGTTTCGTCGGCGTTGCCCGGATCGAGCACGCGTCCGAACCAGAGCATGTTGTCGCAGATCAGCAGGCCTCCCGGGCGCAGCGCCTTGCGCGCCCGGGGGAGGGCGTCGGGATACTGCTCCTTGTCCATGTCGTTGAAGATGATGTCGAGAGGAAGCAGCTCACCCGACGCAATCGCCCGGTCGAGGATCTCCCGCGCGTCGCCAACTTCGAACCGCACGCGATCGGCCACGCCGGCTTTCGAGAGGAACTCGCGCGCCAGCTTCGAGTTCCCTTCTGAGCCTTCCGTGTGTACGACCGTCCCGCCGTCGCCCACCGCGCGCGCGAACCAGAGCGTCGAGTAGCCGAAACCGGAGCCCATCTCGAACACCTTGCGGGCGCCGATCGACCGAGCGAGCAGGCCGCAGAGGTTTCCCACCAGCGGCCCGATGATGGGAAACTGCCGCTCGGCGCCCAGGCGTTCCATCTCGGCGCGAACCGGGTCGGCGCCCGGCAGGAGGCTCTTCAGGTACTGTTCGATGCGTGGCTCGAGAATGTCCAAGCGTCTGTCAGCCCAGTTTTTTCAGCTCGTTGATTACGACGTTGTTGTCGGGCTGCATCTTCAGGTCGTGGACCTGCGCGAAGCGCACCTTCCCCTGCTTGTCCACGATGAACAACGCGCGCTCGGAGAAGCCTTGCTCCTTCAGCACGCCGTACTTCTTCGCCACGTCTCCGTGCGGGTAGAAGTCGGCCAGCACCGGGTAGGGAATGCCCCCCATCTGCTGTGTCCACGCCTTGTGGGACGGCACGCTGTCCACCGAGATCGCCAGCACCTGGGTGTTGAGGCCGTTGAACTTCTCCAGGTCCTCGCGGTACTGGGGGATCTGGCACGAGCAGACCGGGGTGAATGCGAGCGGGAAGAAGGCGAGCAGGACGTTCTGCTTGCCGCGGAAATCGGAGAGCTTCACATCCTTTCCGTCCTGATCTTTCAGTAGGAAGTCGGGAGCATCCTCGCCGACCTTGGGGATCGTCATGTGTAGACTCCTTCGAGGTTTGATTGGGTGAGTTAGGAAACCACTCTATCGGCGGGCGGGAAGAGTGTCAAGAATCGCGGCCGCCAAACTGGCGGCGCGTTGACTTCGCTCGGCTCCGGCCCGTAATATCCCGCCGCTACTCTCATGAGTCATTGCCCATTCTGCTCGACAACGGTTCCCGAGTCCGCGGCCTTCTGCCCGAAGTGCGGGTCGGGTCTCGACGGATCCTCCGCCACCCCCACGAGGGCGGCCGCAGCGCCCGTCTCCTCCTCCTTCGCGCCGACCACCCCCATCGATGGCGCCAGGTTCGCCGCCGGCACGATCCTCGCGGGCCGGTACCGCGTGGTGGGGCTGCTCGGAAAGGGGGGAATGGGCGAGGTCTACCGGGCGGACGACCTCACCTTGGGGCAGGCGGTGGCGCTCAAGTTCCTGCCGCCCGCGCTCGCGCGGGACCCGGACAGGCTGTCGCGCTTCCACGGAGAGGTGCGCATCGCTCGCCACGTTTCGCATCCGAATGTCTGCAGGATGTACGACATCGGCGAGACTGACGGCCTGCGGTTCCTCAGCATGGAGTTCGTGGACGGCGAGGATCTGGCCTCGCTCCTGAAGCGGATCGGTCGACTGCCGGGCGACAAGGCTGTCGAGATCGCCAGGCAGCTCTGCGCCGGCCTGGCCGCCGCGCACGACAAGGGGGTCGTGCACCGTGACCTCAAGCCGGCCAACGT
>JAWPNA010000303.1:0-11635 GCA_045402695.1 Acidobacteriota bacterium
GGGCCGTGACGTAGTACCGGGCGGCCCACAGGGTCAACGCCAGCAGATCGGCTGGGAAAAGCGGGAACGGATCGGGAAGCTCGGCCACGTCTTTGACACGGGCGTCCGGCACCGACGGCTCCGCCGGGGTCGCGACGATCACCCCCGTCAGCAGGCGGCGCCCCACGGGCACCAGCGCCCTCGCTCCCGGCTCGGCGCATCCCGCGAGCCCCTCGGGCACCCTGTAGGTGAACAACGCGCGCACCGGCAGCGGCACGGCCACGTCCACGTAGCGTGGTATCTTCTGCGGCATGCTCGATCCTTTCTCGCGCGTCGCCGTGGTGCTCCTGCGTCCCAAGAGCCCCGGCAACGTGGGCTCCGTGGCGCGGGGCATGAAGAACATGGGGTTCACGCGCCTCGTCGTGGCCGACCCGATGACCTACGACGACCCAGCCTACTTCGATTCCGAGGCGCGCCGCATGGCCTGGCAGGCGACCGACGTGCTGGAGGCCCGCCTCACGGCGCCTGATCTGGACGAGGCGCTCTTGTCGTTTCACATCGTGGCCGGCACGACCTCCGATCCGCCCGGAGGCGCCCGCGTGATGCCGCCGCGGGAGCTGGCCGCCGAGCTATCGGCCCGGCTTGCGCGGGAGCCCTCGTCCTGCATGGCCCTGCTGTTCGGCCAGGAGGACATCGGACTGACGCGCGAGCACCTCGCGCGCTGCCATCTGGTGGGCACGATTCCCACGGCTTCCGCATACCCCTCGCTCAACCTGGCCCAGGCGGCGTTGCTGTTTCTGTACGAGCTGAGACTGGCTCTGCTGGAACACGCGGGGCCGTCTCTTCACCCACAGGCCACGACTCCCAAGACTGCGCCCGCCGACCCGGTTCCCTCCCACGGCGATCTCGAGGGGTTCCACGCGCGCCTGGAGCGGGCGCTCGACGATATCGGTTTCTTTCAGGGCACGGCGAAGGCCCACATGATGCGCGAGTTGAGGACGATCTTCAATCGCGCCTTGCTCACGCGGCGGGAGCTGGCCATCCTCGAGGGAGTGGTCCACCAGGTCGTGTGGGCCGCCCGGCGTCGCGGTTGACCTGCGCCGCCGCCTCCTCCTATACTCGCGGTCCATTCGAGCCGACACACCAACGGACGGGAATCGCAAGGGGAGCCGCCGCTCGTGGATCCGCTTCACTTCCTTGTCTTCGCCATCGGCGTGGCCCTGGTGTTCGACTTCATCAACGGCTTCCACGACGCCGCCAACTCGATCGCCACCGTCGTCTCCACGCGCGTGCTCACCCCCGGCCTGGCGGTGGCCTGGGCGGCCTTCTTCAATTTCGTGGCCGCGTTCACATTCGGCACCGCGGTGGCCAAGACGATCGGCAAGGGCCTCATCGACGTCAGCGTCGTGGACAACCACGTGATCCTGGCCGGCCTCGTGGGGGCGATCGCGTGGGACCTCCTCACCTGGTACTACGGCATCCCATCCAGCTCCAGCCACGCGCTGATCGGAGGCTATGCCGGCGCCGCCGTGGCCAAGGCCGGCATGGCGTCGATCGTCGCCGGCGGCTGGGCCAAGACCGTGGCCTTCATCTTCCTCTCTCCGGCGATCGGCATGGTGCTCGGGTTCGGCATCATGCTGCTGATCAACGTCATCTGTCGCAACTCCACGCCAGGCCGGGTGGACCGGTGGTTCCGCAAGCTCCAGCTCATCTCGGCGGGGCTCTACAGCCTGGGCCACGGGACCAACGACGCGCAGAAGACGATGGGGATCATCACCGGCCTGCTGGTGGCGAACCACAAGCTGGACTCATTCGAGGTGCCTTACTGGGTGATCCTGTCGTGCCACGCGGCCATCGCCGCGGGGACGCTCTCGGGCGGGTGGCGGATCGTGAAGACCATGGGCCAGCGGATCACAAAGCTGAAGCCGGTGGGGGGGTTCGCCGCGGAGACGGCGGGCGCCATCACGATCATCGGCTCAGCCCTCGGGGGAATCCCCGTCTCCACCACTCACACCATCACCGGCGCCATCGTCGGTGTCGGCACCACGCACAGGCTATCCGCCGTCCGCTGGGGCGTGGCCGGAAACATCGTCTGGGCGTGGATCCTCACCATCCCCGCCTCCGCCGTCATCTCCGCCGTCACCTACTACTTCCTTCTCCGCTTCCAGTTCATTCCCGCCTGATCCTCCTCTCACGCGCTCTTCAGGACGATCGCCTCGAGGACATTGGCGACATCCTCGCACCGGTCCGTCGCGTGCTCGACCTTCTCGATGATCTCTTTTTGCTTGAGCAGCTCGATCGGATCCTTCATCTGCTGGAACAGGTGTACCAGTCCCTGGTGAAAGAGACGGTCCCCCTCGTTCTCCAGCATGTGGATCTCAACGCACCGATCCAGGATATGATCGTGCTTGCCGAGGTTTCCGACCGCATTCTTGATCACCTTTGTCTGGCGGTGCAGAACATCGGTCAGGCTGGCGATCTGCGGCCACGTGTGGGCCACGCTGAAGGCCACCAGACGGTCGGCGGTGGAATCGATCAAGTCCACCACGTCGTCCAGTTTCACCGCCAGGTCGTGGATATCCTCGCGATCGAACGGCGTGATGAACGACGAGTTGAGCTTGCGCACCAGGTCGTGCGTCAGCTCGTCGCACTGATGCTCGACGTTCTTGATGCGCGCCGCATACTCCTCGGGTCGATCGCCCGTCTCCACCATGGATTTGAGGAGGCCCGAGGCCTCGTGGATCTTGCCGGCCAGGTCCGCGAAAATACTGAAGAATGCCTTGTCGTTGGATCGGAGCCCGAACATCTCGCCTCCCTTGAATCACGTCTGGAGAAACGCCATCACCTTCTGCATGTCCTCCCAGACATCTTTCTTCGCCGCGGGGTTGCGCAGCAGGTAGGCCGGATGAAACGTCGGCATGACCCGGATTCCCCTGTACTCGCGGAACGTCCCGCGGATCTTCGTGATCCCCGTCGTGGTTTCCAGCAATGCCTGCGCCGCCGCAGACCCCAGGGTGACGATGACCCGCGGGTTGATGATCTCGATCTGCCGGTAGAGAAACGGCGTGCAGGCCGCCACTTCGTCGGGCTGCGGCACCCGGTTGTCGGGAGGCCGGCACTTCACGATGTTGGCGATGTAGACCTCCTCGCGCGCGAAGCCCATCGCCTTGATGATCTGGTTCAGGAGCTGGCCGGCGCGCCCCACGAACGGCAGCCCCTGGCGGTCCTCGTCGGACCCCGGCCCCTCCCCCACGAACATGAGACGAGCCCGAGCGCTGCCGTCACCAAACACGATTCTCGTGCGCCCGTCGCACAGCTTGCAGCGGCGGCAGTCGCCGATCTCCTCGACCCGGAGCTGCTCGAGGAGCCCGTCCGGATCAGGCGCCGGTGCCTCACCCTCCCGCGGCAAGGCCTGCAGCGCGGCCGAGGGCTGAAGGGAGCTTGAGTCAAGCCCGGTCACTCCCATCTCCCGGTAAAACTGAAGGTACTCCCGCGCCTGAGCGCGAAGCCGATCCGGGCCGCCGCCGCGGCCCTCGGCCGTCATACGGCGCCCGTCTTTCCCGCCACCTTCGCGGCAACCAGGGTCATCAGACGCGAGGCGACCTGCCTCTTGCTCAGGCGCGGCCACCGATCCTCGTTGCCCAGCCTGTCCACGACCACGACCTCGTTGTCGTCGGAGCCGAAGGCCCCTGGCGGGCCCGGCCCATCGGGCGCGGCCACGTTGTTGGCCACGACGAGGTCCAGGTTCCTGTCTTCGAGCTTGCGCCGCGCGTTGCGCGACAGGTCCTCGGTCTCGGCGGCGAACCCGACTAAGAACCGGCTCCCCTTGACCCTCCCGATCTCGGCCAGGATATCCGGAGTGCGCTGAAGCGCCATCTCCCGCGGCGCGTTCTCCTTCTTGATCTTTCCGGAAGCGCGGGACGCGGGCCTGAAGTCGGACACCGCCGCCGTCTTCACCACCACCGAAGCACGCTCGAGGTTCGCCATGACCGCCTGTCTCATCTGCTCGGCCGACGTGACGCGCACCATCTCGACTCCGGCGGGATCGGGCAGGTGCGTCGGCCCCGAGACGAGGATCACGGCGGCCCCCAGGTCCCGCGCCGCTTCGGCCACGGCGAATCCCATCTTTCCCGTGGAGGGACTGGAAAGAAACCTCACCGGATCGATCTCCTCGCGCGTCGGGCCCGCGGTCACCAGCACGACGTGGCCGCGGAGCCGAGGCCCGATGGTCGCGCCCGCGTGCAATTGAGCCACCTCCATAGCGCGCGCCACGATCGTGTCGGGATGCGCGAGGCGCCCCACGCCGATCCCCTCGCCGAGCGAAGCCAGCGGCCCGATTTCAGGCTCGACGACGTGCGCCCCGCGGCGGCGCAGCCGCTCGAGGTTCTCCACGACGGTGGGGTGCTCCCACATCCGGGTGTTCATGGCGGGAGCCACCATCAGAGGGCAAGTGACCGTCAGGGCGAACGTCGAGAGGAAATCGTCCGCGAGGCCGTAAGCCAGCTTCGCCAGCACATTGGCGGTGGCGGGCGCCACCAGCAGGAGGTGACACCCTCGCGCAAGACCGATGTGCTCGACGTCCTCGGCTTCGGCGCCGTCTTTGGCCCCTGAGGGGGTCGCATCGAAATGGGACGTGATGACGCTTCGCCCCGACAGCGTCTGCAGCGTGAGGGGCGTGATGAACTCATGGGCGTGCGCCGTCATCACGACTGTGACCCGCCCGCCCTCTCGCCTCACGCCGCGCACGATCTCCGCGGCCTTGTAGGCGGCGATGCCGCCCGTCACACCGAGAACGATCTCGATGTCCGGCATGCCGGCACCCTCCTTGAAGACGCACGAGCGGCCCTCACGCGCGGCCCCTCCCCGGGAAGAACGATGGTTACTTCCTGGTTTCCTGTTCGTCCGAGCCCGCGGGCTCCAGTCCTTCGATCCCCGTGGCCACTGGCTGCGGGCCCTGGGCATAGGGGACGCTGCCCGACAGCACTTCCTCCTGAGCGATCGTGGTGAACTTCTTGGAGCGCGAGCTCACCCGAGGCTTGGCCCCTTTCTGCAACTGGCGGCATCTCAGCGACGCCACGGTGATGAACTCGAACTTGCTTCCCATCTCATCCGGGTACTTGATCTGCACGGCTTTCCTCCCATGATGTGACCTCTTCGGATTGTGTCCTCAGGCCCTCGTGAAGCCGGCCACGATCGCGCGGCATGCTTCCTCCTGGCGGGACCGGCGGCATCGGTGCGCGAGCACGATCGCCTCGAGCCTCTTGAGCGCCTCCTCGATCGAGTCGTTCACCACGATGTAGTCGTACATGGTGTATCGCTCGAGCTCCATGCGCGCGGCAACCAGCCTCCTGGTGATCTCCTCGGGGGCGTCGACTCCCCGTCTCTGGAGCCGCCGTTCCAGCGTCGCTCGATCGGGCGGCAGGATGAAGATCAGGACCGCTTCCTGCCTCAACCTCCTGACGCTGGCCGCCCCCTGCGTATCGATGTCCAGCAGGACATCGCGCCCCGAAGACAAGCTCTCGTCCACGCGCTTCGCGCTCGTTCCATAGTGATGGCCGTAAACCTGGGCCCACTCGAGAAACTCGCCGGCCTCCACCATCTGATTGAACTCGTCCGGCTTCACGAATTGGTAGTCGGTGCCCTCACGCTCCCCTTCACGCCTCGACCGCGTCGTGAAGGAAACCGAGAAGTCGATCTCCGTCAGACCGGAAAGAAGCTTCCGGATCAAGGTGGTCTTTCCCGTGCCCGAAGGGGCCGAGATCACGAACAGATCCCTACTCAATGTTCTGCACCTGCTCGCGGATCCTCTCCACTTCCGCCTTCACCTGCAGGGCGTCCCTGCAGATGGCCAGGTCGAGCGCCTTCGAGTTGATCGTGTTTGCCTCCCGGTTCATCTCCTGCATGATGAAGTCGAGCTTCTTGCCCACCGGCTCCTTGGTGTCGGCCATGAGATCCGTCAACTGCTCGACGTACCCATCCAGCCGGACCAGCTCTTCCGTGATGTCCGAGCGTTCCGCCGCCAGGGCGACCTCCTGCGCCAGCCGGGTCGGATCGAGAGTGCCGCCGCCCACGGCTGAGCCCAGGTCCTTGATTCTGTCCTTCAACCGTCTCGCGTAGAGGGGCACCATCTTCGGCGCTCGCCGGCGGATCGCGTCGCAGGATTTCCGGATCCCCAGGATCCGCCTGGCGATATCACGCGCGAGGATCTTCCCCTCCTCCATGCGCATGGCGTCGTGCGCGGAGATCGCCTTGTCGAACGCGCTCAGCAACGCCGCCTCATTCTCCCGGATCAACGCGACTGCACCGGGGCGCGACCGGATGGCGTCGGGAAGCGCCAGCACGTCTTGAATACCGACCTCCCCGGGAAGCTCGTACTGAATCCGGATCTGCTCCGCCGCCTTCAGATACGACGACACCACCGGATGATTGATCTCGAAAAGCTCCGCCCCGTCGGCTCCGCGCGTCACGTTGACGCTGATGTCGAGGCGGCCACGGTGGACGAGCCCGGAGAGCCGCTGGTGCAACATCCTCTCCACACCGGCCAGCTCCGAGGGGAGCTTGAACTTCACGTCAGCGAAACGGTGATTGACGCTGCGGACCTCGACCGTCGCCTTGAAGGGGCCTTCCGAGGCCTCGCCTCGGCCGAACCCCGTCATGCTCTTGATCACCTGGCCCGCCCTGGCTGAAGAAGGATGACGTGGCTGCCCGCTTGGCATCCCCCGGGGGCGGCCGGCGCCTTTCGTGAGGCGGGATTATGCCGCATCCCGGATCGGATATCAACGGGCGATCCCTCCTGAGCCCCCCTATTTCCCGCGGCAGGCCAGCAGGATCTTGCGCGCCTCCTCGCCCGCGAGGCGGGGCAGGGCGGCCAGCGCCATGTTTTCCTCCACGTGCGCTGGCTGTCTCATCCCCACGAGGGCGGTGGCCAGTCCGGGGGCCGATCGCACGATCTGGAGGCCTCGTTGCGCGTTGGTGCGCGTGCCCGGGAGGAGCCGCTCGAAAGCCGGGGGGAGCGCCCGGATCACCTGCCCTTGCAGCAGCGATCCGCTCGCCATCACCACCAGCCCGGCCCCGGCGGCGGCCTCGAGCAAGGGGACGCGGCGCCCGTCGAGCACCTGGGTCGGCGCCACGCAGGCTTCGCCCATGACGATGTTGAGGGGAAGCTGGATGGCCCGGAAGCGGTGCCGCTCGCCTCCCGCCTGCTGCGCCGCAAAGAGCAGCTCCTTGAGGGAGAGGTGGCCGGGATGATCCGGCGCGAGGCGGAAGCCATCCCATGTGGCCACGCCGTAGATCCCGATCGCCCCCTCGCGCGCCTTTTTCTCGAACAGCTCGAACGCGGCTCGCACCCTCATCAGGAATTCGTCGCGCCTCACGTCCTTGAGCTGCGTCTCGGGGTTGTGCAGGTAGTAGATGTCGAGGGTCTCGAGCCCCAGGTTGCTCCGGCTCCACTCGATCTGCGCCTCGAGATACTTGGGCGTCATGATGTGGCAGTCGGCCACCACGTCGTCCGGCCCGGCGATGCCCGGGCCCAGCAGCGCTTCGCGGAACCAGTCCGCGGGATTGGCCGGGTAGCCGCCGTCGAACGGGATGAACCCGCCCTTGGTGGCCACCACGATCTCGTCGCGCCTGAACCCATCGGCCGCGAGCGCGCGCAGCGCCTCTCCGACGGCACGCTCCGAGCGCTGGAACCGGTAGTTGATCGCCGAGTCGATCACGTTGCAGCCCGACGCCACCGCCTTGATGATCGAATCGCGGTACCCTTCGTCATCCTTGGCATCCGGCTCGCCGAGGTAGGTGCCGATGCCGAGGGACGAGAGCCACAGATCCCCAACCGTCAGGAAGTGATCCGCGGCCACCGAGCCACGGAAGCGCTCCTTGTAGCGGGCCGTCCCCTCAAGTGTGGCCCGGCCCGGCATCCTCGGCTTTGTCATCCTCCCTCCTTCAAGTTCTGTACGTCGGATTCTCTCATCGGTCGAGCTCGAGCGCCCCGGCCCACCCCGCGGGAGGCGCAAAGTTCAATGTCTGGGAGCGCAGCAGGTCGAATGGATGGCCCCAGCGGCTCGAGTTCGAGGCCACCTTGATGCTCTCGATCGAGGCGACCGCGGGATGCATCTCGCCGCCGATCGCGCGATCCAGAAGCGGGATCTTCCTCTCATCGAATCCCATCAGCCGGCAGCAGACGATGTCCACCGCCGCCGGGTTGGCGCCGGCCACGATGAGGCCCGCCGGGCGCGGCGATGGGCGCATGGGCCCCTCTCCTTCCCCCGCGATCACCGCGTCAACGATGGCGAGATAGCGGCGCTGGGGCGTCTCCCTGAGGGTGCCGGTGGCGTCGGCGTAGAAAAGAATCCGGTGCAGGTCGTGCACCATCCGCCACACGGTGTCGTTGCCGTGCCATGAGCCTTCCCAGTGGGGATCTTGAAACGCCACGAGCCTGCCCGTGGCCTTCACCGCCCTCTCGAGGAAGTGAAGCGCCCTCCTGGAAGTCCCCCCGCTGCGGCCCTCGATCTTGTCGCGCAGGATCGAGACCATCCTCTTGCGCAAACTCGGATGCAGGTACTCGTCCCCGCCTGCGCCCAAGGGGCCGACGGTGTGATGCGGCAGCCAGTCCTTCGAGCCGTTGATCCCCACCAGGTTCTTCATCGCCCCCGTGATGCCGGCCTTCCGGTGCGTCTTGAGCTTCGGGATGTTGATGAAGACATCGGCCTTCAGGACGCTGATCGGCATCAGGTAGGCGTGCGTTGCGTCGTTGTGCGCCTGGCGCATCGTGCGTGGATCGTACTGCGTCACGCGGAGTCGCCGCGCGCGCTCGGCGGAGATGTCATTGAATCGGCTGCGCGTTTTGAGGTCCACCACGCGATACCCCTCGGGATCGCCCTCGTTGGGGATGCGCGCGACGATGACGCCGCCCCGCTTCTCGGAGCGCTCCTTGCGGAAGTCCACCACGCGCACGGGGACGGCGGTGTGCCGGCGCGCCTCCTCCACGGCCCGGCCCACCCCCGAGCGCTCCAGGGTGTCGCCGAAGGCGGCGTATTGCAAGGGGGAGTCGCCCACGGTAACCGAACCCTTCCCGTGCAGCGCGATGAGGACGTAGTCGAGCACGGCCCGCACCACGGAACCGTGAGCCACCAGCGCGTCGAGGCCGAGGCCGTCCCCATGGAAATGGCGCACCAGGTTGGGCTTGACGACCACCCGGTCACCCGGCCGGATGATGTCGCCGAGCGGGTTCCAAAGGGGAGTCCCGTGGCGGGCGAGGTCGAGCCCAAGAAGACGCAGCGCCTCGCGCACTCCGGCGTAGACTTTGTTGGTGGGATCCAGGTGGAGCAGATCGGGCAGCTCCGGGTAATGCTCCGGCGGATCGAAGGGAGGCTCCACCGGATAGCTGCGGGCCCCCGTGTCGGCGACGGCCACCGGGTTCGACTCGATTGCGCGGGGGACGGATGTCACGCCTTGGAGGGGCCTCCGGCGCGGAATCTACCGTCGCGCGATGGGCCGTGTCAACGAGATTGACGTCAGCGCAGCAGCGAGGCGATGATCTCCGCGGCCCGGGCGAACGCGCCGCCTCCGCCGAGCTGCTGCCCCATGGCGCGCAGATCGCGGCGGGTACGCTCGTACAGCACCTGATCGGTGAGAAAACGCGAGATTTCCCCGGCGATCTTGTCCGGCGTGCACTCCGACTGGATCAGCTCCGGGACAATCCGCCGCCCCGCCACCAGGTTCACGATGCAGTAGGTCTCGAGGTCCGTGAGCCGGCGGGCGACGCTGTAGGTGAGCGGGTGCAGCCGGTAGACGACCACCATCGGGACCTCCAGCAGTCCCGCCTCCATTGTGGCTGTGCCGGACGACACGATGGCGGCCTCGCACAAGTTCAGTGCCTCGTGGAAGTCCTCGTCGGTGATGACGGCGCCGGGCAGGTCCACCAGCTCGCGGACCGCTTCGCGGGTCAGCGTGGAGGCCACCGGGATCATGAACTGCAGGTTCTCGAACCGCTCCGACAGGAGGCGCGCCGCCCCCAGGATGGGCGGCAGGTTGCGCCGCACCTCCTTGAAGCGGCTGCCCGGCAGCAAGCCGATGATGCGCCGGGACGGATCGAGCCCGGCGAGGCGCGCCGCCCGTTCCCGATCGAGGCGCGGTCCTGACGTCTTCAGGATCTCCACCAGCGGATGGCCCACGAAGGTGGCGTCCACGCCGCGAGCCCTGTAGAACTCCTCCTCGAAGGGGAAGATGACCAGCATCTTGTCCACCGTCTCGGCGATGGTGCGCACGCGGCCGGGCTTCCAGGCCCACACTTGAGGGCTGACGAAGTAGACCACGGGGATGCCCGCCGCCTTCGCGTCGCGCGCCAGCCTGAGGTTGAATCCGGGGTAGTCAATGAGCAGAGCCAGGTCCACCCCCGAGGACAGCTCCTCCACGCACCTGCGGAACGCCCTGCGGATGAGAGGAAGACTGGTGAGCACCTCGAAGAACCCCAGCACGGCGATCCGTTCGGCGTCCATCAGGGGCGCCAGGCCGGCCTCGCGCATGTGCCTGCCGCCGATCCCGGTGAAGTCGACACCGGGCAGCAACCGGCGCACCGCGTGCATCAAACCGCCGCCGTAACGATCGCCGGAGGCCTCGCCGGCCACGATCAGGACGCGCCGGCTTTCCGGGCGCAGATCGACGCCGGCCGCCTCAGACATGACGCTCGCCCACCTGCGCGGCCCCGGACAGGGCCCCTCCCGCCAGGGCGCCGGCTTTCACGCTCAGATCCTGGAGGCTCCGCTCCAGGTCGCGGCGCGCCGATTCCATCATCTCTCTCCCGGCGTGCGCGGGCACTTCGATCGGCTCACCGTAGACGAAGACGCCGCGCGAGAAGGGCCACGGCACGATGAACGCGTCCCACGACCCGAACACCTTCCTGCACGAGGCGGCGAACGCCACCGGCACGATTGGCGCGCCCGACAGCCTGGCCGCCTGGATCACCCCGGGCTGAACGCGATGGCGCGGCCCGCGCGGGCCGTCCGGGGTGAAACCTACATCGCAGCCCCGCCTGAGGGCCCGCACCGCGGCGCGCAGGGCCGAGGCGCCTCCGCTGGTGGTGGAACCCCGGATCGACTCGTGCCCGAAGTGATTCATCGTGCGCGCGATCAGCTCACCGTCATGATGCTCACTGATCATGATGGCGATGCGCCGGCCCGTGTAGGAATACGGCATGAGGAACATGTGCCCGTGCCAGAAGGCGTGGATGTAAGGGCGGTGCTGCGCGCGCAGTCTCTCGATCGGCTCGCGCCCCACGTGCGTGAGGCGCATGGTGCCTCGGGTGGCCCGAATCAGCATCGCCGCTGAGGGCGGCACCAGGGTCAGGCTCAAGCGCTTCCACAGGCTGGAGTTGGCCAAGACGTGACTCCCCCTACACAGGCATTATAATTCCCTGGCTTGCCCGGCGGATGGTCCGGTAGATTATCCGAAGCAGTCAGCGTCATGTCGGCGTCATTCCAGATCAGGGAGGATTGATGGCGGAGCGGGTATTGATCACGGGCGGCGCCGGGTTCATCGGGAGCCACCTATGCGAGTACTTCATCGCGCGCGGCTTCGAGGTCATCTGCATGGACAACCTCCTGACCGGCAGCCGCGACAACATCTCGCACCTGATGGGACACGAGCGGTTCAGCTACAT
>JAWPNA010000382.1:0-6032 GCA_045402695.1 Acidobacteriota bacterium
CGCTGATGGGATGGAAGTGAGCCGCCGCCTCACAGGTTGTCGAGGACGGTGACTTCCTGGGTGTTGGACAGCAGCTTGCTACCGTCACGCCGGTACAGGGTCATGCGGTACTCGTACACCCCCGGCCGGCTCAACGTCACGACCTTGGAGAAGGAGAGCTGCACATCCACCTGCTCGGGCGGGTGGAGACAGCGCGCGTCCTGCTTGGAGGAGTAGATGCGGCCGTCGGGCGTGCGCGACTCCCACTCGATGCCGGCGTGGCAGTAGTCCGGGTCGTTGGTTGCGACCCCGGTCAGCGTCCCGGTCATCGTGATCTTGAGGGGACGGAAGCCGTGCCGCGGGGAGACGTCCAGGTGCAGCGCCGGTCCCGGCGGGGCGTCCTCCTTCTCCTTCCTGGAAGACCTCCTGCCTGGCGATGCCGCAGCGCCCGTCATCACGCAGAGCAGAAGCGCCGCCGCCACGGATCTCCACGCGGTGTTCATCATGACTCCTGCGCCTCTCTGTGGGATTTTAGACCATCATCCGGGCCGAGTCAGGGTCCCGGGCAGGCGGGGGTGGAGGGGCGCATGGAGCCGTCGCTGCGCATGCCGCGGCTGCCTTCGACGGCGCCTCTTCCCGTCACGAGGTAGTAGCGGATCGTTCCGGCAGGAAGGGGGGCGGCATCGCTGTAGCCGGGCGAGGTCAGCCCCCAGGCGAGGCAGGCCCCTCCGGACGTGACGTACGGATTGCCGTCGTCGCGGTAGACGTTGAAGGAGATAGCGGGATCGAGGGTGTCGTCCCAGGACAGCAGAGCGGCCCCCGGGACGGCTGGGTCCTCGATCACGGCGAGCCCCGAGATGTCCGACCTGTTCTCCACGGCGCCGATGTCGCCCGCCGCGACGCCGTCCAGGTCCGAGTCCACGGCACCGGAGTAGCCCGTCAGATCGGGGCCGGGCGGCAGGCCGCTCTCGGCGGCGTCCAGGGCGGGGGAGTCGGAGCGCGGCCACAGATCGATCCACTCATCCTGCCAGAGCCTTGGATCCGTTTGCAGGTTCGAGCTGGGCAGCCGCCAGTTCGCGTTGGATCCGCTGTCGCCCGCCGCGTTGGCGAAGAAGATGTTGTTGACCGCGGCGGGGGCGTCGTTGTTGCCCTGGACTTTCTCCACGTAGATTCCGCCTCCTGAGGCAGCCTGGTTGCCCGAGACGATCGACGACGACACGCGCGGCTCGGAGGCAAACACCAGGACGCCTCCGCCCATCCCGGCCGGGGAGGTGACCAAGTTGTCCACAATGGTGTTCTGCGCGATCAGCGGACAGCAGGTGCCCGCGGTCGAAGGGCCGGCATAGTAGACATCAATGCCGCCGCCGCCATCGAGCGCCTGGTTGCCCCGGATGACATTGCGAGTGATCGTGGCGGCGCTGCCGTACACCTCGATGCCGCCCCCGTACCCGTACCCCAAAAAGCCGCCCACCGCGCCGTTGCCCTGGATGATGTTGCGCGTGATGACCGGCCCGCCCCCGTAGATCCAGACGCCGCCGCCAGTCTGATCGCGGCCTCGGGTCAGTGTGAACCCTTCAATGCGGGTCGCCGGCGTGCGGTTCAACAGCGACACTACGGAGCCGGAGTCCTGGGCATCGAGGATGGTCGCGAACGGCCCGGCCTCCGAACGAATGGCCAGATCCTTGGAGTCAATGATGACGTTGCCGTAGTAAATTCCCGGCCGCACCAGGATCGTGTCGCCCGAGTGGACGTAGACGGCGTCCACCGCGGCCTGTATCGCGCGGAAATCGGCCGGCCCATCGTCGTCCACGATCCACTGGACGGCGGACACCGCCGTTCCCGCGAGCAGCAGCGCGACCGCGACGGAAAGCCCGGCCGCGGCGCCCCCGCACGATCGCATGCGAGGAACGCGCGCCTGGATCATGACACCGGGATTCCCGTGATCCTCGCGCCGCCGACGGCGAACTCGGCCGTTGTCCCTTTCTGGAGGGCTCGGCTGGAGTTGGTGAACATGATGAATTGCTTTACGCCGCTTCGGCTGGGCCGCTGCCGCATCGGCCCGAGACGGCCCACGTCGGTCACCGCGAGCGCGCGAGTGTCTCCGGAGGCGTACAACTGGATGCCAGACGCCAGCGCGCGCTTTGCCTTCTCGTAGTCGGTCACGCGGTAGTTGAGGCGCGCCAGGTCCCCTCCGGCCATCAGCTCCACGCCGAGGACCTCGATTCCGTGCTCCAGTCCAGGCCCAGCCGGCATCGAGGCCTTCCGCCCGCTGTCGTGGCACTGGGTCAGGCCGAGCGAGAGTCCCATCAGCAATGCCAGTGACATGAGCGAGAACCGTTCGGCTTTCATCTCTGCTTCTCCATCTCCTGGATTGGCGTCGCGGACCGGGCCCCCCGCGGACCCGGCCCGCGATGGTTCGTTACGGCATCGTGCACACCGGCCGCGCGACCTTCACGAGGGTGGTCATCCCGCCGGGATAGACACCCTGGTTGGTGACGTGATAGTCATCGTGGCAGTGGGCCGGATAGAACAGCGGTCCATTGGGATCGTAAAGCGGCGACGTCTCATCCGGGAACGGGGACTCCCCGCCCGGAGGCTCCATCGCCAGGTTCGCGCAGAGGTGCATGGAGTCGAAGTCGACCAAGGCATCGTACGTTTCGCCAGAGCCGATGTTGATGGTGAACTTCTCGAACTTGGCGGTCTCGCCTTTGCGGCCCGTCATCTGCAGGTGCGGGTACGGATTACCGTCCGTCGCCAGCATGTCGTAGTCCTCGCCGTGCAGGTGCATCGGGTGCGACTGGAATCCGATGTTGATGAGGCGCACCAGCACGTGCTCATCGGGAACGACGTCCAGCAGCGCCGACTGCTGCAAGCCGGAGTGCGCCGGATTCCCATTGGCCACGACGATTCCGTTCTGGATTCCCGCGACAAAGCTCTCGTCGTTGGGATCGGTTGTCAGGATCGGCAGCTCGGCGCCCGCCCGGATCGAATCGGGGAAGCCCAGGCCGTTGACCAGCCAGTAGTCGGGCCGGAAGTTCACGCGCACCCACTCGGCGTAGCCGATGGGCGGCCAGGTCTGCAGGATCTCCGGGACCTCCAGCTCGGGCACGCCCGGCTCCAGGGAGTGATGCCACCGGCTGTCGATTTCGCTCATCAGCCAGATGTATTCCTTCGTGTAGTTCTGGCCATACGCCTTGGCGGGCGGTCCGCTGTAGATCAGCAGCGGGCCGTACATCCCCATCTGCACGTGCTCCACCGCCTCGACATGGCAGTGGTAGATGAAGCTCCCCTCGTGGCTGGGGCTGAACCGGTAGGTGAACGACTCGCCCATCGGGATGCCGAAGGAGCCTTCCGGGAAGCCGTCGAAGAAGGGCGTGACGTGCATCCCGTGAAGGTGAATGGTGTGCGGATCGGTCAGATCGGGGCGGTACTTGAACCCCAGGTTGGTCATTGTGACGTTGACCGTGTCGCCCACGTTGGCCCAGATGAGCGGCGCGGGGAACACGATCTGTCCCATGACGCCCGTGTCATTGAACCCGAACGAATAGACCTTGTTGCCGTCGGCCATGGTGACCCAGCCGTCGGTGGCGTAGACGTGATAGTTGCGCGTCACGGCGCTTGCGGGCAGTGTCGCGGCGAGCAGGACGACGCCGCAGAGCACGGCCCACTTCGAGATTCTGGAGAACATGCACACCTCCCTTATCACCGGCAGCCGCGGGACGCCGGCGCCGCCGCCGGGATTGGATACGGCGCTAGGGCTCCATGTTCGGCGCTGCCAAACTACGGGGGATAACCGATCCTCCGCGGATCCTGGCGGGCCATCCCCTTGTTGACCCGTCCACCCTTCCGCGGGGAGATTGAACTTGCGGATTCGAATCTGACGTGAGAGGCAGCAAAAGAAATGCCAGAGGCAAGTTCATCAATCAGGGGGAATTTCGCTGGCCGTCGCCATTCGGGTGTGGCTGGGCACCCAGCGGTGTGCGCTAATTCACAATGCGGCGTGCGCCGCACTGGCCCGATGGACCTGCCGCTCGAGCTGCCATCCGAAGATGCGCGACATCGCCTTGAGCTTGAGCTCCTTGCGCCAGTAACGGCGCGGCCGGTCCGTGAACCAGCGGCACTCCTCGGGGAGCAGGACCAGGCTGACGTGGATGTTGGGGGCCACGCCGATCGGGAGGTCGCGCTCCATGCACGACTCGTACAGGCGCCGGAAGACGGGGATCAGGTCCTCGGTGCGAGGCGGCGGGACGTCCTCGAAATCGGTCCCCACCAACGGCCTGAAGACGCAGACGGTGGGGATGGCGCCCACGCCGGTGATCCAGTCGATGGCGGCGATGGACGACTCGGGCCTCTCGAGCCCCGCGATGATCTCTCCGTTGCTGACCCACGCCTGCCCGGCCCGGCGATCCGACAGCTTCGCGCAGTGCTGCACGGCCTCGAGGTACCGCCGCAACCCGTACTCACGGTGCTTGCCGGGGCACACCTCGATGAATCGCTGCTCGTCGAAGATCTCGAAGCAGAACGAGACGCGGTTGACCCCCATCTCCTTCAGCTCGCCGTAACGGCACAGGTCGTGGTGCGGCGGTGTCTGCACTCCGATGAGCAGCCCGGTCTCCTCCTTGACGCGCCGGATGTACGGCTCCAGGATGTCGAGGTAGCTGTCTCCTTCGTAGTGGCCGGTGTTGAAGTCCACGTACGTGATCCCCGACTCACGCCTCGCCGCGTGCACCACCTCGAGCACCTCGTCCACCGATTTGGAGTCGTCATCGCCGGCGCCCAGGTTGAGACCCACCGAGCAGAACTTGCAGTTTTCCTTGACGGGTTTCGTGAGCCAGTACTCGCACACCTTCGCCGGGTAGACCCCGAGGTAGGTCCCCTGAAGAGAGCCGATCCGCGTCATCGGCTTGCCGGTGGTGGTCACAGCGTCGTACCAGGCCGGCCGCGGCGACAGCGTGACAGTCGCGATCGGCTCCGAGCCCCGATGGATCACGTAGCGGCCCGCCTTGCGGCGCAGGATGTATGGGGAACGTGCCGCGAAGGCCTCCGCGACCGGAACGTTGGTCCAGAGCCCGCCCGGCAGGATCAGCTCCAGCCCGCTTCCCAGGCCGGCGCGCGTGCGCATGATCGCGCGGCCGCCGTCCTCCTCGATGTAGCACGAGTCATCGAGCTGGAGCCCGTTGCAGTACAGGTCCAGCTTGAGCAGGGCCGGGTTCGTCCTGACATCGGTGTCCATCTAGAAACTCCGCATCTTCCGGACGAGATCCTTGAGCTTCTCGGGCGCGACCATCCGGTCGGTCATCGGGTAGAGGATCCTTTCCTCCTTGGCGTTGTGCTCGTGCAGGAGGGCCACCAGCGCGGAGCGCAGCGACTCGAACTCCGAGGCCGATGGCTGCGCGGCCTCGAACAGGTCGCGGATCAGGTCGAGCAGTCTGATGATCTCGGCGTGCTCGTACCGCATCACACCGGTGGGGCCGCCCTCCCGGTCGAGGCCCGTGGCCGTCTCGAACTCCGGGAACAGCATCCCTTCCTCGATCTTGATGTGGCGCATGAGCCCCTGGCGGAACTGGGAGAACTCGGCCGCCGCGCCCTTCGCGTCGCCGGCCTCGATCAGCGCCTTGCAGGTCTCCATCAGCAGTTCGAGCCGGCGGTGATCGCCCTGCAGGTAGTCCGACACGGTGTCGCTCCGGGTCTGAGTATTCATCGATTCCCTCCTGGGTACGGCGTCCCGATCAGCGTGAATGCTACGCATCCCGGCAGGCGCCGCGCCATGACGCGCATCATACGGGCGCCGTGGCGGGATCGTAGGCGCAGAGCGGGTCCTCTCCCAGCGGATCTCCGGCGGCGTAGGCGCGGGCGCGCGACCCGCCGCAGATCACTCGGAAGGCGCACCGCCCGCAGCGGCCTTTCAGGAGATCGGGGTCTCTCAGGTCACGAAACAACACGCTGTCTCTGTAGATGAGGGCCAGGGTGGTGTCACGCACGTTGCCGGCGGACAGCGGGAAGAACCCCGACGGATAAACCTGCCCGTGGTGGGAGATGAAGACGAACCCCCG
>JAWPNA010000067.1:0-16762 GCA_045402695.1 Acidobacteriota bacterium
GCCGACCCCGGGGAGTGGACGCGCTCGGCGCTGCCGATGCTGATGCTGGCGGGGGGGGACATCGGGTTCATCGTGGCGACGCGCTATGGCCCCGTCTCGCTGACGACCCCCCTGAGCGGCGCTTACCCGGTCGTCACCCCCGTCGGATTGCAGGACGCGATGCAGCAGGTCGTCGTCCACCGGCCGCTCGGCCACGGCCAGAGCTTCCAGCACCGCCGCCTCGGACGGATCGAGGCGCGACAGCCTGCGCTCGATGGCCTCGGCCACGGACCGCGGGAAGGAGATCTCGCCGAGGCCTTCGAGGTCCGTGAGAAGATCGGCGCCGCCGCGCGCAGTGCCCCTCTCCTCGACGAGGGATTCCACCGCCATCTGGACGAAGAGAGGATTGCCCTCCGTCTCCCGCATGAGGAGTTCGACGAGGGCCGCGGGAGAGTCCTCCAGCCCGAACATGCCGGCCAGCATCGCGGCGACGTCGTCCCTGCGCAGTCGAGTCAGCTCGATGCGATTCCAGTCGGCTGCGCGCTGCAGGCGCACGAGGGCGCCGGCAAGCGGGCCCGAGTCCGCCTCCTCCGTGCGGTAGGTGACCGCCAGCACGAGCCGCGGCGTGCAGGCCGTGTTCCGGGCGAGATGCTCAATCAGATCGAGCGAGGCGGTGTCGGCCCACTGGATGTCCTCCACGCAGAGGGCCAGCGGGCGGGCCGCGGCGGCCGCGAGGATCGCCTGGGCCGCGGCGTCCACGATGCGGCGATGCTCCCGCTCCCGATCCACCTGACCGATGGCCGACAGCGGCAAGGCGTCGGCGGCGCCGGAAAGCAGCGGCGCCAGAGTCTCGTCTTCAGACACCTGCGGGACGACCTGCCGGAGGATCTGCGCGAAGGGATGAAATGCGGAGGCGGAATCCTCGTAGCACTGGCCCAGAGCAAACGAGCCGCCTCTGAGCTGCGCTTCGTAACGAAGCTGGCCGATGAGCCGGCTCTTTCCCACGCCGCTCTCGCCCGAGAGGAGCACGAGACGCGCGGGGGTGGACCCAGGAGCGTCGCGGTGCGACGCCTCGATGATGCCGATGAGGCGACCGACTTCATGGTGGCGCCCGACGAATGAGCCACTCCTGATGTAGGAGGCGAGCGTGGCCTGGGTCTCGATCTCATAGGCCGTGCCGGAGGCAGCCGAGATCTCAGCGATGACCGCGGCCGCGTCCGCGGGCCGTGCCTCGGGGTCCTTGGAGAGCATGCGCAGGATGAGGCTTTCAATCCGCGGAGAAAGATCGGGGTTGAACCGGCTCGGCGGCTCCGGCGGATCGCTCTGGATCTGCCGCAGGACATCGTTGGGCTCGCCGTCGAACGGGAGCCGCCCCGCAAACGCCAGGTAGAAGATCACGCCCAGTGCGTAGAGATCGGAGCGCCGCGACGGCCCGATCCCGCCGTGAAGAAGCTCCGGGGCGAGGTAATGCAGTGTCCCTCGCGGGGAATGTCTGGTCGCGCGCCTCTCCGAGGCAAGCCCGAAGTCCATCAATCTGCACACCGGTGGGGTGCCGGCGCTGATGCGGACGTTCTGGGCCTTGAGGTCGTTGTGGAAATGGCCGCGCGAGTGGATGTACTCCAAGCCTCTGCACATCTGCACGAGCAGATTCATTACGGCGGAGGCCGGCAGTCGTCCATTCTCCTTGAGGTAGTCCCCGAAGTCCTTCCCCTCCAGATATTCCATCGTGAGGAACGGCTCGCCGGTGGCCTGGTCGACCCCGAAGTCGAGCACCTCCACGACATTCGGGTGGCGCAGGCGGGTCATCGTCCCGAACTCGTCCTTGAAGGAGGCGATCGTCTGTTCGTCGAGCGCCGGGTGGGAGACCCGTTTCAGCGCGACGGGGCGACCATCCTGGGCGAGATCCGATGCGAGGAAGACCGAGCCCATTCCTCCTTCGCCGAGAGAACGGGTGATCCGATAACGACCATTCACGATGCCGTTCCCGGATGGGTCGCTCATCAGTAGTCTACCTTTGAGTCGGACGAGTGTTTCAAACAGTTCCTGTACCGGGTAGTCGCGGAATCATACGACAGCAAGTCTCAATATGCAACAGAAAACCCATACGGTCGGGTGGGGGATCTACGGCGGGTGAGGCGGTAGGTAAAACGTTTACCTGGAGTGGTTTAGCTTCTGGAGGCGCGGACTATGGATTTTTTTGATCTTCAGGCTTCTTGGGTTCTTCCTTGGGAGCGTCCAACGACTCCGCCGGCTCGGGCGAGGATTCGCGTCCGCCGAGCAGGATCGTGACGCCCACCTCTCCGGTTGCCTGGAGATCCGCATTGAGGATCCCGTTGAATGCGTCTATGAAGTCAACCGTCGCCGCGACGCGCACGCCGATCATCTCGGTGACGCGGAAGCGGAAGCCACCGCCCGAGTAGATCATCATGTTCCGGTCGCCGCTCTGCAGCCGCTCGGAGGCGCCGTGCACATTCTCCGGGTCAATCGCCCATCTGCCGAAGCCGAATCTGAAGAAGCTCCCCAGCTTCTCCCGATGGCTCGTGTTGTAGGTGTATCCAAGCCTCCACATGTCCACGTCGGTGTGAACGAAGGGCGCTGTTTCGCCGTTGGCGTGGAGGTGTGTGTAGAGCAACTCCGCTCCGTGCCTCTTGGTGAAGAAATAGCCCACAAGCGCCGTCGGGGCCGTGTCGCTGGTCAGTACCGACTGAGTGTCGAAGTGGATGAAGCCGGCGGCGAGGCCGAGCTCGAACGAGCGTTCCTTGATCTCGGTATGGGCGAGCGCGGGCAACGACACCAGTACGGCAAGAATCACCACCAGACGCAGGCAACGCGTGGAGGGGGGCATCAACACGGCTCCATTTCTCCCGGCAAAGAGGGCTCGAGGCTCTCGAAAGAGGCGCCATGTTGAACCCATCCACCCATTCCTGTCAACTGGAAACTCGTGGAGCGGGATGTGCCCTCACGCAAGCATGGGGCAGCCAGGACTCAGAATCTGCAAGTGTGACTCGAGCCCCGGGGCCGATGCGCAGACTGTTGGGAAAGGGCAGGTTGGGGCCGAATTCTGGCTTGCCCGGGACTGGTGCTGGTCGGATACTGTGGTGAGCACTGCAACCTGGCCCCCGATACGTTGATGCCCGATCACGTTCTCGTGGGGGCCGGGGTTTGTGTCAACGAGCGGGTGGCCGCATCCTCGCGGCGAATGAGGGGGATGGGGAATGGGTACGGACCTGACGGAGTTCCGCGGTACTTCTGGACGGTCGGCCGCCTGGTTGGCGGCCGTCCTGATGACTTCGTCTCTTCCTGCATTTGGCGCCGGCTCGGGCAACTGCGCGGATCGGGCGCCGGAGGCCTCAAAGGTCCGGGCGGTGGCCGAGACGGCCGTGGGGCCGGCTCCAACCACGCCGGCTGAGGCGACGAATGATCCGCCGGCCTTCATCAAGGGCTGGATCGAAGCGGCGCGCGGCGTGGCGATGGGTGATCTCCCGGCGGGCACGCGCGTGATCGACTTCTACGAGGAGCGCCTCTTCGTGGAGATCCCCTCAGAAGTCATCGCATCTCTCTGGAGGAGGGGCCTCCGCTTCGAGGCGATCGAGGACGCCGATCTGTTCACCATTGGAGCAGCGCGCTTCGACGTGCGCGGCGGGGAGCCGCCGCTGCCGCTGGAGTGGCGCGCGCATGCTGGCGCGACAGCCGGAGAGAGGCCGTACCTCGTCAAGTTCGACGCCCCCGTGAAGCCCGAGTGGCTCGCCGAGCTGGAGGCCGCGGGCGCACGGCTCGTCCAGTACCAACCGCAGTTCGGTTATCTGATCTTCGCGCGAGGCGACATCAAGTCGCGTCTCCGTGACGTCGGACACCTCGCCTTCACGGGAGAGTACCACGCCGCGTACAAAGCCTATCCAGGCCTGAAGGCGAAGGCCTCGCGCGACGAGACGATCACGCTGCGCCTGGTCCTGTTCGACCTGCCCGGATGGGAGGCGTCGGATGACGCCCTCATCGCCCGCGGCGCGCGCCTCGTCGATCTCAGCGAAGGGCCCTCGACGAGCCAGTGGCAGGTGCTGCACCATGCGGTGATTGAGAACGTCCACTCGCGCGACCTGCCCGGAATCCTGAGCGACCCCGCAGTGTACTGGGCAGAGGAGTGGTTTCCTCCTGCGGTCGAAGGTGAGCAGGCAGCGCAGATCACCGCTGGGAACCTCAACGCCTCCAACCAACCAGTGACCGGTTATTACGCCTGGCTCGCGGGGCTCGGCGCCGACGGCGCTGGCGTGACCGTCGCCGTCGCCGACACCGGCCTCGACACCGGTAACATCGCCACGCTGCACGAGGATCTCCGCGGCCGTACGACGTTCGCGACGGCTCTCTGCGCCGCCAACCAGGACACCGATGGGCACGGCACGAACGTGGCCTCAATCACGCTGGGCGACCCGCGTCTGCCCAACGGCACGGGCCTCACCGATCCGAACGGCTTCTACTGGGGATCCGGATCCGCTCCGGCGGCGGCGCTCTACTTCCAGAAGGCCCTCAATGACGGGTTGTGCCCTGCATCGTACGCCGGCATGCCGAACACGCTCGCCCCCGACGCGGTGCGCTTCGGGGGCGCGGAGATCGGGACGCACTCGTTCACCGACGGCGCCACTCCGGGCAACGGCTACACCTCCACCGCGCAGGCCTGGGACGCGCGCGTGCGAGACGGCGATCCGAACACCGCCGGCAACCAGCCGTACGCTGTCCTCTTCTCGGCCGGCAACAGCGGCCCGGCCAGTGGAACGCTCACCTCGCCGCACGCCGCGAAGAACATCGTCACTATCGGCGCCACCGAGAACTACCGTCCCAGTTCCTGCCCGGGCGTGTCCGGGTGCGGCGGCCCGGCCGACGACGTGGACGCGCTGGTGGATTTCTCCTCGCGCGGTCCTACGGTCGACAGCCGCATCAAGCCGGACGTCTGCCTCCCTGGGCACGTGATCGCCGGGGCGCGGTCCTCCGCCGCGACCTACGACTGCTTCTGCGATCCTGGCGGCGGCGCGGGCTGCTGCGCTTCCGTCGGCGTGGGCTCCAGCAAGTATTCTATCTACAGCGGCACGAGCCAGGCTTCGCCTCGCGCGGCGGGAGCGTCGGCGGTGGTCTTTGACTGGTTCGAGGATCTCTTCGGCGTTTTCCCCTCGCCCGCCATGAACAAGGCAATCCTCATCAACGGTGCCGTGGACATGAAGGCACCCGACGTTCCCAACAACAACGAGGGTTGGGGGCGCGTGAACCTCAAGAACTCGTTCGATGACCCTTCCGGGACGCGGTTCGTCGATCAGACCACGATCATCGGCGCCATCGGGGATCCCGGCGCCTTCGCGATGAACTACTTCGTGCAGGATCCGACCAAGCCTCTGAAGGCGTCGCTCGTCTGGACGGATGCCCCGGGGGCCGTCTCGTGCAACCCCTGCCTTGTCAACGACCTCGATCTGTTCCTCGCGCAGGGAGCGACGACATGGCGGGGGAACAACTTCACCAACGGGCTCACCAACACCGGCTCCACGCCCGACAACCGGAACAATGTTGAAGGGATCCACCTCGCGGGAAGCTCGCTGACCTGCGCATCGTTCCAGATCAAGGTGCGGGCGACGACGCTCGGCGGCGACGGCGTCCCCGGCAACGCCGACACGACCGATCAGGACTTCGCCCTGGTCATTGCGAACGCGGCCACATCCACCGGCCCGCCGCGGGGCACGGTCTCCTCCTCGTCCGTGGGCGGCGGCTGCGACAGCGATGTCTTCCTCGACCGCCGCGAGACGGCGGACCTCACGCTCGTGCTCAAGAACGCCGGCTGCGCCGCAGCGGCCGGGGTGCAGGCGACGGTGAGCGTTGACAGCGCGCCTCCGGGCGCCTCGTTGACGGTGTCTCCCTCGGGCGCCGAGACGATCGGCGACATCGCCGTCGGCGCGTCCGTGCCCCATGCGTGGCAGCTCGAGCTGGCCGACAGCGCGTCGTCCTTCTGCGGCCAACGGACGCGCCTGCGCGTGGATCTGACCGACGCCGCCTCCCACGCGTGGACGGAGTTCGTCGAGGTGATCCTCGACACGAACTCCTTCACCCCCGTCACGGAGACGGACCCCGCGACGGTGGATCTCTCCTTCTCCCACGACACCGAGTGGAGCCTGCGACCGTGCCGGACGACGAGCGCGCCGACTTCCTGGCACATGGGAGATGCGGACTGTGCCGGGATCCCCAGAGACACGAGCACCCGGGATCTCGTGTTCGACTACACCGTCGGGACCGGCGACGTGATCAAGGAGCTGAGCTTCAAGCATCTCTTCAACGGGTATAGCAATGCATCGTTCAACGACAGCGTCCGGGTGGAGATCGATCCCGAAAACGATGGCAGCTTCGTCACGCTCCAGACGTGGCGGCAGGGGATCGACAATCCGACCGACCCCAATAATGTGCTCAAGATGGCGGGACCGTACGATCTCACGCCGTTCAACGTCACCCGGTCGAACACGATCAAGATACGATTCCGATTCCAGAGCGCGGCTAACTGGATCGGCGGACCCAATAATGCCGCTGGATGGGACGTGGACGACATCGTCTTCAAGTTCGACCAGGTCGTGTGCGACACCGGCGCGTGCCCCGTCTGCGCGGCGCCCACGGGCCTGACGAATAACTTGGCGGCCGACGCCGACGCGTGTCTCACAACGGGCGTTCTCGTCTCCTGGGCCCAGGATGCGGGAGCGTGGGGCGATTCCGGCACGGGCGCGAGATCCCACGTCGTGTTGCGCGGCGGCCTGCCGATAACCTCGGGAGGTTGCAATGGGCCCATCGTCTACGGGACCCTGTCCTGCACGGATGATACGGCGCCGCCGGGAAGTCCCCTCCTCTACCAGGTCCGCTACGCCAACGGGTGTGGCCTCGATGCAACGACGACCGGCGCGCCGGCGACGGACGGCAACTGCGCGCCGCCTCCCGTAGACGACGGCGGCACGGGCGGGACGCCGCTCGACGTCGTGAGCTCCGGTTCAGGCTACACGCTCACCTGGTCGGCCGCGGCGGGAGCGAGCCGGTACAACATCTATGTGGGGACGATCGGCACCTGGTACAGCCACGGCATCTTCACCGCCGTCGGGCTCGACGGAGCTGACTCATGCTTCGAGCCGGCGACCAGCGCGACGTTTGACGATCCGGCGCCGGGAACGGACCTGTACTTCCTCGTCGCTTCGGACAACGGGATCGCGGAAAGCCAGCTCGGGGAAGTCACGCCGCCGCTGTTCCGCCCCTACGCGTCGCTCCCCTGCAGCCCGCACTGAGCATCAAGGGCCGTGATCGCCACGTTACGCTGCGAGCCTGGTGCCTCGCGTTGACGAGGCAGCGGCCATGCTCCCGGGTTGTCACCGAGAGGCACGCTCGAGATACGGGCAATGCCGGCATCCCGAGTCGCAGCAGAAGCCTCTGTCCCAGAGCGCCTGCGCCGTGAAGACGGCGAGCCCCGTGGTCGGGTCCAGGTAGAGCGGCTCGCCGGCGGCCATGGCGGCCTCGTGAGCCTGGAGGATCCGCCGGTAGTCTGGCCGCGTCGGTTCGAGGCGGTCGGGGTGGGGTGCGCGCTGGGGAGGCGGCAGGGGCCGCTTCGCCGCCGTCATCGATTCACGGAGCGAGCGCGTCGCGCACCAGTTGGCTGGAGTCGTTTCTCAGCCTGTCTGTGAGCGCCGGCGTGGCGAGCTCCGGGTTGCGCCTCAGCAGCGTCGCGACGTACAGGCGCCTCCACCACGCAGGGTCGGCTCCCAGCGCTTCGAGTGCATCGCGGGCCTGCACCAATTCGTTGGCGGACCAGGCCGTCGAGGCATCACGACGCGAGAGAATCTCCTGCAACGTGCCGAGAGTCGCGCCGGCACGGGCACCACCGTAGACGCGTTCCATGCTGCGCAGCGCCGCGTCGGGCGACGCCTCGTAGATGTAGCGAATCAGCACGGGAGGCGGAGACAGACTGTCTTTCCTGAGCCGCGCCTCGTACACACTGAAGTCAGGCACGCCTTCCTGGTTCCGATCGACGGTTCCGAGCATCTCGGTCAGTACCCGGTGCAGGGCGGAATCATCCGATTCCAGATTCGCAAGCGCCACGTCCAGCTTCTCCTCGGGCGTAAACTCGAGACGCTGGAGGATGAGGGCGCCCGCCATGCTCCGCTCGGTGCCCGTGCTCTTGCTCAGATAGAGCGCGAGCTGGAGCAGAACCTCGCTACGCCGCCCCATGGCGAGCTGGCGCAGCGCCTCGAAGCTCTCGCCCGCGGCGGCATCCTGACGCACCACGGCGTCTACGGCCTTCTCGATCCGCTCCTGGACGCCGGCGTCAGCGCGCGGCCGGGCCTGCATTGCCGCCAGCACGGCCATCGCGCAAAGGGCTGCCAGCGCCCCCAGGACGACGACCCCCGCGAGGCGGATCGGGATGGATCGTCCGATTCTCATCAGGCTCCTATGGGGCGACATGGATCACCAGCAGATCGAGAAGTCCCTGGAGCACCTCAGGCGCGTCGTCGATGGTGAAGTGAGTGAGCGACGCTCCCCAGGGTGTGGCCGTCACGTTCACGTCGAGCTGGGCGCCCGCGATCGGCCCGCCGCAAAGTTGCAGGAAGCCACAGCCTGGATGCTCATAGTAGTTGGCGTGATAGGCAGTGCTGGGCGGCAGCGCCGTCTCCGTGTCGATGTCGAAGTCGGAGTCGTTGTCGATCCCGTCAACGTAAGCGGTGAAGTCGAGCGTGAAAGAACCTATCGTCGCACGGTTTGCGTCCAGCCGGCGGGCGAGGTCGTTGGTCGAGCCTCCGCCGTGGCTGTAGCCGTAGATCGCCACGTGAGAGACGTTGCGTCTCTGGATCGCGGCGACCACCTCGTTGTATGCGGCTCCCGCGCCGCTGGCGGGGACCACGTCCTCGTCGTACATGCGCACATCGTAGCCGATGCGATACAGGGTAATGGCGAGCTGAAAGGTGCCGTGGTTGGTCGGCTCCAGCGGCGGGTCGGCGGGCACCTGGGTCTCTCCGCCCAGAGCGATCACCACGCTCGTGATCGGGAAGAGGTGGACGGTGTCTGTGGCCAGGATGGATCCGTCGGAGGTCCTCAGGGCGGCGAGCTGGAGATCGGCCGCGCCCCCGTTGGGGTTCTCGATCCAGACAGTCCGCGATCCGGTGGAGAACGTCAGAGGGACGCTGCTGCCCGAAACGAGGATCTCGCCCTCCTTGGCCGGCGTGTCGAAGACCCGGATGTTCGGATTGCTGCGCGTCAACGTGTACTCGTAGCCGGGAGGCGGGCTTGGGGTGTCGACGGTCAATGTCGCCTCCACGAGATCGTTCTCGAATGTCACCGAGGGGTCGTCCCGGTCGGCCAATCCGTCGAGATCGTCGTCGTCTCCGTTCACGCGGATGCCGGCTCCGGGGACCACCTTCTCTTCCGGCGGGACCTGCCAGCGCTGGAACGGAGCCGGTGCGGAACCGCTGCCGGGTCGGAACAGGGCGATCTCCAAAGCGGGGGTGAACGGACCGTCGCAGCGTCCCGTCAGGTCCTGTGTGAAGGCACAAAGCGGGTCGGCCGTGTCCGCGGGGCGCTCGGCCGGCGTTGACCCGACCATGCTCGTCCCGTAAGAGCCCTCGATCCCGACACCGTCGTCGCCCACGACCAGGAAGAAGTACGAGCCGACGCCGGGGTTGAACGCGCTGTAGGAGCCGCTGGTCCCCAGTCCGCACACCTGGCCGGAGTAGCTGTAGTCAGAGACGTTCTCCAGTGGGCCGAACTCGATGTGATGATCGGCGGCGGAGCAGGCCGGCAGATACGTGAGGGAAATGTCGCCGGTTGCCGCGTCGTAGCCTGTCACCGCCAGGTCGGTGGCCTCGCCCGGCGTGGCGCCTGCCGCGCTCTTGGCGAGAAAGGCGGGGAGGAGGCTCCAGAACAGGATCGAACGAAACGCCCGCCTTCCCTTCGCATCCATGCTGCACCTGTGCCGTCGACAGCATGACAGTCTACCAGATGCGGATGCTCGTGTCGGAGGATGGCCGCCGCTTCGGATCCCCTTCTCCGTCAGGGGCAGGCAGACGCCGAAGCCTCGATCGAATCGTCGCGTGATGCCACCTGCGATGGTGAGCCAGAGTCGAAGCTGCCGGTGATCCCTCCCTCGACATCCCGCAGCAGAAAGAAGAACCCTTCGCCGGGCGCCGGGTCGACCGCAAACGGCAGCATGTCGCCCGCTATGTCGTTGGCGAGGCATCCTGCGACCACCACGGCGAAGTTGCCCAAGCTGTCCGACAGCGCCCGCAACGATCCCCACACCACGTCATGCCCGTCGGCCACTGGCTCCGCATCCCAGGAAACCGACACCCCGTCCACGCGCATGTCACGCACCGGGCGCGCGTGGACTTCGAACACCGTGTCGTGGCAGTACTCCCCGTTGATGGAGATCCGGGCATCGATGGCGGGAAAGTCGGTCGTCGGCACGACCAATCCGCTGTCGAAATGCTGCACCGGATCTTCTCCGACCTGCAGGTCGAGGGAGAGCTGGTGCTGGCGAGCGAACTGGCCACCGATCCGGTAGCTGCCGGACCCACTCACGTGCAGCTCGCCGGAGGGTTGTCGGACAACCCACTCGACATGCTCGACGAGATAATCATCGAACAGTCCGTCGGAACCGATGAAGGACAGGCGAAAGCCCCCCCGCACCTCCCCACGGATCATGATCGGGCACATACAGGGAGCAAAGCAACCGCTTTCGTACCCACTGTCCTTGCGCAGCGTGTAGAAGTCCGGTTTGGGGTCGGCGCTCTGAGCCAGAGCGCTCAGCGTCGATACGACCAGAACGGAGACGAAGCAGAAGATACGGCCAAGTCGCGCCATGGCGGACCTCGCAGATGCGGTGGAGGGTTGCCGTCCCGATCATAGGTGACCCACTGCGAAGCGCGCAACCCCGGTCGGCCCCTGGCGACAGGGCGGTCGTGTGCGCGGCAGGAGGAGAAGCCCGAGAGAGCCGGCTTCCTTGTTCAAGCGTTTGAGCTGCGCGTCTCAGCGATATGTATCGTCTGACCGAATGCAGATCTCCCGGGCGCCCGACTCCGAGCCATACTCGCTGAAAGCCCCGTCATACGACCGCTTACCTTCGTGCTCAAGGGTCGCCGTCCTCACGTTGATCGTGTGGACCTCGTTGTTTCGTCGCGCAGATCTTCCCGTCCTTGCCCTCTCCGCCGTAGGCAGCCCCGGCGACGGCCAGAATCACGACTCTGCAAGCGTGAAGATGGAATCAGCGCACTTGGCGTGTTCAGTGAGGTGAAACGCCCTCTTGTCATCAGAAGACCCGCTGGTGCCGGAGGAGGGATTCGAACCCTCGCAGGGCTGAGCCCCGGGGGATTTTGAGTTCTCCGTCCGTATGGGGATTATCGGTCGTCATCGGGACAAATTACAAGGAACGAGTGACTTGCGCCGGAAGTCTGGATGGCGTTCTGACCGATGTTTCCCCATGGTGTAGAACAGTTCTGACACAGATCTGACACAGCGACCGAGGCGCCACGACCATCCGAGCCCACCAGTCGGCGAACATCCGGCTCTCAGCCTTCGCGTAGAGGGCGCCGAGCTCCACGAGCTTGTTGAGAACATCGACGACGAGGCCGATCCCGAGCCTCACGCCCTTCATTTGGCGCTGAAAGAACGTTCGCAACTCCGTCTCGAGATCGTCGGCCCTTGCCTGTTCCTCCGAGGTGCGGATGCCTGCAAGGGGCGTTGACTCCGCCTTGGCCCTCGCGCACTCCGTTTCAGACGGAACTACCTTCTCGGCGATTGTGATCTCAGCCACTTGGGAGCGTGCGATTTCAGCGGTGTCGACTTCCCGTTCGCGCGCGGGCGGCTTTGTCTCACACTCCGCCACAATCATTTCAGCGAGGTCGAGAATCCGTCCAGCAGCCTCGTCTCGAGCTTCCTCCGTCTGAAAGACGAGTCGACCCTCTTCCTGCCGGACGCTCTGATTCGCCCGACGATCCCCTCGATGTGGGGCTCGAAAGCGTCATCGTGGGGCAAGTCAAACTCCTTCGTCCACGCCACGGCGGATTCCTCGCAGGGGCTGGTTTCCCGTGGAAACCTCCCGGCTGTTCGCTTGGATTCGGGGATGGGCGACCAGCTCGCAGGATTCTGGAGAGCTGGGAAGAAGCTGGCCTGGCCGATCTACTCGTCAACCTCGTCTTGGTCCACATCGCCGGTCTCAGTCTGCGAGGTAGGGATTCCCGGACGGCTGAGTTCCCCCGGCTCCTCGCCCAACTCCGGCTCGTCCTTCTCCGCCGGCAGGAACGCCCACTCCTGCCTCACCGCCTCCCACGCCTCGTGGTGCTTCATCCCTTGGTCGCTCACCAACTCCGCCAGCGCCTAGCTCGTTTTCTCCTGGGCCAGGTGCACCGACTTCTCCAGCAACCCCCGGCTCTTCAGGTCCTCGCACATCTGCGGCCGGTACTTCAGCCAGTGGTCCTTGATCTGTAGGCCCAGGCTGTTCAGCGGGTACTTCTGTGGGTCGCTCACCTTTCTGCTCTCCGTCGCTCATTCTACCACCGCCCGGCACCGCCGTCATCGTCGCGGCTTGGTCGGGGTGATGCTTCTTGACGCGAGCCCTGGCCTCGGGGGTAGTCCAGGACTGCAGAGCGAGCGATACCTACGGAGCCCTGCCCACATGTGATGTCGCAGAGGCCGGAGAAAGACGTTCCAATGGCGGCCGCCAGAGAAAGCTGTCCCCTCCAGCACGCCGCACGGGTCTCGACCGTGCCGTGGGGAAGTGGCGCCCAGCAGGTGAGAGCGGCTGGTGCAGTGTTTGACCGCGGCTCAGTGCTTAGCAGCACGCGGATTACCGATGGCTTGTCATCGAAAGTGGGGCCGCGCGTTGCAGGGGGGGTCTCCCGATTAAGTCACTCAGCAGTTTCTCAACCGCGAGGGGCATCTTACTCCCGGCAGCAAGAACCGTGGCCGGGAGATCGGTCGCCGTTGGTAGCGGGGGCACGATCTGATCGGGTACAGCGGAGCCTGATCGTCGTCGCAATCGAGCTTGATGAATACCGCCTGGTCGGCGGCAAGGCGGCCTGAAACCGCGCTCCAGCGCGGCCTGAGCCCGCAGCTGGAAGCCACTCGGCCACCGGAGGCAGTCGAGGGTGAGTTTTGCGCGTGCGCAGAGAGTGTATCAGGGCCGCCGACCTACGCCCCGGCCTGACTGCCTTCGACCCCATGTGAGAGCGCCTGACAGGCATGTGACAAACACTCCCTTTTGCACGGAGCAGCGCAGTAGATGTACAGGCCTCTGTGTCGGTGATGATGTTCGACGCGCCCTCTCTCCAGTTCACACCTCTGTCATTTTGATAGAGCTATTCGTTGGTCATCTATTTCGAGAGTCTGGCCTCCGGAGGTAACACTTCTCTCAACAGTTCCTGCATGGCAACAAAGTCCTCATCCGGTGCCGCCCCAAAGAGCGCCCGGACCATGGTCAGCAACACCGACAGCGCAGCCGGGCTGAGCGCAACCGACGTCAGCTCCACTGTGAGATAGTGAGGCAGGACCGTTTGGATGCGGTCTAGTCGAACGAGCCCTTCGTACACTTGTTTGTAAGGCGCACAATAGAAGAACTGACGGTACTGAAGCGCCTTGGTCCTCGCTACCATCAGAGGTGGAAAGCCACCGTGGTGTTCGCCACCTTCAACCCCGTAGAGAGGAGCGACGACAATACTGTCTTCTTGAAGATGCGCCTGCCCGCGCTTCTTCAGAAGCCCGGCAACATCATCAAAAATCGTATGGCCACTGGAGACGATGACTGCCAGCCTCTTCTTCACCCGCTGGACTAACACCTCCTCAGTTTCCCGAAGGCCCAAGGATTTAATCGGCAACCGGTTCTTCTTCCTGAAGTCGGTTCGGTTCAGGAGCCGGATCTCACCTTTTACGGCGCCGTGTTCCGTGGGATCAGCCCGCTCGACGTCAAGAATCATCGGGACTCCCATGATGATTGGGATCGGAGCCCAGCAGAACTGGCCGACGAGCTTTGCTTTTCGAAACGTATCCTCGGGGAGATCGACGTAGAACTCAGGGACGAGGTCGGTGATACTCACCCTTACTTCGTCTCCTCTGATTCGGGCTCCATCTCTCCAAGATCCGCAACTAGCGTCCGCCCTTCAAGGACAGGCGCGTCATCAAGTGAAGCAAGAACCTCTTTGAGTGCAGGGTCATTTTCAGACCTGACCCAGAGAGCATGTTGTCGGCGCAGTTCTCCTTCCACGCGTGTCTTGAGACGGTCCACAAGTCGTCGACCTTCCTGGATCTTTTCCCTCGGGAGTTTCTGTAGTTCTACGTCGGGACTTCGCCGAGGGGACGGTTCGGCAAGACTGAAATCGAGCAGCCGCCCTCGACTGGCCGCAATCATGGGTTCAGTCTCGAAGTAGACATGATCGAGAAGGCCACCCGTGTCGTCGGCCCATCGCTTCACAGCGCGTCGTAAGGGGAGGATGATTTCATTCGGCAACTCCTTTTCCAACCTCGGTACAGCGTCCGGGTCGCACCCGTAGACGAACCTCTCCTCCTCAGTGTACTTACTCGCGTATGGCTTCGATTCGACGAGCCCTCCCTGCGCCGCGGTACTGATCGCTTCCATCGACTCTGAGCAGAATGGACCGAAGTGGACGAAGGCCCACGGCCAGCCGGTCAGAGTTCTCCCACCAAAGGCACGTGCGTGGTAGAGGTCGGCAAGGTACAAGAACTTCACGACACGGACAGTCGTTAGGACATCCCCATGTCGCGAGGCATGCCAGACAACAAGCTGGACGAGTTCTGGTGGGTTTATCTGCATGTCGTGTGCTTGGAATATATACCCCGGATCGCTCACACGCGATCAACGCAGGATCGGATGAACACAAGCACTCTTGACCACTTACAGCTCCCGCCGACTTGGAATGTCCTTGCGATCACCCGAAACAGGAGGGCCGATTGGTACTTCCGAAATCTTGCGGTCGGCCCTCCCGTTTGACTACGATACTATATTCATACTATAAGTATATCATGGATCGCCTGAGATCGAAATCGGCAAAGTGGGTCCTTCGTCTGACAGCTGATGAAGAATTTTCGGTCAGGTCCATCGCACAGTCCCGCGGCCTCTCGAAGAACGACGTAGTCCGTCGAGCAGTCACACTGCTCGTTCGGCTCGAAACCGAAACGAGCGCAGGCTCTCGTTTTTTCGTTGTCCGCCGCGGGCAAGGTCAGGAGCATCAACCCATGGAGATCTGGATGCTATGAGCGCGCGCCCCCGAGACTGTGTCCGCGAAGAACTCACTCACCATCGCAGTTGCGCCAGCGGAAAAACGGCTACGCGTTCGAGAGGGCCAAACGGTCACACCTCGACTGTCGTGAGCATCGGGTATGAGCGGCGAAGCACTGTGGAACTTATTGGTCTTCTGCTTGAGCACCGTGTGCGCAAGGTCGTCGATGTTCGCGAGGCCCCTGTGTCACGGCGGAAGGACTTCAATAAAACGCTTCTATCTCGACACCTTGCTAACGCTGGGATCCGATATCAGCACTTGAAGGACGCAGGAAACCCCTACCGACACCATCGAGACAACATCAAGCTTTGCCTCGCGCTTTACGCTGAGCACCTCGAAGGGCATCCCAGCATTGTGACCTGCGTTGCCAAGGAGCTATTTAACGGCCCTGTCGCCGTTCTCTGCTATGAGCGCGCACATGATCTCTGCCATCGAGGTATACTTCTGGAGGCCATCAAGGAAGCTGGAATGGAATTACTGCTCGTAAGAGCGGAGTAGATGCTGCCAGAAGCCTGGGAACGCCGACGAATCCTTATCTGGGGAAAGACGCGCCCTGAATTGAGTTCAAAATACCGCGAACTCGTGTGTACGGGAGGTGTCTTCGAAGATCGTCCAGGCCTAATCCGCCTCTACCCGATTCCGCTGCGCTATCTTGATGAGCGGAGAGTCTTCAAGAAGTATCAGTGGATCAGGGCTTACGTGACCAAGTCCGCGACGGACGCGCGGCCCGAGAGCTACAAGGTTCGGTGCGACGACATCGAGGCTCTCGAATTCATTCCGACCCGGTCGGGCAACTGGGATGAGCGAGCTCGTTGGATTCTTCAGCGAGAGCACCTCTTTGATTCTGTTGAGGCGTTGCAGCTTCGCCAACGTGATGACCATACTTCTCTTGGTATCGTACGACCCAAGTCCATTGGGCGGATCTACTTCAAGCGAGTGCCAGAGCAGGAAAAGGCAGCCTTCCGAGGTAGGTATCAGGCCGTCCTAAGTCAGATGGAACTCCCGCTGGATCCGGAGACTGGCAGAGAGATTCGTCCGCTGCAGGAGGCTGACTATGAGTTCAAGATCGCCTTCCGATGCCAGGATGATCTGTGCAAGTCTGAGCATAATTTCAAGATCCTGGACTGGGAAGTAGACGCTTTCTATTTCGCACTTCGCAGAAAGGGAAACAGACCACGGGACGCTGCAGAGAAGGTCCATAAGAAACTCCAGTCGGAGATCTGTAATCCGGAAAGGGCTACGCGTTTTTTCCTGGGGAACATCTCGAACCATCCGCATGTTTTCACCATCGTCGGGCTTTGGTGGCCAAGAGACAAGAAGCAGCGGACTCTATTCGACTAGAGTGAACCAGAGTCGTCTTCCGGGGTGTGCCGGTGCAGCTGCCGGTGAGGCTCAAGGAGATTTGCACCGAGAAGGGGATCAGGGCCGCGATAGCGGCGGTGGAGAATATGGCGGAGTAGGCCCCGGCCGGCGTCGCCATCGCTATCGCTGTTTGCGCCCTG
>JAWPNA010000036.1:0-6305 GCA_045402695.1 Acidobacteriota bacterium
CTCAGCCGCCGGCGAGGATGGCACCGGCGGTGAACGGCGACCAGGTCCTCGATGGCCACCCTGGTGTAGATCTGGGTGGTGGCCACCGAGGCGTGGCCGAGGATGGCCTGCACGTGGCGGATGTCTGCGCCGCCCTTGAGCAGATGCGTCGCGCAGGTGTGGCGCAGCATGTGCGGCGTGACGCGCTTGCCCAGGCCCGCGGAGTCGGCGTGCTTGCGGACGATGAGGTTGAGCGTCTTCACGCCGAGTCGCCGGTGTGTGAGCGCCGCGACGAACAGCGCCGGCTCCTTCGGCGTGGCGACGAGCTCGGGGCGCGAGTCGGCCACGTAGCGCCGGATGGCGGCGAGAGCGCACGAACCGATGGGGACCACCCGATCGCGGCCGCCCTTGCCGCCCCTCACGCGCACGAGCCCTACAGCCTGGTCCAGGTCGTACAGGTCCAGCCCGCACAGCTCGGCGCGCCTGAGGCCTGTCGAGTAGAGCGTCTCGAGCATCGCGCGGTCTCTCAGCCCCAACGCGTCGCGACCGGGAGCAGCCAGCAGCGCGCGCACTTCTTCTTCGGTGAGCACCGCCTTGGGCAGCGGCGAAGTCCTGTCGCCGAGCCGCAGGCTCTCGGCCGGGTCGAACAGCACGAGGCGCCGCTGGGCGCACCAACTGAAGAACGATCTCAACACCGAGGCCTCGGCCGCGAGCGTCTTCACGCTCAAGGGTGAGGGCCTCTCGCGCTTGTAGTGGGTCACGCGGGCCTTCAGGTGCGCGAGGTATTCGGCCAGGACCGACGAAGTCACCTGCCGTGCAGTCGTGATGCCGCGCTGCTCAAGCCACTCGACGAGCTGGCCGAGGTAAACGCGGCGGTAGGCGACGGTGCCGCGCGCGCGGCCGACGGCGCGCGAGTGGAGCAGGTACTCTTCGAGGAGTGACTCGAGCTCCAACGATTGTCCGGCCGCAGGCCGCGCGGAAGGCACGATCGGCTCGTTGAGGCCGGCCTCCTCGAGACCAACACACCGATCCGTGACCGCTCCTGAGGGCCTCATCGCTTCTCTCGTGGGTGACAGCGCCGGTGCACGGCCCGCAGCGAAGGAGCGAGTTTACGGAAGAAGCGGTTATCGGATGCGGCGAGCGTACCTTACCTGTACCGTAGCCGACAGGGATCACTCCTCAAGACACGGTGAACGGTGCCAGATGAATGAGGTGAAAGTCATAGTCGAAGAACTCTTGATCGTCGAGCCGAAGGGCTCCACAGAAGAATCGCTCTTTGCAGAACAGGATGGCCGGGCCACCTTGCTGGAGCAGTCGATCTTTGACCACCGAGAGCCGTCCAGTGATGTCCGTCTGACCCAACGCGATGAGATGACCGTCCTTTGCAACAAGAAGGACGCTGACACCTTCCTGCTGCTGTGATGTCGCAGAGCTCCCGACGGAAAACGTCACCACGGCGGCCCGCTGTGTGGGCACTTCTGTCCCGTTCGCTGTCGGGGCCGCTGTTTTCGGCGCCAGGAGCATGCAAACGGTGAGGCAAATGAGCATTGACATACGTCGACCTCATGCTGCGCCGCCGAGTGCGGCGGCACGTATTAGTTCTTGAGCATCTGGTTCACGACCTTCTTCGCTTCCTTCTTGCTGATGTCCGGCTTCTCGCTCCCGACCGACTGCCCTTTAGCCGCAGCCGGTCCCGTACTTGGCGTTGGCTTGTCTCCGGCCTTTATCTGGGCATCGGTCTGACCCTTCTGGTGACCCTCGACATGGTAGAGGCCGTGAGCTGTTGACGTGACGCCAGAGGGATCCGGATGAGCCTGGTCGATGGCTTTCGTATCCAACTGCATCTTTACGTCCTTGTGCTCGTTACCTTGTGCGTCTACCGAAACCTTCTCCAAACTCACTTTCTCGGTCGTCAGTTCGCCGCCTGTCTGCTTCGTCTGTTGGATCGCCTCCGGTGTGTTGATGCGGCTGTCCTCGACCGTAACCGTGATGCTGTGATCAGAGTCGATTTTCTGCAGAGCATCTCGACCACTTGGTCGCATTGCAGTTTCGATGAGCATGCTTTTCGCTGCGCTGCCGTTGCCCTTCGAGGAGAGCTCGATGTCTTGACCGTCTGGGTCGAGGTACTTCAAGGGGTTGTTGGCAGCGTAGGCATAGCCGTTCAGGCGCGCGGGAGTCTCGAGGCGATCTTCTGACACTGAGATAGGGTCTGGGCTCAGGAACCTCAGGGTGCTTCCTGATCCATAGTACCTGGCTAACATGTAATCGAGGCCTGTCTCGGCGTCCCGCTCGTGCCCGGTGAACTCGTGGGTGTTGCTGCTGGGCGGAGCACTCAGCTCCTCTCCGAACGGCAGGTACTTGTGTATGGAGACGACGTTGCCGTTCGGGTCGGTGATGACTCTGGGCGTGCCGAGATGGTCGACGTGGTAGAAGGTGAGCCTCTCGGCGGCGCCAAGTTCGCCCTGTCCGATGATCCGATGCGGGCTCTCAGCGTCCGGCTCGCGGGGGGCACCCTCGGGCGAGCTCGGCCCCACAAGCCGCTGCACCTGGGACATCACGTCGGATTGCTCTGGGCCCCTCGTGGCATCACAAGAGGTTGGCAGAAGCTGGATCTCACAAATCCCCGACCCCTCGCCCCGCCAGCAGTCTCCGACCGACATCACAGGCTCTGCAAGCTGAGCGAGCTTCCAGGACGCCCCCGGATCTGCCGGCATGCTCGGCGCGACCATCGGCTGCAAGATCTCGCTCGTCAGATCGTTGGCCGACTTGCACACACCCGGGCTCCATCCGCTGGGGCCGCTCTGTCCCCAGGAAGCATAGACTCGGTACCAGTACTTGCGCGAGGTCGGTTCCGGCGGGTTGGACGTCAGACTCGTCGCGCTAAAGGTAGCCGATGAAACAGTGTCATACAGATTCGGGTCCTCCGCAGGCGCCACTCCTGAGCAGTCGGTATCATAAGATCTGCTCCGCAGCAGAGTATATCCCGTCAGGACGTGCGTCGGGTCTTGACCGCACAGCGGCAAGGGGTCCCAGCTCACAATGACCTGAGTGCCTGTGCCCACCGCCCACACGTTCTCGGGGATGAGCTTGCGCTTGGGGCCGAAGAAGGGGGCCGAAGGGTTGCTGGGCACCCCGAAGTAATCCACTCCCACGACCTGGTAGTTCGCGTCCTCGCAGGCCAGCTCCAGGGGCATCGCCCAGATGAACTGCCGGATGCCCCAGTCGTCTCCTGGAATCAGGTCGAGGTCCAGCTCGGCCCAGTTGGGATCGGCGGCGCGCTTCGCCTGGAGCCTGAAATCGTTGGCCGTCTGGTTGGCCGGCTGCACCCACTTCACCAGGGCCCAGTTGCCTGCCTCCGGCCCGACATCGGAGTTCGGGTCAGGGCCGTATTTCCAGGCCCACGTGGGGCTTCCCACCACGGGATTTGGGAAGGCAAGGCTGTTGGGATCCGGGATCGTGAGTGGGATGTTGGACAGCTCGGTGTTCTTGGCCTCCTGATAGCAGGCCGCCGACTGGCCCCAGTAGTCGGTTCGATCCATGGCGTCGGTGTGGGCACTGATCTTGTTGGACAAGGCGCTTTCGTTACCGAGAGAATCCACCGACGTCACCGCGTAGACAAACGGGCAGGCGTCGCCAGGACAGGCTTGCCCGCTGTGATATCCACGGGGGCCATCGAAGATGTATGTGGGGCATGAGGTGTGTGGGTTATCGAAATTGGGGTCGCTCAACGGCAGGAACTCCACACGCATGGTGGGTGCCTGAATTGGCTCATACTGCTTGGTGAGCCGGATCATCGGGCCGACCCCACCGGATCGATTCCGATACACATGGTAGCCCACCGGGACACCGTCACAGACGGAGGCCCCCGGGGCCCAGTTCAACGTCAGGCCGTAGAACTCCGGTTCGAGCCGCAGGGTGGGACTGTTGGCGTCGAAGGGTTCCGCCGGCACCATCAAGTTCTCCGGCCGGGTCAGAATTCCAGGCTGTGTCGTCGTGACCGCGGTCAACTCCGACTCACGGGTCATTTGGTTCACCTTCCCGATCGTGCTGACTCGAAGGAAGGTGTCCTGACACCTGTCCTGCGGATTGAAGCCGAAATCCAGATGATAGTAGTTATCACCATCACTGCAGCTGCGGGGGAACGGAACGAGCGGGTACGGCGGCACGTAAGGATCCGGCAGCGGCGCTTCGCAGCCGAGATTAGGAGGTAACTCCCGCCACAACTCCCACGGTTCGTCGGTGCGGTGTCGGCCGTAGAGCCTGAAGCCGTCAAGGGTCGCACCCGAGGTCCCCGCCGACCATTGGATCGTGGTGTCTCTGTGGTTCTCGTGGCTGTAGTAACCCATGGGCTCGCTTGATCCTGGCGCGGGAGGAGTGTTGTACGGCAGGTAGGTAGCGAGTTGCTTCGCCCCGGAGTTGGAATAACTCCACGATACCGCCGACAGCGCCGTGGGCTTTGGCAGGACGCTGTCCTTGGTGTCCACGATCAACTCTCCGGACAAGGCCGAGGCGTTGTTCTTGTGATCGAGCGCGCGGACCCGATAGTAATAGCGCGTGTTTGAGGCCACAAGGGAGGCGTCGGTCACTTGGGGAACCGTTGGCTGGGCCAGTGCGGTACCTGGCGCGGATACATCAATAGGCTGGGTGGCTCGGAAGACCTGGAACTTCTCAAAATCGCTCGACGTCGAGGCTCTCCAAAACAGGTTGACTGCGGCCGCGCCGGCGACGGCATAAAACCCTTGGGGCACCTCGGGTGGTGTGAGGTCCCGGGGCGTCACCCTCCAGGTTCCCGTGGTGGCTGGGGCGGGGCTGGAGGCCAGCCCTGAAGTGTCGAACGCCTTGACCTGGTAATCGTACTCGACGTCGTTGCCCACCGAGGTGTCGGTGAAATAGGTCTGTGACTTGTGAAGCAAGGGGCCCACGGCCTGATATGTGGACTCGGAGCTCAGTTTGCGGTAGAGCTGAAAGCTCCACAGATCGGCATTCGTGGGCGCTGTCCAGGCAAGATCCACCTTCCGGTCGCCGGCCGTGATCGCCCCCGCCCCGGGAGCCGATGGAGGCATCTGATCACCCGGCGTCACCACTACGGGCTCGGACGAGTCGCTCATTGTGCCGACCTGATCGATCGACCTGATTCGATACGTGTAAGTCGTCCCGGTCTGAACCGTTGTGTCAATCAACTGCGCATACTCAGTCTCGAAGTCGTCCGGCCAGGGGCCGCCGGAGCGCCTGACGTGGTAACCCCACAGATCGAGATCGCCCGTCGGCTCCCAGGTCAGCATGATTCGGTCGGGCATTCCCCCCCCCGGCTCAAACCTCTGGACTGTGATGCCGCGGGGGACCGCAGGCGCCTCGTTTTCCATCATCGCCACGTGACGGCCTGCCGCGTAGACGTAGTCCTTCAACCACTTCGCCGCGCGCCCGGGCACGTCGGGGCGGCGGTACTCGCTCATCACCTGCCCCCCAGCGTCTCTGACGTAGAATGTCGTGAGTCCCGTGTTGACGTCGAACTTGCTGAGCCGGTTTCCGAGCGCGTCATAGGCGTAACGGGCCACGACCGACCCGTCTGTGGTCTTGCGCACCTCGGCCAGGCGGTTGCGTGTGTCGAAGATGTACTCGTAGTTGCGGTCAAGCGTCAGATTGCCGTTGGCGTCGTAGTGCAGCGCGGCGGACGGGTCTGATGGCAACCCACCCTCGCGCGTCACGCCATAGGTCAGGATCTGGTTCTTGTTCGGAACCACCTGGTTGTTCGGGTCGCGGTCCATGTTGAACCAATTTGTGGCCACGGTCGTTCCTGAAGTGGAGGTCGTGCCACGTCGCTGGTAGACCATGTTGCCCAGCGGGTCGTACGTCCAGGTCAGCCCCTCGATCTTTCCGCCGGCTGTGTCGTTGACCGTGGCTGCAACGAGCCGACTCAGCGCGTCGTAGGCGAACTTGTCGTTGCCGATGCTGGAGATGTTTCCAGCACCGTCGTACGCGTACGCTCCGCTGGCGAAATGCGTCACGGGTGTCGCGCCCTGCTTGGTGACGGTGATGGAGGCCGGGCGGTTGCGTACATCAGGAGCAATCAGAGTCTCCACCCCCCCCTGGGTCCTGATCTTGTTGACTCCGCCCGCCAGGTTGTAGCCGATGGTCTCAACCAGCGCCCCGCGGACTGGATCCGTCACGCCTACCAGGGCACCGTTCGCGTAGGTCATCTGCAAACTCAGTGCGCTCGAGCCGACCATCAGCCTGTTCGGGTAATTGACCGATGAAGCCAGCCCCAAAACGTTGTACGCATAGGTCATCGACAGCTGCATCTGGTTCTGCAAGGAGGCGTTCGGGTC
>JAWPNA010000228.1:0-3806 GCA_045402695.1 Acidobacteriota bacterium
GCTCCTCACCGATGTCCCGCATCGCTGTCGTCGCTGCTCCTCGCATCCGGCACCGCGGCGCTCGCAACGCGACCTGCGGTAGTTTGTCACCACCCTGTTAACCTATCAGGTCCGGGCGTGGCGCGCCTTGGTCTTGGAAGCGGCCTGGAGCTTGACCGTGTGACATTCGTCGGCGAGGCCTGCCGCCCAGACCATGGTCGCGTTCTCCTCTCTGCAGAACACGACGACATGCTGCCTGGGCTTCATCTGGCGGAAGATGGCCAGAGCCGTCAACTCCGAGGATGTGAAGGAGAACATGTTGATGACGAGGTGATCGACGAACTCCGCCATGCACGTCTGGAGCGCCTCGGACAGTGTCGCCACGGTCTCGAGGTGCAGTGCCTTCCCGCTCCACATCAAGGCTCGATCCATCGCGATGGACGGCCCGTCCTTGCAGATGACCACCTTGCCTTGGGGCAGCGTCGATTCCTGGATCAGAGTTCCGGCCGTGAAGACCATCGTTCGCCTCCCTTCCAGCTCCCGAGCCACCTCCGAGGAGCCCTTGCTCCCTGGTGAGATGCAAGACTCGGGCCACCACGCCAATCAAGGCCCGGGAATCGAGCAGGTCTCTGCTCAACCTTCTGAAGTTCGGACACTTACGGATGCGCGCCGATGACGATCGGCTCATTGGCTGAGGAGGCGCAGGCCCGTGGGACTGTCCAATTCCATAATCTGCCGCGGTCGGAAGAATGCGACTCGGGCCGGACGGGAAAGATGAGGACGAGGCTCAGGAGCGGCGGGACTTGGCCACGAGCACTTCGCGGGTTCCCGACTTCAGGTGCGAGAGTCTCACCACGTCGAAACCCGAGAACAGTGAGTAGATCTCGCGATTCTGGTAGGCATGGTGCTCTGCGCGGCCGGACCGCGTGGGTTCAAGACTCAGTTGCGCTTCGGCCAGGATCCTGTACTTGCCGGTCCAGTGTGTCGGGTCACTCGGCGGGCCCGGGAAATAGGCCAGCACCACACCACCGCCGAGCAAGAGTCCCCGCAGCCTCTCGACAAACGATGCGGCCTCCACAGACGGTATCCTGGCGATGGCGTCCCAGGCCAGGATGCCCGAGAAGCTCCCGGGCGGATAGCTCAGCGGCGACAAGGGCACGGGCGGCGACAGCGTAACGGACGGCGCCGCGCCAGACTTGTCTGACGCTGCCTTCGACCCGGCGGCCGGGACGAGTGGGGCCGCGCGCGGCAGACTCTCCACCGAGACCCGGCACCCCCTCGACCCCAGGAAGGCGATGTTGTCCCCGCACAGCACGCCGAGGTCCAGAACCGCGGGATGCGGATCGATTCGCGCGATGCGGCTCAGGAACTCCCCCAGACATTGGCTCGGAAAGCTGGAGGCCGTCACCGCCGACGGCATGGGCCGTGGTGATCGTGCCGCCGTCATCTGGCCGGCCCAGATCTGTTTGAGTATCTACCCATCCCGGCCACCACTGGCGCCCGCGCCAGCAGGTTCCTTCTACTGGACCGCCTTGCCCGCCTGCGCGATCTGTACGGCGGGTGTTGAGGCCGTGGCTGTCGCGGCCATCACGTTCTTGTCCTTGTAAGCGCCCTGGGTCTTCTCGCCCTTCTCCGTGTGGGCGTGCACCATATCCACGCTTCCCTTGAACTGGGCGCCGTCGGAGATGGAGATGCGCGGAGCGCGGATGTCGCCGACCAGCCGGCCGGTGTCCGTGACGTCCACCTTCTCATCGGCCACAACATTGCCCGTGACCTCGCCCACGATCGAGATGTTCTTGGCGTGGACCTCCGCATGCACGCGGCCATTGGGCCCGATCGTCAGATTATGGTCCTTCAGGTCGATGCGTCCCTCGACGCGCCCCTCCACCGTGAGGTCCTCGCTTCCGGAAACCTCTCCCTTGATGAAGAGCGACTGGCCGATGTTGGCGGTCTGGGCCGCCCTGGGCGAAAAAGCTGGCGCGGCGGCCATGCGGGGTGGCTCGGTGCGCACCGGATGGTTTTCGACGCGATCCCTCTCGGCCTCTTTCTTGTCCCACATCACTGACTCCTCCTCGATGGCGGGGTTGCCGACGACGGCCCCGCGGGGAAGGGGCCGCACCAGAGTGTTGACGGGTGAAACATTGTGGCCGCCTCAGTTTGTGTCAAGGTCGAGAAGACCCCGACGATTGACTCTCCTCCAAACACAAAGGCCCCGCTGATGGGCTTGCGGGGCCTCGTCGGTGAAGGTCGGCTCTCCTCAAGACGCCTTCCGCCTTGAGGCTGTGTTTGGGATTGCTTGGGCATTCTACACGTTCCTCCTTCTCTGTCAACAGCATAGGCGAAACGAACTGCCCGAAGACCTGTGCTAGAATCGGGCCGGGTTAACAGGGTGGTGACACCCTAAAAACGCGGATGGATACCGACAAGAGGGTGGCCGCCAACAAGACCGCCGGCTTCGAGGGCGAAGCCGAGGTCCTAGAGCCCGAGATTGACGGTGAATCGGAGGCTCTGGCCCTGCATTCCGAGACTCTCGCCGCTCCAGACACCTTCCGGCACTACCTCCATCAGATCTCCCGATACCCTCGCCTCACACGCGAGCAGGAGCACGAGCTCGCTGTCCGCTACCGCAAGTACGCCGACCCCGAGGCGGCTTACCGGCTGGTGACCGGAAACCTGAGGCTGGTGGTGAGAATCGCCCAGGATTACCGCCGTGCGTTTCTCAACATGCTCGACCTCATCCAGGAGGGCAACGTCGGCCTGATGCAGGCGGTGAAGAAGTACGACCCTCTCCGCGGCGTGCCGTTTTCAGGCTACGCGGCCTGGTGGATCCGGGCGTACATTCTGAAGCACCTGCTGGACCACTGGAGCATCGTGAGGGTCGGCACGACCAACGCGAGGCGCCGGCTGTTCTTCAACCTCAAGAAGGAAAAGGAGCGGCTCGAGCGGGAAGGAATCACACCGGGGCCCAGGCTGCTGGCCACGACGTTCGAGACCTCGGAGCAGGATGTCGTTGACGTCAGCCGCGCTCTGTCTGTGCGCGATGTGTCCCTTGATGCCCCGGCCGCCCAGGATTCAGAGCGCCGATTCTGGGAAACGATCCCGATCAGTGACACGATGCTCGACGAAACGGTGGCGCAGGATCAGCTCCGTGAGATCCTTCACGAGAAGTTGGCCGCCTTCGGGCGAGGGCTGAAGGAGAGGGAATGCTTCGTCTTCCAGAAGCGCCTGGTTGCGGAGGACCCTGTGACGCTGCAGCAGATTGGGGATCGCTTCGGAATGACGCGGGAGGCGGCGCGTCTCATCGAGAAGAAGGTGATCTCGAAACTGCGCGACTTCCTCAAGAGCGAGCTCAAGGACCTGAGGCTGTTCGAGGTAGCCGACGACGAGACTCACCGTCCCGTCTCCCCCGCGGCCGCCGCGGCACACGGGAAGCGCCAGGGCAAGCCGGGAGCCCGCTCCAGCGAATCCAGAGCCCGGGCCGCCCTGCGCGGCGCCGCCCGGCAGGTCGCCAAAGAGAAAGGCTCCCCCTCCCCGCCGGATTCCTCGGATCCTGACTGAGACGGTGCTGACGACGCGCCGGCGCCGGACACCGCGCCGCTGCGCCCGATGGAGGACTGGAAGCGTCAGACGAGCGCCTTCCTCATCGCGGCCTCCGCATTCTCCTGCCCCAGCAGCTTCACGAACGTGCCGAGTCTCGGTCCCGAGTCCTGGCCCGCCAGCACGTTGTACAGGATGCGGAAGAACTCCTTGGGATCGATCCCTCCCTGCCGCGCGATGTCGAAGGCCTGCGTCTGGATCTCCTCCGCCTCTCGAGGAGCTCGCAGAAA
>JAWPNA010000431.1:0-18107 GCA_045402695.1 Acidobacteriota bacterium
GGAGGACGATCAGCCGGCGTCGCCGTTGCGCGGCCGGCCGTAGCGGCGCTGCAGGCTCACCAGCGCATGGCATCCCCAGGGCAGCAGCACGAGGTAATTGGCGAGACGCCCGAGCAAGACTCCGGCCATCGCCGACTCGCGATCGATCCCGATCGCGAGGAACACTCCAATCAGCGAAGCCTCCGTGACCCCGGGCCCCCCCGGCGCCGCGGCCACGATCTGCACCGACCCCGCCGCGGCGATCCCGAACGCCACCTGCACCGCACTCACATCGGATCCCACCGCGGCGAACGCCAGGATCTGGATTGCGATCCCGACGGCGTACGCCGCGGCCGAGAGCGCCAGGGCGGGCCACCATGCCCCGGAAGACACCACCGCGCCCGAGAGCGCCTTCACGAGATCCTCCCACCAGGCGACGAACCGGCGTCTCCAGCCTCCGGGTGGTCCCTCACCCAAGGTCGCCTTCAGCGCACGGCCGATCTCCGAGGGGCGTCCTTGATGCACGCGCTTCAGCATCACGTAGCCGAGCCATAACCCGCCACACAGAGCGCCCAGCATCCCAGCTCCGCCCGCGATCGAGATCCCGAAGCGGCCGCGCATGCCGACCATCGCGCCGGCCACGGCGGCGACCAGGGCGTAGATCGTGAAGTTGGCCGTCTGATCCGCCACGATCGTTCCATAGAACCGGGCCCGCGGGCGCCCGGTCTCCTTCGAAAGGTAGTAGGCCCGAAGGATCGGGCCCGCGATCCGCACGGCCGGAGTCACCAGCGCCAGGAAGTTGCCGGCCATCAGGACGGGAACGATCTGCCCCAGGCCCACCGGTGCCTCACGCCGCGCCAGCACCTCCCACCTCACGGCAAGGAGCAGAAACCTCAGGATGGTCAAGATGACCGCCGACGCGATCAGGAGGAGATCCGCGTGACGCAGGCGCGAGGCCAGGGCCTGCAGCCCGACGTCGCTCAGGACTCGCCAGAGGAAATAGAGCGCGAGCGTGGTGACCAGAAGCATGAAGCACAGACGGATATGGCCGCCCCGGCGACCCGATGCTTTGTCTCGTGGACCAGGCAATCCGGAATAGGACATCAAGGAAAGGCTGCGGGAAAACCGCAGGAAAGATGACGAGGCGTTTGAAGGCCGGCGTCCGGCCGGCGGCGCCGATGGCGTGGAGTCACTCCATCGGCGCCGCCGCACACATCGCGACAGATGCCGGATCTATGATCCAGCCACCAGCCTTTGTGCCGCCTTGATGGCGGCGTGGATCCCTTTTTGTGCGCGGACTTTCTTGATACGGTCTCTCTGCGCCGGCTTCAATCCTCTCATCGTGCCCATGTACTTGCCCTGCAGCTTCAACGCGCGCCGCTGGTCGGCGGACAGACGCGGCCTGCGGCGTGTGCGGGCGCCCTCGGCCGACTGCGCCTGACTCACGACCGCCGTGGCGGCGGTGAGCAGGGGGCCGATGCGCCCGAAGGAGCGGGCGAGTCTCCTGAACGATGTGCGGATCGAGCTGATCTCCTTTGCGAGAGCTGTGCTTTGAAGCGGCATCTCCCAACCTCACAGCATTCATAGGTTTTTACTTCTACTACTCCCGGACGTCGCCCGCAATATACCATCCACCCCCATCGCGGGCTACCTGTCTCGGCCATAATGTGGTTTAATTCGTCAACAATTGACCCGGCATGGGGCGGTGACCTGCCGGCCGGCCCTAGAACCGGAGGATCAGGTGAGTCGTGTCGCATGGCTAGGTCCGTTGATGTTGCTTGGGCTGGCTGCCGCTCCGATCGCCGGCCCCGCCCTCCCCGGCGCGCCGGCGCCCGAGATCTCCAGCGGGACATGGTTGAACTCGCAGCCTCGGCGGCTCGCCGATCTGAAGGGGAAGGTCGTGCTGGTCGAGTTCTGGACCTTCGGCTGCTACAACTGCCGGCATGTCGAACCGTACGTCAAGCAGTGGCATGAGCGGTATGGCGATTCCGGGCTCGTCGTCATCGGCGTGCACTCCCCCGAGTTCAGCCACGAGGCCGATCTCGCCGGCCTCAAGCGCTATGTGACTTCGAGCGGCATCAAGCACGCCGTGGCCGTGGACAACGACTTCACGGTCTGGAACCGCTACGGCAACCACTACTGGCCCGCGATCTACCTGATTGACAAGACAGGGCTCATCCGCCACGTGAAGATCGGCGAAGGAGATTACGAACAAACCGAGAGGATCATCAAGGAACTGATCGTGGAAGAGTAGGGGGAAATAGGGAGAAGCAGGTCGCCCGCGGACCATCATCTCCGAAACGACGTGAGCTCGACCTTGGCCGCTCCCATCCCCGGAGCGTCGCCGTCGATCTCGACCAGGGCCCCGCATGACTCATCCAGCCAGATCTCCATCTCTCCCTGCATGCCCATCAAGCCGCGGAACGACTCCGCGCCCGCTCCGATCGGCGTGATGCTGATCCTGCGCTCGGTCAGGCGGAGCTTTTCCAGCGCACCCGTCGCCTCGTTGAAGGCCTCCCGCTCGTTGCCGCGGCGCTCCCCCGGAGTGACGCGGATGCGCATCAGGTGCCTGCGGTACAGCGTCGTGTACTCGCGCGCCGGCTTGGGATCGGCGAGCAGGTCGACATCCCTCAAGAGATACAGCAGCGAATAGAAATCGGTGAACCACTCGTCGGGCCCAGGGGTGGCGCCGTCCACGTAAGTGAACTTGCGATCGAGCGTCTCGATCTCCCGCCAGGCGTCAAAGGCCAAGTCGCGGCCGCCCTCGGGCGGCTCCCACGATGTCTGACGGATCGAGCCCTGGAGAAAGACGTAACGGCGGGCCGACTCTCTCGGGCGCATCTGGAAGAACTCCAGAGGGCGATGCCGCTCCCGATCGATGTACGACGTCGTCTCCTCCTCGAACCCCTTGATCCCGAACACTCGTGCCATGGAGGCCGTCTTGAACACCACCGCGGGCCGACCGGTCGCGGAATGCGTCCCTTCCGAAATCGCGATCGTGGACTTGCCCGAGAAGATGAGCGCCTTGCGCGCCTCCAGCGTCAGGCTCGTCCATCCGGCGAGCGAGCCCGAAGGCGCCGCGGGCGGTGACGGCGATGTCTGATGGGCCGCCGCCCCCGCGAAAATCACGAGAACCGTCACGGAGCCCACGAGGCCGATGAGACGAAGTCCGAGCATTCTCGGCGCCACCTCCTGACTTAACAGGGTGGAGACAAACTACCGTAGGCCGCGCAGCAGGGGCTTGCGAGCCGCAGACGAGGAGCGAGGAGGAGGGCGATTCCAGTAATCGCCGACGACGAGCGACGAAGTATCCGGCCGCAACCCCCTGCTGCCCGTAGGGTTGCGGCGGCGCGATGCCTCTCGCTTCGTCGCAGTGGCATCTCCCACAGGGGACCGATGTCCCGCATCGCTGTCGTCGCTTCTCCTCGCATCCGGCACCGCGGCGCTCGCAACGCGACCTGCGGTAGTTTGTCACCGCCCTGTTAACGTAAGCTTAGGTCATTGACACGCGCGGAGCCAATGGCCGCGTCATGATACGTTGAACCCGTCTGGTGGGATCCCGGAGGGCTGGGTGCGATGCTTGACAGTCATGGACGCACGCAGTGAGGGATAAGGACGGAAGTGACGGCTGGTTCAATCGCACCGTTCTCGGCGTAGGGCTCGCCTCACTTCTGAGCGACGTCAGCCACGAGACGGCCACGTCGCTTCTTCCACTTCTGGCGGCGGAGTTGGGGCCGGCTTCGGTGGTGCTGGGGGCGATTGAAGGGATCTCCGACGCGGCCAGCGGCGTCGCGAAGCTGTACGCGGGATGGGTCACCGATCGCCTGAAGCGGCTCAAGCCTCTGGCCGTGACCGGCTACGTCGTCTCGGCACTGGCGGGTGCCTCTCTTTCCGCGGCGGGGCGTGCCTGGACCGCGGTGGCACTGCGCACTGCGGCGTGGGCCGGACGCGGCATGAGGACGCCCCCTCGCAATACCCTCCTGGCCGGCGGAGTGGACCCCGCGCACTACGGTAAGGCGTACGGTTTGGAGCGAGGCCTCGACACACTGGGCGCGGTCATCGGCCCTCTGGCGGCCTCGGTGCTCGTCGTGTCGATCCCCTACCGGAGCCTGCTCTGGTGGACGATCGCCCCGGGCCTGCTGGCGGCCGCCGCGATGGCTTTTCTCGTGCGCGAGACACCGCGCGCCGCGGTATCGTCAAGACGGTTCCTCGGCGCTCTGGCCGACCTTCCCATCACCTACCGCAGATACCTCGCCGCTGTGGGCCTCTACGGAATCGGCGACTTCGCGCACTCGATGCTCATCCTCCGGGCGATGGAGGTCCTGACGCCGTCTCTCGGATCCCGCGGCGCCTCGGCCGCTGCCATTGGCCTCTACGGTCTGCACAACATCACGGGGACGGTGATGGCGTTCGCGTTCGGCGCCGCGGGGGATCGGTTCGGAAGACTACGCACCCTCACGCTGGCCTACGCGCTCGGCCCGCTCATGGCGCTGCTGTTGACGCCTGCCGGCACGGGCTCGCGACGCGACTTCGTGGTGCTCGCGGCCGCCTTCATCCTCGGCGGTGCCATGCGCGCCGGGGAGTCGGCCCTCGAGATCGCCGTGGCTGCGGAAACCCTCCCCGAGGATCAAAGAGGGATGGGATTCGGCGCACTCGCGGCCGTCAACAGCGCGGGCGACCTGGTGTCCAGCTTGCTGGTGGGATGCGTCTGGCATGCGTTCGGACCCGCGGCCGCCTTCGTCGCCGCGCTGATCCCGATGACGGCCGGCACCGTATGGCTCGGCTTCACGTCCAACGCGCGCGACTGAGTCCGCCTGCCGGGTCACCTCTTCGGCTCGAACATCACCAAGATCTCCTCGAGAGGCTTCTTCGCGATGTCCGGCACGGTGGTCCCCGGCGCCGGATATCCCACCGGGATCAACATGTAGGCCCTCTCGTTGGCGGGCCGCCCCAGGATCTCCTTGAGGAACCCCATCGGGCTGGGCGTGTGCGTGAGCGTGGCGAGTCCGGCCAAGTGGAGCGCCGTCAACAGGAAGCCCGTCGCGATCCCCACCGATTCGGAGACGTAGTAGTGCTTCATGATCTCCCCTGCCGTCCCCGCCGCCGCATGGTGTCCGTACACGACGGCAAAGACGACGATCAGGCAAGGCGCGGTCTCCAGAAACTCCTTGTGCCAGTCGGTGCCCAGAGGATCGAGATGATCCTTCCACTCCCGTGGGAATCGCACTTCGTAGTTGTGCTTCTCCTCGGCTTCCGCCGCCTCGCGGATGCGCCGCCTGGTCTCGGCGTCGCCCACCACGACGAAGCGCCAGGGCTGCAGGTTCGCCCCCGAAGGGGCACGGCCGGCGGCGCGCACCGCCCACTCAATCAGCTCGAGCGGCACAGGCTCGACGGAGAATGAGCGCACGCTGCGGCGCGCCGCCATCAGGTCATGGTATTCGCGCACCCTGAGGAGCTGCTCCGCGGCCGGCAGCCTGTCGAACCGGAGCGGAATGACTCGTCGCTCTCTCATTCTGTTTCCACCATCGAGGCCGATGGATCAGGGCGCCTACTTCCGTACCGGGCCATTCTTCTTCGCCGGCGCATTCGACTTCTTCAGTCGCGCCCTCAAACGTCGGCCGGGCAGATCCTCGGGGCCGATCCATCCCTTCCGCTGGAAGTACCACACCATCAGCAGCGCCGCCACGCCCATGAAACCCATGACCAGCGGGTAGCCGAAGCGCCACTTCAGCTCCGGCATCTGCTCGAAGTTCATCCCGTAAACCCCCGCGATGAAGGTGAGCGGGATGAAGATGGTGGCGATGATGGTGAGCACCTTCATCACCTCGTTGAGCTTCTGGCTCAGGCTGGAGATGTAGATATCCATCAGTCCCGCCGCCAGCTCGCGATAGGTCTCCACCATGTCCAGAATCTGGACCGAGTGGTCGTAGCAGTCGCGCAGGTAAAGGCGGGTCTGCGACGTCACGAGATCGCTTTCCTCCCGCAGCAGGCTGTTGACCGCGTCGCGCATCGGCCACACGGCCCGCCGCAGTGTGAGCAGGTCTCTCTTGGCGTCGTGAATCCTTTCCAGGCTCCCGCGCGTCGGACGCTCCACGACCTCATCCTCCAGCGCCTCCAGCATCTCACCGTACGACTCCAGAATCGGGAAATACCCGTCGATGATCGCGTCCATGATCGCGTAGGCGAGGTAGTCGGGACCTGACCGCCTCATCAAACCCTTGCCCTTGCGGAGCCGCTCGCGCACGGGGTCGAGGCAGTCGCCGTAGTGCTCCTGGAAGGTGAGCAGGAAGTTCTTCCCGAGAAACAGACTCGCCTGATCCGTGCTCACCGTCCCGCCGGCCTCCGGCATCCTCGTGATGATGAAAAGGTGGGCGTCGTAGTCGTCCATCTTCGGGCGCTGGCCCAGGCTGACCACGTCCTCGAGCGCGAGCGGATGCAGGCCGAAGTTCTCGCCCAGCGCCTTGAGCAGCTCCAGGTCGGATAGCCCCTGGACGTCGATCCAGGTGACCCCCTCCCCTGCCGCGAAGGCGGCGCACTCCGCGGCGGAGGCGAGATCCTTCTCCTCGATCGACGCCGCGGCGTACCTGATGGCGTGGATGCGCGGAGGAAGGGCCTCGCCCGTCAGGACGGGTATGCCCGGCGACATCCCCGGCGGCTTGCGCCGGCGCGTGTGCTTCACCATCGAGCGGCGCCTCCTCGACGCACGGCCCGCAGTATAGCCAAACAGAGCCACCGATCCGATACGTCGGACGCGATCGGGTACAATCCCTCCCCTGGGCGACACGATTCATGAAGGTCCATCGATGAAGACGATCGCCGCGCCGGCCATCGCACTGAGCGGGATCACGAAGCGGTTCGGCCGCCTCACCGCCGTCAAGGATCTCGACCTGAATGTCGATCACGGAGAGACGCTCGGGTTCCTCGGGCTCAACGGCGCCGGCAAGACCACGACGATCCGGATCCTGCTGGATCTTCTCCGCCCCGATGCCGGAAAGGCGTTCATCCTGGGCCGCGATTGCCAGGCCGACGGGCTCGCGGCGCGCGCGTGCGTCGGGTATCTCCCCGGCGAGCTGGGTCTTTACGGCGACATGACGGGAAGAGAGACGCTCGACCTGCTGGCGCGGCTGTCGATGAGCCCACGGCCCCGGGCGCGGCGGAAGGAACTGCTCGACAGGTTCGAGCTGTCCACCTCCGATCTCGATCGGAAGCTGAGGGAGTACAGCTCCGGGATGAAGCGCAAGCTCGGGATCATCCAGGCATTCCAATCCGATCCCGCTCTGCTGATCCTGGACGAGCCCACGGAGGGCCTCGACCCGCTCATGCAGGAGTCCCTCTACGGCCTGCTGTCCGAGATGAGCCGCGCGGGACGGACCGTCTTCATGTCGTCGCACGTCCTTGCCGAGGTGGAGAGGGTCTGCGGGCGGATCGCGCTCATCAGGGAAGGAGAGCTGGTCCTGGTCTCGGGTGTGGAGGAGCTGAGGAAGCGGGCGCCCCGGCGCGTGCGCGCGAGCTTCGACCGCGACGTTGCGTACGATGGCGCTCGCCTGCCGGCCGGATACGAGGCCATCGAGATCCAGCCGAGGTGCTGGACCCTGCTCGTCCATGGCCGTCTGGGACCACTCGCCGGCGCTCTCGCGGGTCTGCCTGTGGAGGACCTGCAGGTCCACGAACCCAGGCTCGAGGATGTGCTCCTCGAGTATTACAGGGTGGAAGCAGGATGAGCGCCGCCGCGATCCTGGCGATCCACTCGCTCAAACGGATGCGGGCGCTCGTGACGGTCATGGGGCTCCTGCTCGCCGGCTTCCAGATCCTGCTGGCGATCGCGGCGGCGGCGCTTAATCGATCGAACTCCTTCGGGCAGATCGCGGCCCTGGTGCCCGACTTCGTTCGCCAGATCTTCGGACCATCGTTGCTGGCCGCGCTGACGTATTCCGGCGTGGTGTGCCTGGGGTACTTCCATGTCGTGGTGATGGCGGCGCTGGTCGGTCTGTGCATCGCCCTGGCCACCGAGCCTGCCTCGGAGCTCGAGATCCGTTTCCTGGACCTGGTGCTGTCCCGCCCGGTGTCGCGAAGCGCCGTAATCACGCGCACGGTGATCCTTCTGTTCGCCTGCACGGCGTTCGTGCTGGGGATGATGATGCTCGGGACCTGGACGGGAATCTCCTGGAATCCACCGCAGCAGGCGCCCCGGCCTTCCGCGCGCCTCATCGGCGCCCTCGCGCTGAACCTCGGCGCGCTGATGCTGTGCTGGGGCGGCCTGGCCCTCGCCATCGGATCGATTTCGCGCCGCCGCGGCGTGGCCGGATCGATCGCGGGGCTGCTCGCGCTTTCGTGCTTCCTGCTCGACGTCGTGGCGCGGGTCTGGAAGCCGGCCGAGGCGGTGGCCTGGCTGTCGCCCTTCAGGTACTTCGATCCCTTCAGCCTCGTGCTGGGCCGCGCGCTTCCCGCGCACCATCTCGTGGTGCTTGCGGGCGCGGGGGCGGCGGGAATCGCCCTCGCCTACGTCTGCTTCTCTCGAAGGGATGTCTAAAGCATAACCTCCTCTTCTCCTCGATTCTCCCGAGAAGCCGGAGGATGCCGTCGAGCAGGGTCAAAGGATGGGGCGGGCAGCCGGGGACGTAAAGATCGACCGGGGCCACGCCGTCCACGCCGTCATGAACGGAAGGACTCCCGCGAAAAGGGCCGCCGCTGATGGCGCAGGCGCCCACCGCGATGACGACCCTCGGCTCGGGGACGGCCTCGTACGTCGCCTGGAGGGCGGACTTCATGTTGCCGGAGACGGGGCCGGTGATGACCAGGCCATCGGGGTGGCGCGGCGAGGCGACAAACTGGACATGGACCCGCTCAACGTCTTCGTGCTGTACAGTTACCGCTTCAAGATCGAAACCGGCTTCAGGCAGGCCATCCACGTGCTGGGGGTCTATGCCTACCACTTCTGGATGGAAGAGATGACCCCCATCAGGAGCCGCAGCGGCAACCAGCACCTGCACATGAAGTCAGAGGACTGCCGCTGTCAGCTCCGCCGCAAGATGAACGCCTACCACTCGCACGTCCAGCTCGGATGCATTGCTCAGGGCCTGCTCTTGCATCTCGCCGTCAACCACGGCACTGCCGTGTGGAAACATTTCCGCTCGTGGCTGCGGACGATGGACCCCTCGCGGCCGCCCTCCGAGCTCGTCGTCGCCAGTTCACTGCGCGATACGCTGCCGGCATTTCTCGATGGTGGCACCGGGGAGGAAGAACTGAGAAAATTCACGGCAGACTACAGGCGCCCCGACGATGAAGGCATCTGGTCCGAGGCCGGGTGAGCTAAACTCTTCAGGAACTTGGCACTGTCCGGTTAGACGTTCGTCGAGGACCCCTGGAGCCAACGCCGGAATGAGGAATCGAGGCGCCAAGTCTCCCTCGGGACGCCACACAGGGCCAGCGATCAGCACGAGCCATATTGCCATCACTGACGGGACTCGCGGCGTCGGATGCTCGTCCCTGCCGGCGCATCGGTCGGCCGTTTTCTTTCGCCCTGCCGGGGCCCGCATCTTGTGCTGCCCCAGGGGCGCCGGCACGGCGGTTTTTCCGGCACATTGCTCAATTTTCCCACTTGACAAGCGTTGTTCCTGGAAGTCTTATGCATGTCCAGAAATGAGACTCTCTTAGAAAACTGAGTAGAATTGAGACACAATGCAACTGGCTGTCAAGGATGTTGCGAAACTGCTGGGCGTCTCGGAAAAGAGCGTCTATCGCTGGATAGACGAGCGTGGACTGCCGGCCCACCGGGTGGGCGGGCAGTTCCGGCTCAACCGGGCGGTGCTCGTCGAGTGGGCCACGGCCAACAAGATCAACGTGGCACCGCAGGTCTTCGAGGAACCCGAGGCGGCGGGCACACTGCCCAGCCTGGCCGAAGCCCTCGAAGCCGGCGGGGTGTTATACCGGATCTCCGGTGCGGACAGGGAATCCGTGCTGGCCGGCGTGGTCGAATATCTGCGCCTGCCGGAGGGAACCGACCGTCAGTTGTTGCTCCAGATGCTGCTGGCCCGCGAGAAACTGGCCTCCACCGGAATCGGCGACGGTATCGCCATCCCCCACACGCGCTATCCCATCGTGCTGCACGTGGACAAGCCGATGGTCACGCTGTGTTTTCTGGAGAACTCGGTCGAGTTCGGCGCGATGGACGGCAAGCCGGTGCATGCGTTGTTCACGCTGGTCAGCCCGACGGTGCGGGCGCATTTACATCTGTTGTCGCGGCTGGCGTTCGCCTTGCGCGACGAGAAGTTCAAGGCTCTGATTCGCAAGGAAGCCTGCCGGGACGAGATTGTTGCGGCGGTGCGTCAGTTGAGCCAGGCGATCGATGCGAGCAAACCGGTTGAGCGAGCAGAAAAGAGGAAAGGCTCGAAATGACGCTGCTGCTCTACGCACTGGGGGTGTGGCTGGCCACCGGGACGTTGGCCGTTGTGTTTTCCCGTCAACGAAGAACCGCCTCCTGGCTGGCGGCGCTGGGCACGATGCTGGGCGCCGTCATGGCGGCGGTGCCGGCGGCCGGTGTCCTGATCGACCGGGCCACGCTGAACTTCAGCCGGCCGTGGTCCGTGCCCTTCGGCGAGTTCGCTTTGCGCATGGATGCGCTGTCGGCATGGTTTGTCTTGGTCATCGTGCTCGTGTCCGCGCTGGCTGCGGTTTATGGGGTGCAATACCTGGCCTCGACGGCGCCGGACAGATCGCTCGGGCCATCGTGGTGTTTCTTCAATCTGCTGGTGGCCAGCATGGTGCTCGTGGTCGTGGCGTCGAACGCACTGCTGTTTCTGGTCGCCTGGGAAGTGATGGCGCTGGCGTCGTTTTTCCTGGTGACGTTCGAGGACGAAAAGGAGGCGGTGCGCGAGGCGGGCTGGGTGTATCTCGTGGCCACGCATTTGGGCACGGCGTTTCTGCTGGCTTTCTTTCTGATGACGGCCCGCGAGACCGGGACGATGGATTTCGCGCGCTGGGCGGACGCGGGCATCCAGTCGCCGCAACGGGCCGGGGTGCTGTTTCTCCTGGCGCTGGTGGGCTTTGGATCGAAGGCGGGGTTCATGCCACTGCACGTATGGCTGCCGGAGGCTCATCCAGCGGCGCCCAGCCATGTGTCGGCGCTGATGTCAGGCGTGATGATCAAGACCGGCATCTACGGACTGTTGCGGGCGCTGACATTCCTGGGCGCGCCGCCGGTCTGGTGGGGCTGGACATTGGTGGGGGTGGGCCTGACCTCGGGCATTTTCGGCGTAGTGTTCGCGCTGGCGCAGCATGACCTCAAGCGGCTGCTGGCCTATCACAGCGTAGAAAACATCGGGATCATCGCGCTGGGCCTGGGCATCGGATTGGTCGGCACAAGCCTGCATCTGCCGGCGCTCATGGTGCTGGGCTTCGGTGGCGGGCTGTTGCATGTGCTGAACCACGCCTTGTTCAAGAGCCTGCTGTTCTTCTGCGCGGGCAGCGTGTTGCACGCAACCGGCACACGGGACATCGAACACCTGGGCGGCCTGTTGAAGAAAATGCCCTGGACCGGCGCAACGTTCGTCGTCGGCTCGGCGGCCATCTGTGCGTTGCCGCCGTTCAACGGATTTGTCAGCGAGCTGCTGATTTACCTGGGCGCGTTTCACGGCGGACAGGGGCCGAAGTCGGCAGCGTTTGCTGGATGGCTCGTGATTGGCGGACTGGGCTTGATCGGCGGTTTGGCGGCGGCCTGCTTCACCAAGGCGTTCGGCATCGTGTTTCTCGGCGAACCGCGCAGTGAACATGTCACGCACGCCCACGAATGCGGTGCAGTCATGCGCTGGCCGATGGTGTTGCTTGCGGCGGCCTGCCTGGCGGTGGGACTCGGCGCGCCGATCGTGCTGCACGGCGTGGCGCCGGCCATCGGCACGCTGACAGGGTTGACGCCGTCCGAAGTGAGCGCGCCGCTTGACCAGGCCGGTGATTGGCTGCGGCCGGTGGCGATGGTCGCGTTGATCCTGATCGGGCTGACGCTCGGCCTGACCTGGTTGCGGCGGATCTTGCTGGCCGGTCGGGGAGTCCGCACGGCGGGGACATGGGACTGCGGTTACGGCCGACCGACGGCACGGATGCAATACACGGCATCCTCGTTCGCGCAGCCATTGACCTCGCTGTTCGCCCCATTGTTGCGCACCGCGGCCCATGAGCACGCGCCGGACGGGTTGTTTCCCGCAAAAGCCGCCTTCGCATCGCACACGGCGGATGTCTTCGAGGAACGGTTTTACGCTCCGGTGTTCCACGCCGTGAAAGCCGGGCTCGGCCGGTTGCGCTGGCTGCAACAGGGAACGGTGCAGCTCGACGTTTTTTACATCGCAATGGCCCTGCTGGCGCTGCTGATCTGGAAACTTCGATGAGCCCGCTTTCGGTTCTTTCACCCATACTGGCGCTGGTGCTGTCGCCGCTGTTGCTCGGCGTCATCAATCGGACCAAGGCGATCTTTGGCGGACGCCGCGGCCAGCCGTTGCTCCAAGCGTATTACGACGTCTGGAAGCTGCTCCACAAGGGCGCCGTCTATAGCCGCACGACCTCCTGGGTGTTCCGTGCCGGACCCATCATCGGACTGGCCGCGGTGGCGACGACAACCTTGCTCGTGCCCCTGGGCAACGTGCCGGCGCCGCTGGCATTCACGGGTGACTTGATCTTGTTCGCCTACCTTCTGGGGTTGATGCGGTTCGTCACGGTGCTGGCGGCTCTCGATACGGGGTCGCCGTTCGAAGGCATGGGCGCGAGCCGCGAGGTGTGGGTGTCGGCGTTGGCCGAACCGGCGTTGTTGCTGGCGCTGGCGGCAATAGCGCGGCTGACGGACAGCCTTTCCTTGAGCGCGATGTTCGCCAACCTGGGCGTGGCGCACTGGCTGCAGATCGGTCCGGCCCTGGCGCTGGTCCTGGCGGCTCTGGTCGTGGTGTTTCTGGCCGAGAACGCCCGCATCCCGGTGGACGATCCGAACACGCACCTCGAGCTGACGATGATTCACGAGGTGATGGTGCTCGATCACGGCGGGCCGGATCTCGCCTTCATACTTTACGGCGCGGGACTGAAGCTCTGGGTGCTGGGCGCTCTGGTGGTGAACACTTTGCTGCCTGTAGGCGTCGGCCACCAGGAGCTGAGTCTGCTGCTGACGCTGGCGCAACTGTTCGGACTGGCGATGTTCGTGGGCGTTGTGGAATCGGTGATGGCGCGGCTGCGCCTGGTGGTGATGCCGCAGTTGTTGGTGGGCGCTGGCGCTCTGGCCGCGGTGGCGCTCATTCTGGTTGCGAGCTAGGACGATCGAGATGGATCTGATTCTGGTGATCGTGATCCTGACCAATCTGCGCCTGCTGGCGTCGGGTCGGCTGGGTGCGGCCATACGCATGGTGGCGTTGCAAGGCGTGCTGGTCGGGCTGGTACCGTTGCTGGCGCCAGGGCACGCACCGGGCTGGAGGGCGCTTGCGTTGGCCGTGGGCAGCATGGCTCTCAAGGGCGGCGTCTTCCCGTGGCTGCTGTTCCGGGCGTTGCGCGAGGCGGAGATCGGCCGCGAGATGCGGCCGTTCGTGGGCTATGTCGCCTCGGCGTTGACCGGCGTGGGGGCCCTGGCCGGCGCGTTCGCGTTGAGCAACCGGCTGCCCAACCTGCCGGGCACTCCCTCGAGCCTGGTGGTCCCGACGGCCTTGTTCTCGATCCTGGCCGGTTTGTTCCTGCTGGTGGCGCGGCGTAGCGCGGTCAGCCAGGTGCTCGGATTCATCGTGCTGGAGAACGGCGTGTTCACCTTCGGCGCGGCGATGATGCAGGAAACGTCGCTGCTGGTGGAAGCAGGCGTGTTGCTGGACGTGTTCGTGGCCGTGTTCGTGATGGGCATCGCCCTGTTTCACATCAGCCGCGAATTCGACCATCTGGACGCCGACAGGTTGAGCGAACTGAAGGACGAGTGAATGCCCACGACTGTCGCCCTTTTTCTCATTCCAACCCTGGCAGGCGCATCCGCCTTTCTGCTGCGCCATGCCGGCTTGCGGCGTGGACTGCTGGTGGGGACCGCGCTGGCGCATACGGCATTGACTGCCTGGGCCTGGGGGCAACTCGCCGTAGCGGACCCCGAGGCCTGGCTGGCGTTGGACCCCCTGGGACTGCTGTTTCTCAGCATCACGAGCGCGCTGTTCCTGGGCGCGGCGTTCTATTCCGTGGGCTATCTGCGGCGGGAATCCGACGGAGCGCACCAGGACTTCGAGGAGAGTTTCCTGTTCACGAACGAACCCGAGGCGGTGTTCGTCGGGTGCATGCTGTTCTTCCTGGCCGCCATGACCCTGGTGACGGTGAGCCGTCACCTGGGAGTTCTATGGGTGGCGGTGGAAGCCACCACGTTGGCAAGCGCTCCGTTAATCTATTTTCATCGCCATCACCGGTCGCTCGAAGCCACGTGGAAATACCTGCTCGTCTGCTCGGTGGGCATCGCGCTGGCGTTGCTGGGGAATTTTTTCCTTGGCGTGGCGGCGGCCAGCGCGGGTCCTGGCGGAAAGCCAGTGTCACTCTTGCTGGACGATCTTCTTGCGAACGCGTCGAGCTTGCAGACGCCCTGGCTGAAGGCGGCGTTCATCTTGCTGCTGGTCGGGTACGGCACGAAAATGGGATTGGCGCCGATGCACACTTGGCTGCCCGACGCGCACAGCGAATCCCCCTCGGTGGTGTCGGCCCTGTTGTCGGGGGCGGTGTTGAACTGCGCGTTCCTGGGCATCCTGCGCACGTTCCAGGTCTGCCGTGCAGCGGGACAGGCTGCGTTCGCGCAGGACCTGCTCATCACGCTCGGGCTGCTCTCGATGGGGGTGGCGGCCATGTTCATCCTGGGGCAGACCGACTACAAGCGGCTGCTTGCCTACTCGAGCGTGGAACACGTGGGCATCCTGGCGCTGGGCGTCGGACTGGGAGGGGTGGGTGCGTTCGGCTCGATTTGGCATGCCATCAACCATTCCCTCACCAAGGCCATGCTCTTCCTGGTGGCGGGCAACATCCTCACGGTGTATCGAACCAAATCAATCCGAGAGGTACGCGGCGTAGCACGAGTGCTGCCTCTGACGGGCGTCTTGTGGATCGCCGGGTTTCTGGCCATCACCGGCACCCCGCCCTTTGGAGTGTTTTTCAGCGAGCTGATGATTCTGAAGGCCTCGTTCGACCAATACCACGAGTGGGTCGGTGCGGTGTATCTGGTGCTGCTGGGCGTGATCTTCATCGGCCTGGCGACCGCCTTTCTGCGCACCTCTCAGGGAGGCTCGCCGCCGGAAGCAGCGCCGGAGCGGTTGTCACACCGCTGGCTGGCCCAGGTGCCCCCGGCGCTGTTTGGCCTTGCGGTGCTGGGCCTTGGGATACATCTGCCCGCCCGATTGCGAACAGTGATCGAGGAAGCAGCCGGAATGTTGGGAGGCTCGCAGTGAGCGGGAACACAACCCCTGAAATCCGCAACACCGGCCACATGGATCGAAGCGTTGTGCCCGTCTGGCCGGTGGAGGCGTTTCGTGACCACATCGTGGGTAAGGTACGCTCCGGTGCCCGCGTGGCGGCGCTGTTCGGTGAACCACGCGACAGAGAACGCCTGCGGTTGCACGCGGTGCTCGCTGATGGCCACGAAGGACTGCTCTCCTGGTGCGCGACGGATGTGGGGAGGAGTTACCCGGCGCTGACTCCCGATTGCCCGATGGTGCACTGGTTCGAGCGCGAGATCGCCGAGCAATGGGGGGTGCGGCCGGAGAGCCATCCATGGTTGAAGCCCATCCGCTTTCACCGTACCTATCGCGAGGATACGGATGCGTGGGGCCGTTCCTCCGACATCCCCATCGAGCCGGGCGTCACCGATTTCTTTCGCGTCGAGGGCGAGGAAGTGCACGAAGTAGCCGTGGGCCCGGTGCATGCCGGCATCATCGAGCCGGGACACTTCCGCTTTCAGTGCCACGGCGAACGGGTGTTTCACCTGGAAATCTCGCTTGGCTTTCAGCATCGCGGCATCGAGCGCGCGCTGATGGGCGGTCCGGATAAGCGCACGGTGCATTACATGGAGACGCTGGCCGGCGACACGACGATCGGACACGCCCTGGCCTACACGCAGACGGTCGAAGCCTTGGCTGGATGCAAGGTGCCGGCCCGGGCGCAGGCCCTGCGGGCCATCGCGCTGGAGTTGGAGCGACTCGCCAATCACGTGGGTGATCTCGGGGCACTGGCAGGCGACGTCGGATTCCTGCCGACCGCGAGCTATTGCGGTCGCATCCGCGGCGACTTCCTGAATCTGACCGCCCTGCTGTGCGGCAGCCGGTTTGGCCGCGGTCTCGTCCGGCCGGGCGGCGCCGGTTTCGATGTCGATCCCGCGCGTGTGGAGGAATGTGAGAAACGCCTCGACCGCTCCTTCACCGATGCGAGCAACGCCATCGAGTTATTGTGGAACACTTCGTCCGTGAGGGCCCGCTTCGAAAACGCCGGGCCGGTGTCGCGCGAGACCTGCCTGGACCTGGGTCTGGTGGGCGTCGCGGCGCGGGCCTGCGGTATCGAGCGCGACGTGCGGCACGAATTCCCGCACGGGATGTACCAGTTCGCCCAGATTCCGGTCTCGACCTACCCCACCGGCAATGTTTTTGCCCGGGCCTACGTGCGCTGGCTGGAAATCCAGCGCAGCGTCGCGTTCATTCGCGAGCAACTCCAGACCCTGCCCGCCGGACCGGTGCGCACAGAGGTGGGCGCCTTGCAACCGGACGCCGCCGTGGTGTCGCTCACCGAAGGCTGGCGAGGTGAAATCTGCCATGTGGCGTTGACCGACTTGAAGGGCCGGTTCGCGCAGTACAAGGTGGTGGACCCTTCTTTTCACAACTGGGCGGGTCTGGCAATGGCGTTGCGCGACCAGCAGATCAGCGACTTCCCGCTCTGCAACAAAAGCTTCAACCTCTCCTACTGCGGCCATGATCTCTGAGCTGCCCATCGTCAACGTCGTGGCGGCGCGGCTGCGCCAAGGCCGTCGCACCATCGGCTTTCCCAACGGTGCGCCGTGCCTGCCCGACCGGCTGCGTGGCCATCCAATCCTAGACGTATCCAAATGCCCCGAAGGCTGCCGGAAGTGCGGTGAAGCCTGTCCGACCGACGCCATCGTGTTTCAAGACGGGAAGCCCGTGCTGGACCTGGGCCGCTGTCTGTTCTGCCCTGAGTGCGAGCAGGCCTGTCCGGAAGACGCCATCCGATTCACCAGCGAGTATCGCCTGGCCACCCGAACACGCGACGCCCTCGTGCTGGACCAAGAGGAGTACAAGCTTGCCGAGGCGCTGGACAGGAAGACGCGCCGCCTCTTCGGTCGCTCGCTGAAGCTGCGTCAGGTCAGCGCCGGCGGTTGCAATGGCTGCGAGGCCGACACCAACGTGCTCGGCACCATCACCTACGACCTCGGCCGGTTCGGTATCCAATTCGTCGCCTCGCCGCGCCACGCTGATGGCCTGCTCATCACCGGTCCGGTCACGAAGAACATGGAACTGGCGCTGAAGAAGACCTACGACGCCGTCCCGGATCCGAAAATCGTCATTGCCGTCGGAGCGTGCGCCATTTCCGGCGGGCCGTTCATCGGTCATCCCGAGCAGAACAACGGCGCCGCCACCGTCGTGTCGGTTGACCTGTTCATCCCCGGCTGCCCGCCACACCCGATCACGATACTGGATGGGTTGCTCCGGCTTCTGGACCGCCTGCCCGTAGCGCCGAATCGTGGCCGGTGATGTTCCGACGCCGTGGAGGAGAGTGCATCACCGAGAGGGAGCCAGGGAAGAAGGCCATGAGCAACCCGCAGGCCAAGCGGGGCTATTCGCGCGACAAGCGGCCGGCGGCGGTGATGAGGAGTGACTTGGCGCGAGGGTAGTGCTTGCGCCCCGGTTCGCGCCACCATCGCCGGATCGTCGCCACAGCGAATGCGGCGGTGTCGTGATCCACACCCACAACACTGACCCACCCACGGTCTCGACCGAGATCGTACACGCCATCTGCGTATTCCATTCATCGCGATCGCTTGTTCCACGCCATGGTGATCACTGATTCCACGCATCCCGATCACCCATCGGAGCGAAGCGACGGATTTCTGAGTGTCTCTGTGCCTCCTTCGATCAAGTCTGAGACATCAT
>JAWPNA010000229.1:0-7951 GCA_045402695.1 Acidobacteriota bacterium
CTTCCGGGCAGCGGGCCCGGTGTGGCGGGGAGATCGCCCCGCACGACATCGTAGGTCGCAGACGACGAGATGAAGTTCCATTTCACGAAGGTGTCGCTGGATCCGGAGACGCGGGCGACGATCAGATCGAGCTGCGGAACGAAAAACGCAGCGGTTGAGGCCGACAAAGGGTTCCGGCACCGTGCCACCTCCACGCCGTCGGGCACGCCGTCCCCGTCCGTGTCGGGGTTCGTGGGATCTGTCCCATACCAGATCGCCTCGTCGGCGTCCGACAGGCCGTCGCCGTCGGTGTCGCCTCCGGCCGTCCCCGCCACCGGCAGCGGGGCCGGAATCGAGTTGATCGCCACCACCGCGTCGAGATCGAACCCCTCGGTGGAGCCGGCAAAGCCGGTGTTGAGTCCCAAATCGGTGATCAGCACGTAGCGCGCCGACGTCAGCCCCACGGTGGCCAGGTCGAAGGCGTCCCCGCCGGCGCCCGAGACCCCACCGCGGCCGTTCGTGTCCCAGACGTTCGGATCGTCCGGGATGGTGTAGTTGCCCGTGAACGTGGGCGTGATACCAGCCAGGCCGCGCAGCAGAGGCAGTGCGGAGGAAGGAGTCGAACTCTGTGTCACGAACTGCAGGGCGTTGGGATCGTAGGGAAACTGGTGAAACGTCACGCCGTCGTCGCTCACCGCCACGAAGCCGGGCTCGGCAAAGACCGAGTAGGCCTGGTTGGGGTCGGTGGGAGCGGACGAATTGAAGAAGGCGTTCTCGAAGATGATGAAATCGGGCCCCGGGCCGTCCACGATCAGGTTGTCGGTGAGCTTCAGCAGAACCCATCCGTTGTGACCGAGCGAGACAACGCTTGTGGAGCCGGTCGTTGGGAACGAATCGCCCGGAGGGCCCAGGACGATCCCGGGCAGCTCGGGAACGCGGAAGCCGCTTTCGGGGGGATTGAATCCGACGCTGAAGGCGACCACCTCGTCGGCGAAGCAGTCCACGGTCTGTGCTCTCGCCGCGGCGGGCGTCAGCAGCGCCAGTGCACCCACCACAAGAGGTGCGGGCAGGAAGGCTCGAGCTCGCAACAGGGGCGTCATGTCGGGCCAGCCTAGTTGCCCGCAGGCTCGCTGGAGCTCAAGCTGCTCGCCGTGATGACGAAACGCTTCAGCGCTTTGGCCAGCTCGCCGGGCAGGATTCCGTTCTCCGTCGGCCCGTTGAAGATCAGGTTGTAATCGACCGTGGCCAGCAACGAACGGCCGCTCGAGGCGAACTCGTTAAACCCGTCGTGGTAGGCAGAGATCGCCAGGCTGTCGACCAGAAAGCCGGTGATCCCTGACACGTCGGCCACGACCCGGCCGCCGGGCAGCGCCGCCGCCGCGCCGTCGGAGCGAACCACGAACACCCGCGCCACCAGCGTCCGCGCGGATGCGGAGTGCTCCACTTCCACCAGGTAGGTGACGCCAGGCTGCAGCTCAAGCTGGACCGATCCGAACGTGAAGTTGGCGAACGCGTCCGGGCTCACCTGCTCGCCGAATACGTCGGGGGACACGAACGGTCCGCCGAAAAAGGGCGACACGTTCGGGAAGTAGGAGAACTCAACCGTGTCAAAGGTGTCGGCGGCGAAGTCGGACAGGTCGCCTGTGCGGTCGTCGCCCGTGGTGACCGAGTTAAACAGCGAGAAGGCTATCTGAGCGAACCCAAACGGATCGGCCGCGAAACCGTCGGGACGGATGGTCAGCACAGCTCCATAGACGAAATCGTCGTCCTGGGTGAATCCGCCCGGGAACGTGGTGAAGAAGCGGGAGGTTGGTTGCAGCGAATCGTAGGTGACCCGGAGCGAGCCCCTCGGATCGCCGCTGAATCGGGGCCGGGAGTCCGGCTCGTAGACAAACTGCGCAGCGCCCGGGCCCCGGACGGAAAACACCGAGTTCTTGCCGTGCGGTTGCGTCGGATCAGACGAGAAATCGGACACCACCACCTGCGCGAAGGTATCCGAAGAACCGATTGCGATCACTGAAACGACTGTGGCCAGAAGGGCAGTGCGGACGCGAGACATGGCGTTTCCTTTCTCCCCGCATCGGGACCGACGCGGAGTCTCTGGCCTTCAGAGGGGATGTCCGGGCCAAAAAAATCCCGGAGCTTTCTCTGGGAAAGTCCGGGTGTGGCGAGACCTTGCCCTAGAAGGCTCGTTGAACAAATGGCTCGGGCAGGTCTCCTGGCTCGCGACGTGTGTTTCAGTTCCTACTGGCAGCGTCGTGGTGCCGACCCTTCCCGGACACGTGGTGCATGTCCAGTGGGTCTTCCCGCGGCGTTCGTCGTCGCTTACAGTTGCTGGGCAGCGAGGGCTTTGCACCCTCTTCCCTTTTCAGCCGCCGCGCTTCGGCGGCGGCAACCCGGGCCCAACAGATTCCGATAAATCTCAAAGATCGAATCGACAGGCGTACTCTACGGCGATCGGGCGGCCGTGTCAACACATCTTCGCGGAATCCTATTCCTCCTGCAGTCGAATGTCCGAGACAGCCCCGCGACAGGAGACAACTCGGTTGCCCACGCAAGCGCCATCGCGCGGATCTTCCCGTTCCTGAGCGGCGTCTCACCGTCCGCGCTTGCCCCATCGGGCGGGTGCTCGCGCTCAGCGCGGGAGAAGACAAGGGACCTGTCGCGCTCCCCGCCTATGCGCGCAGCAACGCGCAGCGGTGGACCTGACGGGGAAGTACATGAGGACGATGCGGGGGCTGTCGGCCAGGAAGGCCGCGCAGGTCAAGAAGATCCGCGCCGTGAAGGGGATCAGGGCGGCGATATCGGCGACGGAGAGGATGGTGGGGTAGCGCTGCACATGACCCTGTCCATCTCCACGAGGAATCGATATGGGGCGCCTTGCGCGTACCCCCTCATCTGGGCGATCCACAAGGACACCGACGCCCCTTCGAGCTCTCGCTGCATCTGGTCCGCCGCCGCGGCGTGCTCCTTCAGGTAAATATGGACAACCCGTGGGTTGAACTGTGGGAGCGGCAAAACCTCAGCGTCGGGGATTATCTCGCGAAAGGCGTCACGGACGTCGCCGTCGCGCCAGATCGTCCGCGGCAGGATGACCACCCGAGGCTTAAGTACCGACAGGTCCGCCCGGACGTGCGGGAGGGAGACGGCCAGTTTCGTCCTGTCGCCGGCGTAGTCGCGGTTCTTGTCGTCGGCGATCGAGAACTTGCAGAAGTTGGCGGCCGCGATCGATTCCAGGAGATCCTTCGGGTTGTCTGGCACCTCGCCATGCCGGCACCACACGTAGTACCACGACGCCACGAGCAGACCGCCATCGTTGAGGGCCAAGTGTACGTTGGGAAAGAAGCCGTCCTGGTTCTGTTCGAACGACGCTCGGTGCCGATCGTGGACGCAGTCGTCCTGCAGAAACGCCGGACGTGTGTCGGGCCGCCGCACATAGTAGGCCAAGTTCTCCGCGCTCGCGTAGACGAGGAGGCCTCCCCAGCGGCCGTAGTCCCTCCCGACGAAGGGGATACTCGGCGGCAGCGGGTAGGCCCAGGGCGGCGGGTCGAGGCCGATGGAGCAGTAGCGGGCGAGAAGATCGGTTGCGCGGTCGGGCACGGCGATACGGTATCATGGGTACTGTTGCGTGGGACACACGCCCCCGGCTTCAGGGTGAGGTTGATGGCGAACGATCGGCGGCTGTCGATTTCCCTCCGTCGCGGTCCCGCACTGACCGCTACGCGGGTCAGCATCGGGCGCAACAGACTCGTCTACGTCCTTGCGGCGGACAGGCGCTTCAAGTACCCCACCGGCAAGTCGAATGTGGTTTACATTGGTACAACTCGACAGGGAGCGGCCCGCGTCGCGCACAGCGTCGCGTACTTGGCGGAGGAGATCCTTGGGTCTCACGGGGTCCGCTCCGTCACGGCCCACGTGGTCACGTGCCGACCCCGGCAACGCGTGCGGACGTGGCTGAAGCTGGAGCGGGCCATGCTCATCATCTTCCGCGAAATGTACGGCACGGTCCCGGAGTGGAACTCCCACGGCAAGAAGATGAAGGCGGGGGACGAGTTCGAATACTTCGCGCGGGCGCGCGTGAGGGCGGTGTTGGAGGAGCTGGCGTGAGTGGGATACGCGCCTGCGGATGGCGGCATCGGCGGCGGGGTCGGGCTGCTGAGGGTGAGGTTGCCGTGAAAGGGTCGGCCCGACGGTATCTCAGTGGTAGTCAGAACGGAAGTTTTGCCGTCCCCGTCGAGCCGGTCGCACGTCCGGTGGCCCGGGCAGCGTCGAACCTGAAGGCGCTGCCCGCTAAGTACTCCTCGACACATTCGAACGCCCACCAGCGTCTTCTGAGGGACTCCGCGACGGCACCGGAAGTGTTCGAACCCGCGAACGGATCGAGCACCAGGTCACGCTCATCGGTGAGAAGTCTGATGAAGAATTCGGGCAGTGCCGCGGGAAACCTCGCCGGATGCGGCTTGAGTCCTGCCCCTCGGCAGCCGGTCAAGTAGGCGTCGTTCGCAGCGTTGTTTCCGAACTTCAGCATGCTGGCCGATGATTCTGCTTCAACTACGTTCGCCGGAATAGCGCCGCCCGCATCGATCCGGTCGAAGCTCGGCTTGATGTTGTGGCCGGAGGGTCTGACCATGGGACGGACGCCCCGCTTGTTTAGGCGGATCATGTCTGCGCTGTACTCCTTCAGGACGTTTCGGTTGTCCGCCTTCGGCCAAGCAGTCTTCGAAAGCCACCAAACGTACTCCACGCTGTCACGGATCCTCAGCCGTCGCACGTTCACCCACTCCGCCGGCGTGGGCATCTTGGCGGGATTGAACCAGAAGCATTCTTGCGCGAGGTGGAAGCCGACCTTCTCGACCAAGGCGATGAGCAGCTTGAAGTGGTATAGCGACCTGGTGGGCGCGCCCTCGTTGTAACTCCCGCCGATATTCAGGACGAAGCTGCCGTCCTCCGTCAGGATACGATGAAAGTGATTGGCGAACTTCAGGAACCATGCGACGTATTCGTCCTTGTGGACGTTGCCGTATGCCTTTTTGAAGTGCAGGGCGTAGGGTGGCGATGTGAAGATCAGATTCACGGTCGAATCCGGCACTGCCGCGAGGAGATCGAGGGAATCCCCGAGAAACGCGGCTCCGAAACGCTTCTCGTAGTAGGGTTTGAGAGTTGATCTGAGTTTCGGCTCTGAGTCTCGCCTTACCTGAGCCATATACCCCGACCTCGCCTCGGTGATCGGTGACGAACTCGACCTTCTAGTCGCTCGCGTACAAGCTCATGATACGATGACTTACCCGCCTGGAGCCAACTCACCCTAAACCGGGGGGTTGCGCCTGTCAACTCCACAGCGAAAGGGGCCACCGGCGAGAGAGAGGCGATCTCGAGGAGGCGCGGGGCGCTTCAAGACCAGACGATCCGCCTTCTTGAGAGAGTCCGCCGTCCAGTGCGCAAGAAACCGCCAGCACCACCCAAGGCAGAGCAGGCCGAAAGGATCGCGGACGAACTCGCCCCGATCCTCGATCGGCTCTCCGCCCCACAGCGAGAGGCTCTCTTCCACAGACTCCGCCGCGAGTTCCCCATCCACCCACTCGAGAAAGAGTGGAACACATCAGCAGAGGCGATCCTGGAGGCGATCCAGAGAAGCTCCAGCCTCACTCAGCGGGGTGTCCGGGGCGTACTGGCGGAGGCGAGCTTCGTCGCAATCGTCCTTCCGAAGGTCGAGGCGCTGGGGTTCAAGGAAACCACGCCGACCGGGGACATCCCCTACGACGTGGCCCTGAAAGATGGCAGCGGGACGGTTCGCATCCAGATCAAGCTTCAGAGAAGCAAGAACGGACGTCCGATGCGCGGCAACGAGGCTCCCAGCAGATTAGGATTCGCCCCCGAATGTTTCGTCGTGGAGACGCAGAAAACCCGCGGCGGGACCAAGGACGGTGAATCCACCCGCCCCTATCGGTTCGGGGAGTTCGATATCCTTGGGGTGTCGATGTATCCGTCGACACGGCAGTGGGACAGGTTTCTGTTCACCATAGCCGCGTGGCTGCTCCCAGACGAGGTGGACCCGAGACAGATCCTCAAGTACCAGCCGGTACCTCCGTCGCCGAACGAGGCCTGGACAGACGACCTCGCGGAGTGTATCGAACGTCTGAGAGGTGGCAGAAAAGGAACGGTACGAAGGGACCCGTGAATCGTCGTTCTTTGCCTTGACTTCCCTCCCCACCGCTGCCCTTGTTGTCCTGCCATGTTCACATCATTCCGCGCCCCCGAGACGATGACGGCCGCCGAGCAAGCTGCCCTGCTGAGGGCCACGGCCGCGCACCCGAGCCCCCGGGACCACGTCCTCTACTCGATGGCGCTTGGCACCGCCCTGCGCCTGCGGGAACTCCTGGGCCTCAGCGTGTGCGACGTGTCGCCAGACGGACGCGAGGTCCGCCGGCGGGTGGTCCTGGACCCCGCGACGACGAAGGGCGGCCGGCGCGGCGAAGTGTTCCTGCCGGAGCGACTCGTCCCCAAGCTGCGCCGGTTCCTGGCGTGGAAGCGGGAGCACGGGGAGTCAATGGACGGCGACGCCCCGTTGTTCGTCTCCAACCGGGGAGCTCGGCTGTCGCCCAGGGCGGCACAGTGGCGGTTCGCGTGGTGGCAGAGGCGGGCCGGGTTCGACCGGCACTACGGGTTCCATGCTCTACGTCACTCGAGCGTGACCGCCGTCTACCGGTCGTCGGGGAACCTGTTCCTGGCGCAACGGTTCGCACGCCATGCCAGCCCGATCACGACGATAATTTACACCCACCCGAGCGACGAGGAACTCTACGCGGGGGTGAGGGACCTGCCATGTTGAGAGGGCTGTCGCCATGTGCGGGAGATAGCCTCGCCCCGCGAGCTTCTTGGTGAGACGGTAGAACAGCCGCAACTTCGTCGGGTGCGACTGGGGTATGATAACGACTTCGGGACGCACTTGTTGAGCCGGTATCGAAGAGGCGGGTCATGGACGATGCCGCAGTCGGCTTTCGCGTCCACTCGGGCTGGGCCACAGCGGTCCTACTCGTAGGGCCTGCGGCGGCCCCGGAGGTCGTCGACCGCCGGGTAGTCCAGCTCGCGGATCCCGCAGTGCCCGACTCCCGCCAGCCATATCATGCAGGGCTCGATCTACCAAACGGCGAGGCCGCAAGGACCGTGGCTCGGCTGGTGAGATCGGTCGAGCGGTTCGGGAGGCGTTCCCTGATCGATCTGTTCAACGCCTACCGCGTGGGCGGACATCGCCTCCGCGCCGCAGGGATTGTGGTCGGCAGCAGCGTGGACCCGGAGACGATCAAGAACGATCACATCCGGGCGCACGCAGAGGAAGGACGGCTGTTTCGAATCGTCATTCAAGACGCCGCACAGAGTCGCGGTCTGGCCTTGTCGGTGACGGTGACGGTCGCGAAGGAGCTTTTTGTCACGGCATCGAAGAAGCTGGGCATCCCCGAGCTCCGACTGAAGGAGAAGGTCGGCGGTTTCGGCCGGCAGCTGGACGGTCCCTGGCGGGCGGAGGATAAGGCAGCGGCCCTGGCGGCGTGGGTGGGGCTTCTCCGGCGTCGGTGAAACAAACCGCGGGCAGCGACACGCGTACGTGTGGAGGGGGCGCCGGGCTAAAGGCTGGCCTGGTGGCAGCGGAAGCCCAGGTTCGACTGGCACTACGGGTTCCTCGCGCTCCGTCATGCCGCGGTGACCAGCGTGTATCGGGCGACGAGGGACCTGTTCGTCGCGCAACGCTTCTCCAGGCACGCGAGCCCGATCACGACGATCATCTACACCCATCCGTCGGACGAGGGTAGGGTCGGGGACCGGCGCTGTGGCCTTGCGGCTCCGTCTCCGGTCCCCGCCTCATCAAACGCAGCGTGCGGTTTTCCCGCACTGCGCTTTCCTGCCTGCTTCGCGCCGAGGGTTATGTGACCTGTCGTGCTGGGGCGACTTTCGGCGGCGGTCCGAGAAGCCTCTTCCG
>JAWPNA010000013.1:0-2914 GCA_045402695.1 Acidobacteriota bacterium
GAACCTCCTGCTGCGTCCGTGGATCTGCCAGCCCTGGCAGGCGTCCTCGCCGCTCGACCACTCAACGTATCGCAGCGGATACGCTTCGCGGTCTCGCCGCTGCGGTTGCCCGCCATGTCAGACATCTCCGCGGTCTCGCGACGGACGTTCATGAATGGTGCGGGCTCTCCTACCCCCCGCCATCCCGCGTCACGCGACCTTCTTGAGGACGTCGGCGAGATCCGGGTGACCCATCTCCTCCAGATCGTAGGTCACGGTCTGCGCGGGCTTGTTGAACTTCACGAGCCGGCGCAGGTCGATGGGCGTGCCGATCAGCACCAGATCGCAGCTCACCGCGTCAATGGTCGCCTGCAGGTCGGCGATCTGGCGATGGCCGTACCCCAGGGCGGGCAGCAGCGTGCCGATCCCGGGGTACTGGGCGAATGCCTGCTTGATCGTCCCCACCGCGGCGGCGCGCGGGTCCACCAGCTCGGCCGCGCCATGCTGCCGCGCCGCAACGACCGCCGCGCCATACGTCATCTCGCCGTGGGTGAGGGTGGGGCCATCCTCGATGGCCAGAACCCGCTTGCCCTTGATCGCCGCCGCGTCCTCCACCGTGATCGGCGAGGCGGCCTCCACCACCACCGCCGTGGGGTTGTACGCGGCGATGTTCTTCTTCACGGTCGCGACCCCTTCCGGGGTTGCCGTCCCGATCTTGTTGATCACGATCACGTGCGCCCGCCTCAGGTTGGTCTCGCCGGGATAGTAGGAGATCTCATGCCCCGGCCGGTGCGGGTCCGCCACCACGATCTCCAGATCGGGCCGGTAGAACGGCAGGTCGTTGTTGCCCCCGTCCCACACGATCACGTCCGCCTCCTCCTGCGCCCTCTCAAGGATGGCGGCGTAGTCCACGCCGGCGTAGACGATGGTGCCCCGGCGCAGATGCGGCTCGTACTCCTCGCGCTCCTCGATCGTGCACTCCTGCGTGTCCAGATCGCCGAAGGTGGCGAATCGCTGCACTCGTTGGCGCACCAGGTCGCCGTACGGCATCGGATGCCTCACCGCCACCACGCGCTTGCCCCTGGCCGCCAGGATCTGACAGACCTTGCGCGTGGTCTGGCTTTTGCCGCTCCCGGTGCGCACGGCGCAGATCGACACCACCGGAACACGGGCCTTCAGCATCGTGGAGTCGGCACCCATGAGGCGGAAGTCAGCCCCCGCGGCGTTGACCGCGCAGGCGTGGTGCATCACGTAGGCGTGCGACACGTCGCTGTAGGCGAAGATCACGTCGTCGACCCTCTCGCGCGCGATCAGATCCGAGAGCCGTCTCTCTTCATGGATGGGGATGCCGGCGGGATAGTTCGGCCCTGCCAGCTCCGCGGGGTACTTCCGGCCGGCGATGTTGGGGATCTGCGTGGCCGTGAAGCAGACCACCTCGGATGAAGGGTCGCCTCGGAACGCGACGTTGAAGTTGTGGAAGTCCCTTCCCGCGGCTCCCATGATGATGATGCGCCGTCGTCCCATGTGATGACTGTCCTTTCTCCGCGATGGCGCGGCCGGCGCGCGCGATCAGGCGCTGGGCACCGCCCTCGGGCTGCTGTTCGGCTATTGCAAGACGGGGCCGGAAGATATCACGCCGTCCATGACGAGTCAAGGCGGTCCCGGGGACCAACCGTAGTGTTGTCAATAGCTTACGCCTAATTGAGACCGAGGCCGAGGTCGCGGATCTTGGCCAGCAGCGTCTTGGAGGTCACCTTCAGGATCTCGGCGGCGCGCGAGCGGTCCCCTCCGGAGAGGCTCAGCGCCCGCTCGATGTGCCCCTTCTCCGCGGCCCGGGCGGCGGCCTGCGCCACCTCGGAGAGCGACAGCGAGAGGTCCGAGGGAGGCAGTGGACAATCGGGGCGCGGATCCCTCGGTCCGGCCAGAAGTAGATGCGCCGGCTCAATCGTGTCGCCGTCACAGAGGATCATCGCCCGCTCGATGCAGTTCTGGAGCTCCCGCACGTTGCCCGGCCAGGGATAGGCCGCAAGCCGGCCTCTCGCCTCGGGGCTCACCTCGGGAGGTGTGCGGCGTTTCAGGTCGCGGCTGTAGCGCGCCACGAAGTGATCCACGAGCGCGGGAATGTCGGCCGGCCGCTCACGCAAGGGTGGAACCGTCAGGGGAACCACCGAGAGGCGGAAGAACAAATCCTCGCGAAACGACTTGTCGGCCACGGCCGCGGCCAGATCTTTGTTGGTCGCCGCCACCAGGCGGACATCCACCGCGATGGTGGCCGTGCCGCCCACGCGCTCGAACTTGTGCTCCTCCAGCACGCGCAGCAGCTTGGCCTGGATCGACGGAGGCGTTTCTCCGATCTCGTCGAGGAACAACGTGCCGTGGCCGGCCATCTCCATCTTGCCGATGTGCGCGGAGCCGGCCCCGGTGTAGGCGCCCTTCTCGTGGCCGAACAGCTCGTTCTCCAGCAGTGTCTCCGGGATGGCCGCGCAGTTGATCGCCACGAACGGCCCGTCCTTACGGCCCGACAGCTCGTGCACCGCGCGCGCGAACAGCTCTTTGCCCGTGCCGCTCTCCCCTTGCAAGAGCACCGTGGCCGAGGTAGGCGCCACCCTCCGGACCTGCTCCACGATCGCCGCCAGAGCGGGCGACTCTCCCACGATGCGAGGCAGTCCGAACCGCTGGGCGAACTCCTCCTTCAGCAGGATGTTCTCGGTGAGCAGACGCCGCTGGTTCAACGCGCGATCGACCAGCACCATCAGGTGGGAGGTGTCCACCGGCTTGGAGAGGAAATCGAAGGCCCCGTCCTTCATCGCGCGCACGGCGTCCTCCACCGTGCCGTAGGCCGTCATGACGACGACGGGAACCTGGGGGTCGGCGTCGAGCGCCGCGCGCAGCACCTCGTGGCCCGTCCCGTGGGGAAGCCTCAGATCGGAAAGCA
>JAWPNA010000366.1:0-8955 GCA_045402695.1 Acidobacteriota bacterium
CGAGGCGGCCTTCCGCATCCACAAGACCGACCTGTCGATACGGCCCATCTGGCACCACAAGGAGGAAAGGGTGCAGGCGCACATCTTCGTCTGCTTCCTCGCGTACGTCATGTGGAAAACGCTGGAGCAGTGGCAGAGCCGTGCAGGGCTGGGCAACAGTCCACGCACGATCCTGGAGGAACTGGGCAGGATCCAGAGCGTCGACGTGGTGCTCCCCGTGGCCGATCAACCAGGCCGGGAGATCCGCCTGCGTTGTGTGGTCAGGCCCGACAAGGCGCAGGCGATGCTGCTCGATAGGTTGGGGCTGAAGCTGCCGGAACGACTGCGGAGACCGGCCGCAATGACCCCGAATGTAGTGCCGACTTAATCAGCTAAGTATGCGCCGGGAAAAGAATCGACCCCTTTAACTGCGGAAGTTGGGCTAGGCCCAGAACAAGCGAAGAATGAACCGTCGAGGGCACGTTCCGCGACCGGCACGGTGCAGGCATAGCTCCGCTGTCCCGGCTCCTGGGGCCGGGGATTTGTCGTCCTGCTGGCTGTAGGTCACGGTGTGCCTCGCTTTCTTTCATTGGGAAGGTTGATGGAAACCGGGGCCTCTTGCGCCCGGGCTCAGAACCGACTCTCAGCAGCACAGCGGCTGGCGCAGTACCTCCACGCCGCGCAGCAGGGCGTGTGCCCACGGGTTCCACACCAGGAGCCGTAAGACGATCCGCCGGCCCGTGCGCAACACCTGGCAGGGCAGGCGCATGAAGGCGTTCAGAAAGGTCTTGAACTCCATGTTCAGGATCGCCTTCTTCTCGGCCTGGTACTTCTCCCCCCAGCGACCGGTCTGAGGAAGCAGCAGGGCGAACCACGCCTTCAGCGTCCAGGCCAGCGCCACCATGACCATGTAGGCCCAGTTGCTGTTGAGGTCTCCCACCGGCATCCGTAGCGCCTTCACGCCGTTCTTGAGCCGATCTATGAGGTTCTCCTGGTCACAGCGCGCGTCGGCCTGAAACACGATCTGCTCTTGAGGCTCGGGCCGGTTGGTGATGTAGAAGAAGTACCGGATGTCGTCAAACAGTGCGAGCTCGCCCTTCTCCACCGACAGGTTCTTGCGCACCACCACGACGCGGGAGTCCCGTTTCACGTGTCCAAAACAGGTCCGCAGATGAGGTTGAGCTGCGTCGTCTTCAGTCTCCCTCAGGGCCCAGCGCATTCACGGCAACAGAAGTCCTTCGTTGAGCTCTTCCAGCTCGGCTGCGATGACCGACGCTTGGGATGGATCCGCACCGGGGGTCCCCATCCACGCGTAGGCCTTCTCCATCAAGTCACCGACCCGCTCGCCGGTCGTGAGGATCGTGAAGGAGGAGAGGCGGCCCGAGGCCAGGTTGAGCAGCGCGGCGCCGAGGTGCCGGCGGAGCCGCTCGCCGGGCGAGTCGGAAGAACCACCGCGCAGGGTTGTCGCGAGCTCACCGGTGGAATCGAATCCTGCCAGGGCTGGATACCTGGCTCGGATCGCCTCCATCCACATCATCATGTCGGTTTCCTGTTCTTGAGCGCGTCCCGGGCCCGGCGTGAGCGACCTCGCCTGGTGCAGCCAGTAACCGGCACCCCGGGGCCACAGGCCCTCGGGCCCGCGCTCCAGGATCAGGTGGAGGCTCTTGATTCCCGGTGTCGCCTCTTCCACCCGTGCGGGGTTCAACACCGGCAGATAGCCGAAAGGCTCGATGATCGAGGTGCGGCAGACACCGGCTTCGAAGGAGTGCTCAATCGCGAAAGCGCCGTCAAGGCCAGTGCGCGCCTCGAGAGACGGCCGCGCGGGGTCACCGTGCTGATGAACGACACGGGTCCAGGGGACAGGGCCCGAGAAGTCCCTGATGGCCCCTTCCAGGCGGGTGGCGGGTGGCTTGGCGCAGCCGTAGGCGTCCGGATCCAACCATGCCTCGACCGGCCCGGGCGCTGACGGGCAGCTCCAGCAGGCCTGGCCCACTACCAGCGGAAAGGACGCTGACGCTGCGCCAGGTGAGTCAACCACCTGCAAGCAACCACTCTGCCAGAGAACGGCGAGGCGTGACACGGCGGTGTTCTCGCCGAGGCCGAATGTGAGCGTCAGTTCGTTCTGCGCGCTGAAACCGCTTCCTGCCAGCACCGTCTGAAAGACGCGGTGCTTGCCCCACGGGGAAGGAATCTCGACGTAGCCGCGGGCGCCGATGGAGTCCCGGCTGTCGGTGAGGCCGTTTCCCTCGAGTCGCGCGCGGAATGTGTTCCCGAGGGCGGGCCCGGCGAAATGGAAAAGCCTGTTCGGTTCGCGGACGAGGTCCGGCGAACTGGCGGGGCCACCGTTGAGAACCGCCAGCTCGAGCCGCCCGTCGCCGTCCACGTCGGCAGCCGCCATGCCGTGAGTCCGGTAGGGATAGGGCGGGATCTGAGGAAACGGAGAAGAGAGGGGGTCAATGCCGTGCGCCGGCTCGAAATCGAGGAACCAACTGGCGTCGTCGAAACGAGGTATCCCAGAGCGCATCGAGCTGCTCAGGAAGAGTCGGGTCATCGCTCCTGCGTCCGGATTACCGGCGCCGATCACGAGGTCAGGAATGCTGTCGGCGTTCAGATCGGCGACCTGACATCCCATGGCCATTTCCTGAAGGCCGCCGGTCCGGTTGATGCCCGCCAGCGAGGCGACATTGAAGAATCCCAGCCCGTGCCGATTCAGGAAGAGGACCTGCCCTTTGCCGTAAGGAAGCGCCGGCTCGTCATAGGATGTGAAGAGCATCAGATCCTGCCAGCCGTCGTTGTTGAAATCGGCCACCGCGCTGGCGAAGCTGTTCATGGGAAACCTGAGGTCCTCGCCGGGCGGTGAGAACTCCCCGGTGGCATCCGTGAACCGGGGCACACCGCCCTCCACCAGGAGGTTCTTCCACAGCGTGTTCGGGCCCAGCGCGTTGTTGAGCAGCAGATCGAGGTCACCGTCGTTGTCCGCGTCGATCCAGGTGGAGTTCTGGAATAGAGCCCGCTCGGGGAGAGGGCGCTCCCCGGGGCTCGGCTTGTACTTCCAGTAGCTCAGCCCGGCCTGCACCGTCACGTCGGTGAATGAGCCATCGCCATTGTTCCGCCAGAGGATATTCTTGTAGGACATCGCCGCCGGGTCGACCGCCCGCACGCTCACGAAGAGATCCTGATCTCCGTCACGGTCGTAATCGCCCCAGGTCCCTCCTCCTGTCGCGTGAGGTATCGGGACGCCCGCGGGGGAGGGGCCCCGGATCCCAGCCTGCAGGCTCACGTCCTCGAAACGGATCCGGCCAGATGAGCTGTCATTGCGAAAGAGGTAGTCGAGGCAGAGACCTTCCAGCCCTCCGCAGCCCACGAAGAGATCCAGATCGCCGTCGTTATCGTAGTCGGCTCCGCTGGCGACGAAGGCCAGCTCGCGGTCCAGGAGGACCTGCGCAACCGTGAAGCGGACGACGCCGTCCGGGCCAGGGCCAGTGTTCTGGAAGATGAAGCTCTCGTCGCCGGGGTTCCCGACGAACCAGTCTGTGCGGCCGTCGCCGTCGAAGTCCCCCGCGACGACCGAGCGTCCCCTGCGGTAATGGTTGTCCGAGTAATCCTGGAACCCGCTTTCGTAGCCGAGGTCGTGCGCCCAGATCTCCGGGACGCCGCCCACGCTCACGTCTGACTCCAGCAAGCCCACTCCCAGAACGAGGGAGAGGGCGCAGATCAATCGGATTCTTTTCCCAGCGCCGTTCATTGTCGATCTCCTTTCTCCACACTCTCACATGCCCATCAAGGAACTCGCTCCCCACGAGCGTACCCGGTTTCGAACCTTCATCCGCCCAGGGGAGGAGAACCATGCCGGCGGGCAGCGACAGCATCACGACGACGCGGCCGAACGCGCTCGCGCTGAGTTTGCAGCGGCGTCGGTTGTTTGGGGCAGCCCGCTCGATGCTCAGCCCACTGGATGCCCGAGGGATCTGCTGAGCACTTCTCACCGACTGCCCATGTCTTGGCTTTCAGGCTCTCCATTGATTTCCTCGGCGACCGATCGCTCCGCATCGAGCCAGTCACCTATGTCATGACCATCCAGCCTGCCTCGGTTGACGTAAAGCTCGTAGGCCTTTTTCGCGACCCGGTCGCGCCATGGCTGCGCGGCGGCGACGCGCTCTGTTGCGGAGAGAATGCTCTCCCGACACTGCGTCTTCTGCTCGCTCATGATGGCCTCCTTCTTTGAATTGTCGATCGCACTGTCCCACAAGGAGAGAATACTTCCCGCGTGGCATTCACTCGTCCGCCCCGACAGTGTCCCCTCCTGGGGTCTCTCCGGTCTTCATGCCGGCACTCCTTTGTCTCTTCCAGTTGTCCGAAGCAGGTCCGTTCGCAGATGAGGTTGAGCTGCGTCGTCTTCAGTTTCCCTCAGGACCCCGCGCGCCGAAGCGTCATGACGCACTTCGGGCAACTACGAGGCTTATCCGAGGGCTAGGTCAGAACGGCGATCGCCTCCATCTCACAGAGCCATTCCGGCCGGCAGATGTCGGCGATGCAGATGGTGTTCGGTATCCTCTCCGGCAGGCCGCGCAGACGGCAGCCGCTGCGGAAAGCCTCGAGGTATTCCGCCTTCCTCAGGTAGGTCACGGCCGACACGATGTCGCCGAACATGGCGCCGTGGCCGGCCAGCAGCGCCTTCACGTTCAGGAGCATCCGGTCCACCTGGCCCACGATGTCTCCGGGGCTGATGACCCGGCCGGCCGCGTTGATGCTGGCGGTGCCCGAGACGTAGATGACCGCGCGGTCCTCGAAGGCCACCCGCATGCCGCGCGAGAAATCAGCTCCGTACGCGGGCGCCTCGTTCAGCGTGCGCGCGTGGATCGGTCGGACTTCCAGCCTGCCGCCGCCGGCGACCGCGACCAGGTCAAGACTGCACAGCCGGTCACGACCCGGAGGCGCGCCCTGGATCCCCGTGCTCGCGGGAGGGGGGCTCACTCCGCGGGAAAGGAAGAACTCGCGGCGGCTGGCGTTCAACGCTCCGTAGTGCGCGCCGACATCCCTCAGGTAGATCCAGGTTCGGACCACGTCGGCGAACGAGAGACCCTCGCGCTTCAGGCACGACTCGCCGGCCGCGAACATCGCATCGGCCTGGCGTGCGAATCCCGAGGCGCCCTCCGGGGATTCTCCCGACACGCTCGACAGGAAACAATGCCTCAAACCTCCCGTCTCCACGATCCTGCCCGAGCAGCCCGGCGGCAGTCCGTCCATTCCTCGGGAGACAAGCGTGCGTCCTTCCTCGGGGAGCAGGACGAACACCCGCACCTCGCAGAGCTGGCCCGGCCGCGCTGGCGGCTGCTGCACCAGAGTGAGCGCCGGCATCGGTTCGAGGGGGCCTCGATGGCTGCCGTGGAACTCACGCCGGACTCTCTGCAGAACGGGCGCCTGAACGTCGACGTCGCTGAGGAAGATCTTCTCGGTGACGATGTCGAGGGGGCCGGCGCCGAGCGCGTGCATCTCGGCCAGCAGGTTCCAGTACATGGATCTTGCCTGCGCCTCGAGGCCCCCCGAACGAAGGCCCGGGCGGGCGCAGAGATGGATCTCGGTGACGAGGTAGGATCTCACCTGCGCCGTTTGGGCCGCCGCGTCCCACCCGCTGTCGCGCGTCGTGACAGGCGCCGTGGAGCCCCACGCGAGATTGATCCCCTGTCTCATCATTGTTCCCCTCCTCCAAGCCGCCGGGCCGCAGCGCCCGGCAGCAGCACCAGACGGCCCGCCTGCAATGTCGCGAGATCGAGAGTTCCCCCCCGGCTGCGATGCTCATCGAACGTCACCACGCCCGTGAGCCCGCCGACGCTCGTGCTTTCGAGGACTTGGCCGAGGTCCTTCCCGGCAGCCGTCCCCGCGCGTCTCGTGGCCTCGATGACGATCTGGACTGCATCGTGGCCGTACAGGGCCGGCGGCGCGGGAGAGACGCCGTGATTCACCCGGAAACTCCGTTCGAACTCCTCCAGCATCCGCGGGTCGCCCCGGCCCGGCGCCACCACCACGATTCCCTCCGCCGAGCTGCCCTCCCGGACGAGATCAGGGCCGGCCAGCCGCAGCGGCCCCGCAATCAAGGCCCGATACCCGGCGCTGCGCAGCCGGACATGCAAGTTGACGGCCGTGCTCTGCGATGCGAACAGCACGACGGCTCCGAAATCACCTCGCGCCGCGCGGGAGACGAGCGCTTCGGAACCCTCCGGGGCGCCCGCGCCGAAGAGCCTCACGGCACCGGGCGGAGAGGCCTTTTCGAAGGAGGCCGCCGCGGCGCGGGCGTCGAGCGAGTCCTCCACCCAGATAGCGACACGCTCGATGCGTCGGACGGAGAAGATCTCATCGGACAGAAGCCGCGCCTGCCGGTCGTCGTCGGGGACGATCCTGAAAAACCACGGGATCCGGATCTGCGTGAGGGTTGCCTCGCTCGCCCAGGGGGTCACCAGGACCGCCGGGCCTCTCGCGCGCGTGATGATCTGCTCCGCGAGATGGGCGCTGCGCGCGTCGAGCGCACCGACCACCGCCACCGCACCCTCCTCGTAGATCAGCCGCACCAGAGAGCCGGCCGCCGCTTCCCACTTGAGATCGGACGCGGCATCGGCGAGCAAGAACGGGCGGCCGCGCAGCCCGCCTTGCCTGTTGGCCACCGCCACTGCGATCTCCGCGCCCCAGCGGACGTGCCTGCCCTCCTCGGCACCGGGCCCGCGAGTCGGGAGAAACAGGCCGATCGTCACCGGCGGCCCAGCCGCCGCCGCGACCGGGGAGACCAGGCAGGCCAGCGCGGAGACGATCGAGATGGCGATGGCCCCTCTTCGTGCCGGCGTGACCCCGATGGTGCGACGTCTCACACTTCCCTCCCGATCGCGCGCGCGACGTTGTGGACTTCGCGCACCATCCGTTCGAACGTCAGCGGCGTCAACGATTGGAAGCCGTCGCTCACCGCTTTCTCGGGGTTGACGTGCACCTCCACAATCAGCCCATCGCAGCCCGCAGCGACCGCGGCCCGGGCCAGGGGCGACACCATCCACCAGTGGCCGGTGCCATGGCTCGGATCGACGATCACAGGGAGGTGGCAGTTCCGCTTCAGGAACGGGACGGCGTTGAGGTCCAGCGTGTTCCTCGTGGCGGTCTCGAACGTGCGGATGCCGCGCTCGCAGAGAATGATCTGCTCGTTGCCTCCCGCGGCGATCCGCTCGGCGGCGAACAGAAGCTCCTCGATGGTGGCCGACATGCCGCGCTTGAGCAGGACAGGCTTCCTGCACATGCCCACTTCGTCCAGCAGCGTGAAGTTCTGCATGTTTCGCGAGCCGACCTGCAGCATGTCGGCGTATCGCGAGACCATCTCGAGGTGCCGCGCGTCGAGAACCTCCGTCACCACCGGAAGGCCGGTCTCCTCGCGCGCGAGGGCCAGCAGGCGCAGCCCTTCTTCCTTCAACCCCTGGAAAGAGTAGGGCGAGGTGCGCGGCTTGTAGGCGCCGCCACGCAGGAAGTCGGCGCCGGCCGCTTTCACGGCGCGGGCCGTCGCCATGATCTGCTCTTCGCTTTCCACCGAGCAGGGGCCCGCGATGATGGCGAGGCGATCGCCTCCCACGTCGCTGCCTCCAGCGTGGACAACCGTTCCGCCCGGACACGCTTGGCGCATCGTGAGCGGGAGTGACTCCAGAGTCTGCATGACCATCCCTTCCTAACGCCTCCCGGCGCCTCGCGACGCCGCCGGATTCGGCGACTGCCACTGTTGGGCGAGCGTGTAATGGAACCGGCCGTTCACGACCTGGGCCAGCCACGTATGACCGACGTTGCTCATGTTGGTGTCGAAGACAATCTCGCCCGAGACTCCGTGGTACGCATTCAGCGCGAACAATTTGTCGCGGAGGCGCGCGTGGTTGAGGCCGGCCTTGCCGACGGCGTCGAGTATCAGATTCATCCCGTCATAGGCGTGGGCCGCGAAGGTGTCGGGATCCTCACCCCACCTGTCGCGGAAGCGCTGCTTGAAGCCGAGCCATGCCGGATCGAGACTGTCGGGATTGAGCGTGGCCGCCACCACGACGCCCTCCGCCGCCTCGCCGGCGGCCTGAAGGAAGGCCGCCTGCGCCATCCTGTCGAAGCCGAAGATCGGAAGGTCGAGCCTCAGCGCTCGCGCCTGGCGGACCGCCGCCGCGGTCTCGGCCGGATCGCCCCAAAGCACCAGAGCATCGGCACCGGTCTCGCGGATGCGCTCGATCTGTTCGTGGAAGTCCTGTGCTCCCGGCTCGAAGCGCTGCTCGATGACAATCGGTCGTCCGAGCCGGCGCGCCCCATCCACGAACTCGCCCACTCCGACACGGCCGTCCCGGTCGTTGACCCTCAGCAGCGCCACACGCTCGTGCCCACGGGCGCGGAACACCTCGTGCAGCAGCGAGTAGCTGAGCTGCCTGTCGTCGGCGATGCAGCGAACGAGCCACGGGATGCTGTGCTCGACGAGCGTCGGGTCGGTCGATCCCGCGCTGACGATCGGCACCTCGACCTTCAGCGACGAGCGTGACAGGACATGGCTGTGGTTGCTGTCGATGCTCGACAGCACCGCCCAGACGCCGTCCTCGTAGACGAACCGTGTGAGCTCGTTGCTGGTCTGGCCCCACAGGACCAGGTCGGTGCGGGGCACGAGCTCGAACGGCAGCCCGCGGTATCCTCCTCGCTGGTTGGCTTCCTCGATGGCCAGCCTGGCGGCCCTCAGCATCCTGTGGCCGTAACCGGCCTTCTCGCTGCTGGCGAAGCCGGGGCGGGAAGCCGGGGAGAGGACCGGCTTCTCTTCATACGTGAGCGGGCCGATGAACCCGAGGCGCACCACCTTGAGCCCGGCGGGAACGGGCTCCTCGCGTCCCGATCCGCGGAACTGCGACCGCTCGGTGAAGAATCTCTTGTAGGGCGGCTTCCCGCGGTACGGCACCAGCTCATCCGGCGTCATGGCGTAATGGAAACCGGCGG
>JAWPNA010000022.1:0-16393 GCA_045402695.1 Acidobacteriota bacterium
GCTGGCGCTGGTGACGGATGGACGCTTGGCGCTGCGCGGCGTCGTGGCGGCCACCGACGGCCGGCGGCTCGTGCGGGTGAGCGGTGAAAGCGCGATCGGAAGGGCCGTCCAGCTCGGAGAGAGTCTGGCCCTGCAGGCCATCGAGCAGGGCGCCGATGCGATCCTGTCCGCGACGGAGCCATGAGCACGGAGGCGGAGCAGAACGGGCCGCGGTCCCCGGCAGCCGAAGCTACAGGCCTCGAGCTGAAGGGCCGCACGATCCTTGTCACGCGATCCACCCAGCAGGCGGGTGACCTGGCCGATTTGCTGAAGCGCCGCGGCGCCCGCGTCATCGAGGCCCCCGTGATCGCCTTCGAGGACCCGCGGGACTGGAGCGCCGCGGATGACGCGCTGGGACGCCCTTCCGCGTACGACTGGATCATCTTCACGAGCGCCAACGCCGTGGAAAGGACGCTGGCGCGGATGCTGTTTCTCGGCCGCGATGTCCGCGCGCTGGAGAAAGCGGCGCTCGTGGCGATCGGCCCGGCCACGGCCCGCGGGCTGGAAGAGCGCGGCCTGAAGCCGGCCTTGCTGCCCGCTTCCTCCCGGGCTGAAGGGCTGCTCGATTTGATGGGATCGCGGACTCTGCGCGGCAAGCGCGTGCTGATCCCGCGCGCGGAGGTGGCACGCGAAATCCTTCCCGAGCAGCTCCGCGAGAGGGGCGCCGTCGTGGACGTCGTGATCGTCTATCGCACGGTGCCGCTGCCGGTGGCGCAGCCGATCCGCGATCTGCTCGCCGAGCATCGGGTGGACGCGGTGACGTTCACCAGCTCGAGCACGGTGGACAACCTGATCGCGGGGATCGGAGGTCCGGATCTGTTGCGCGGCCCCGTGCTCGCAGCCATCGGCCCCGTCACCGCCGAGACGGTGTCGGGGCACGGCCTGACCCCGGCGATCATCGCCCCCCGCGCGTCGGTGGAAGCTCTTGTCGAGTCAATCAGCGCGTATTTCGCGAGCCGGGACTGATCGCCAGGTGATCCAGGCGTGACCCCGGAGCCAGCTCGACAGGATCGGCCCCACGCCTGAAGACCCGGGCGCCCGAAGTCCCTGTCAGCTCGACGCGCGGGGCCACATCTCCTTCCACCCGCAGCATCGCCCCCTCGCGCAGCCCCACGACGGGCGTGTCGTTCTCCTCGTTCTCCTCAAGGAACTCCACGATCCGCTGCTCGCGCGTCTCGCCCATATGAACCGATCCGGGGTCGGGATCCAGGTAATGGCAGTTGATCTGGAACGGCACGAGTCCCAGCGCGTCGAAGGAGGGAGGCTGCACGATCGGCATGTCGTTTGTGGTCTTCAGGGTCGGCGACGCCACGACCGTGCCCGCGCTGGCCCCCATGTACGGCATGCCCGCCAGCGCGCGCTCGCGGATCGCGCCGACGACACCGCAACGGTGAAGGCGATCGAGCAGCCTGAAGGTGTTGCCGCCGCCGATGAAGATCCCTTCAGCGCCAAGCACGGCCCAGCGCGCGCCCGGCCCCTCCTCCAGGCGGTCCACCTCGATCCCGAGCTTCGAGAATCGCTCGCGCGCCCTGGTCGCGTACCGGATCTGATCGTGCAGCGCGAAGGGGACGAACAGGATCCGGCTCACGCCGCGGAAGTGTTGGGCGATTTCCTCAACCGCGTGATCGAGATAGCCCGAGCCATGGTTGCTGGAATTGCTCAAGAGCAGAAGCTTCATGCTCCGCACCTCCGGGCCACCCTGTCAACCAGAAGTATATGATGATGCGCGCGCGGAGTGCGGGAACCGTACGGGGCGCCTGGTGTCTCATGCTGCATGGAGGTGTGTCCATGGCCAGGATCGGGATGACGGAACGTATCGGTGCCGTTTGTCTGGTGGTTCTCTGTCTGATTGTCCTCACGAGCACTCCGGCCCGGGCGGCGGCGCTGCCCGCATCGGGAGCCCGCATCGTGGAGGTCACGGTCTTCCCGGACCGGGCCGAGGTGGTGCGGGAGGTCAAAGTCGAGATTCCCGCGGGAGCCTCGACCGTCCGGTTCGCCGGACTACCCTGGCAGGTGGAGCCCGACTCGCTGCAGGTCTCGGCGCGCGGGGTGGTGGCGAGCCTGGGGGCCGTCGAGATGTCGGAGCAGGCCGGAGAACCGGTGGAGACTCCGGAGTTGACGGCGGCGCGCGAGGAGGTGCGGCGGCTGGAGGTCGCGATGAACGGCCTCGCCTTGGAAGTAACGACCGCGAAGGATCTGCGCGAGTTCATCGCGTCCCTGAAAGCCTCGGCGGCCCAGCGAGAATCGGAGCAGATGGGCGAAGGAAGGGCTGACCCGGCCTCGCTGCAGGCCATGTACGCGTTGATCAGAACCAGCCTCCAGGATCTGGCCAAGGAAGAGCTGGCGCGCGACGATCGGCAGCGTGAGCTCCAGAAGGAACTCGACGTGGCGAGGGCCCGTCTTGCGTCGGCGCGCCCGGCCGGGGCGATCCGCACGCGCCTGGCCACCGTCGAGGTCGAGGCGCAGCGCGCCGGCTCGCTCACGGTGAGGCTGGCCTATCTGGCGCCGGGCGCCTCCTGGAGGCCCGCCTACCGCGCGTCGCTGGATGCCGCCACCGGCCAGATCAGCCTCGACAGCGAGGCGGTGGTGCGCCAGAGCACGGGGGAGGACTGGATCGGCGTGGAGTTGAAGCTGTCAACGGCGGCGCCCGCGCGCGGCGTGACGCCGCCGGTGCTGGCGTCGCTGCTGCTGAGGCCCGCAGATGTGATGGCGATGCAATACAAGGTTCAGGGTGGATTCGCCCAGGTTGTCTCGAAGTCGTCCGATGTCAGGGATTCCGCGGGAGATGCCGCGATGGAGGAGAAGGAGGAGGCTCCCGCAACACGCCTGGAATCCGACGTCATCCACTCCTCCTACAACGTCGCCTTCACGGTGCCCGGCCGCTCCGACGTGCCGGCCGACGGGAGGGACCACCGCGCGGGCCTCAGGCAGGAATCTCTGGCCGGCCAGGTCGAGTACCGGACGGTCCCGGGCCTCAATGCCGCCGCCTATCTCGTGGCGAAGGCGTCCGCCCCGAAGGACTACCCGTTGATCTCGGGACCCGTGCGTGTTTTCGCCGGCGGTGCCTATCTGGGGTCGTTCGGCCTGAACGAGACGGCCCCGGGCCAGGAGTTCACATTGCCGTTCGGCGTGGACAACCGCATCCGGGTGGAGCGAACGCCGCTTCCTCAAGCCAGGAGCCAGGAGGGGATCACCGGCAGAGATCGGCGCATCGCCTGCGCCTTCAGGACCACGGTCGAGAACCTGCGCGATCAGAACGTGACGCTCGTCATCGAGGATCGTGTTCCCGTCTCGGAGGACGAGCGGATCGTGGTGGAGCGCGGCAAGGAGACCACCGCGGGGGCCGAGGAGGTCAAGGATTGGCCTGGCGTGATCGAGTGGAAGCTGACGCTGGAGCCGAGGCAGAAGCGCGACATCGTCCTGGCCTACAGCGTGCGGTTCCCGAAAGAGATGATCGTCCCTGGAATTGAGTGACCATCTGTTCGGAAGTCAAGGCATGTCGTTGACGAAAAGATGCCGGAGCACCCTGTACTGGGCTCCTCTGTGCGCTCTCGTGCTGACCGGCTGCTTCACGCCACCGGTGCACGACTCCGTGCTCCTCGTGATCGAGGGGGACGGTTCTGTGCGGCTGAGGGTCGAGACGGTCTTCACGCGGCAGAAGGATCAGGGCTGGAAAGAGCGCGATCAGATCCAACGCGTGGTGGACGCCTATCTCCTCGGCCGCGACCCCTGGCTGCGCGGCCTCGAGCGGATTCAGGCGCGCGAAGTGACGCACGAGCTGCGCGGCGGTCAGAGCAGCCCCGAGAAGATCGAGCGCGACGCGATGCTGCCCTCGGTGACCTCGCTCGAAGAGGTGATGCCCGACGCGATCGCGAATTTCGCTCTTATCGTGGACGATGAGGATGACCTCGCTACCTTGAGGATCATCCACATCGATCTTCCGGAGTCGATGCGCGATGGATGGCGCCGTCTGGAAAGAGAATCCCGACCCTTGAGCACACTGTTATTCGATCTCGCCGGGCGGCAGTGTGATCTGTACGACTATCTGGCAGAGGCTCCGAAACGTCGCCGGGATGTCGCCACGGCGTTGAGCGATCCGGATCACTTCGAGGGAATGCTGACGCCGGACGAGACGCTGCTATTGGAGATGCTCCGTCGGATGGAGGGCCGCTTCGAGGCCTACTGGGACGACCCGACCTGGGGAACGCAGGGGCCTCAGATGGCCGGGATGAGATTCTCGGCCTTCGATCACGATTTCTGCGTGCGGATCCCCTCCGAGGCGATAGAGGCAGTTGGGTTCATCGCGGCGAGTCCCGAGAGAGACGATGGAGGAGACCACGAGGCCACAGGAAATGAGAATCTCTACTGCGCCGAGTCGTACGACATCGAGGGACTGCTCAAGCGCATGCAATCCGGCATGGACCCCCCGATGAGGATGATCGAGTTCCCGGAGGGGTTGCAGCGAATCGAGGAGGCGCCGTTCACCTGCGAACGGCCGGGCGGGCCGGAAGAAGTCGAGGCGAAGCTCTGGGCCCTGATGCTCCCGCGCCCCCGCTACTTCCTTTCGTGGAAGGCGGCCACCGTCAGCCGAGCTGCTTTCTGACGATCTCCTCCGGAGTGGTGCGGCCGGCTTCCAGGGCGGCCAGCGCCTCCTTCAGCAGGGAGGTCACGCCGGCGGCCCGGCACGCGGCGGAGACGTCCTCGGTTGATCCACCTGCGACGGCGGCGGCGATAGCCGGCGAGATGGCCAGCGTCTGGGTCAACGGGGTGCGCCCCCGCAGGCCCGGCGTGGGAGCGCAGTCGTCGCACCCTGCTCCCCGCAGCACCTTCAGGCGGCGCGCCTCGGCTTGAGAGAGCCCCAGCGCGGAGGCATACGCCTCGGCGGTCGAAGCCTCGGTCCTGCACGTCTGGCATGGCCTTCGCAGCAGCCGCTGGTGCAACACCAGCGTCGGCCGGACCCAGAGCGCATCGGGCGGATAGCCGTCCGCCGCCAGCCTGCTCAGCGCGTCGGGCAGCGTGAGCGCCTCGACCTTGCACACCACGAGCATCCGCCCGGCCAGTTCCGCCGCGGCCCCCTTCCACGACATCCTCTCGGAGGAGGTGATGGCCAGCACCCGCGGCTTGCCCGCCACCGCGCGCGCGAGCGCCTCGGTCATGCTGCCGCGGATCTCTGGGAAGAATTCCTCCTGGATGACGTCGCTGAAACGCACGGCCCGAGGAGATTCCAGGAGCGCCAGTCGGCGCCCTTGGCCAAGCACCTCGCTGGCGAGTGCGTGGATGGTGCTGGTGGCCCCGGACAGAGGAGGCGCCGAGACGATAATCAGGCCGGCGTCGTTTTCAAGCGCGCGCCGCAGCCGTTCCACTACGCCGGCGGGAAAACCGAGGTCGTCCAGGCGGGGCGGAAATGTCATCGGATCCAGCAGCTTGACGGAGAGCTCCTCTCCTTCGCGCCCGGGCCTCGTCCTCACGATGATCGCGCGCTCCACTCCGTCGATCTCCACGATCGCGCGCCCCGCGCGCGGCACGGTGCGCGACTCACCCTCGATTCGCGCCATCGTCTTGAGGGACTGCATGGCGTCTTTGGCTTCCGACGCGGCGCGCGTCTTGTCGAGGTAGAGCGTCCCGTCGATCCGGTAGAACACCTTCAGGACGCCGCCGTGGTTCTGCACCTGCACGTGAGAGGCGCGGCGCGAAACGGCGCGTGCAAGGATCTTGAGCGACGCTGCCTCCTGAGGCGCCGCCACGTCCGCCGCGCGCGCCGGCGCGTCATGAGTCGCGGAGCCCTGCGGGAAGATCGTCCGGATCGCCGCCACGATCGCCTCGGCGGGAGCCACGCCGGGGATGATCTGGTATCCGACGGTCTGCATGACCCGATCGATCGACTGGGTGTTGGACGGATCGGCCATCACGAGCGTCATGATGTGGCGATCGCGGAACGCCTCGGCTTCCAGCGGCAGGATCTTCTCGCGGATGCAGTCATCCACTCCCAGCCGCTTCAGCATCATCGCGTCGATGCGCGCCCGCGACATGTCGACCGCCACCGCCGTGTGCTGCGACTGAAGAAACTTCTCCAGGCGATCGAGCGGCAGGGCGCCGCTCTCCACCAGGATTTCGCCCAGCCGCTGGCCGCCGGCCTTCTGTCGCTTGAGGGCCTCCAGAAGCTGGGATGTCGTGATCAGTCCCGAGCGCACGAGCATCTCGCCGATCAACATCCGGGATCGCGAGAGGGTCTCGACCTCCTCGTTGAGGGTCTCCGGGGCGCCGTGCCAGAACGCCTCCTTGAACTGCTGACCGGCCGCGCAGAAGCAACCCATGCAGAACGGGCAGACCTTGGTCGGATGCTGCGGATTGCATGAGCACCAGATCGCCTCCAGCGCGTCGTAGTCACTGAGGCAGTTGAAGCACTGGACCAGATAGGCGTCGGACATCGAGAGGCAACCCTCGCTCGGGTCGGTCATTATAAGTTCCGGGCGCAGAGGGGGCAAACGGAGACGGCGCGGCGGGCGGCGGAGGATTCCGGGAGGAGCGGGGCGGAGCGCCGGCGCTCCGCCCCGGTGCGTTTCATGCGGGGCCGGAAGACTTCAGTGCTGCTTCTTGTCGGCCTTCTCGATTTCGTCCTTGCCGGCGTAAATGTGCGTGGCCCACGCCTTGCCGTCCTTGTCGTTCTTGTACTTCACCTTGACGATTTCCCCGACCTTCGGAGTCCCGTGCACCTTCGTGTCGGCGTTCCAGGCAAGCTCGATCTCCTTGCCGCCCTCTTCCTTCACCTTGAGGGCCTTGGCCGACTCATCCCAGGCCGAGATCGTGCCCGACGTCCAGTGGGGCTCGGGTTTCGCCATCTCCTTCGTCTGCGTCGAGGCCGCCAGGGACACGCCCAGCGCCACAGCCGTCAGCATGGTCAGCGTTAAAAACCTCCTCATCTCCTGTTCCTCCTCGCTAATGTGCCGCACGTTCGTCGTGACGGCACGGTTTCCACTGTAGCACAGGCTTCCCGCGCTGGCCGACTATGGGCGCGCCTTGCGGCTCCAGCGGTCGAAGCTCCGGATGAACAGGACCCGTACGTCCCCGCCTCCCGAAATGTCCGGGACGGTGGTCGTGATGCCGTGGTTGATCCTCACGACGCACAGCGTGCTCCAGGGGCCCGAGAACTGGAAGTGGATGCCGGCACCCATCGCGCGCTCGTAACCGGGACCGAAATCCTCTTCGCTCTGGACCCAGGCGTGATCGAGGCCAATGTCCACGCGGAATTCCTTCCGGATCGAGAAGCTGTAGCCAGTCGCGACCACCAGGCCGCGGTCGAAGTGGATGCCCGAGCCGCCGTATCCGCTCACGCTTGCCGCGCGGAAGTCGCCCAGCTCGAAGCGCGAGAAGCGATCCAGCCCGCGACCGTCAAACCCCGAGAGGCTCAGGTCTATCTTCTGGAACGTCGTCGTGTAGAAACTCTTGCGCAGGTCGAGACCGAAGCGGGTGAAGTCGCGGTCATCGGGGCTGAAGGGAGTGCCCGGCAGACCCCAGGCGGTCCACCGGCTGCGCCGCACCACCTCGCCCCAGCCCCCAGCCATGTAGCCGGAGCGGTTGAACTCCAGCCGCAGGAGTGTTCCCACCTCGGTGCCGTCAGCCGGCAGCACGAACTCCTTGTCCGTCTTGCTTCGCCTCGTGAAGTTCATGTAGCCGGCGCGCGGCTCGAGACTCCACCTGGCGAAGTTGCCCATCGGCAGGGCGAGCGCCGCGCGCACCGTCTCGTGCAGCACGTCGATCGTCTCGCCTGACTCGGTCCCCTCCATGGTGGCGAGCTTGTCCCGGGCGGCCAGCCCCTCGAAGGTGCCGCGCAGCGTCAGGGCGAGCGGCCGCCGGCCGGGGGCGGGATGCGTGAGGCGGGGGTTGGTCCACGAGATGTCGGCGAACGGGCCCGCCCAGGCGATGTCAAGTTGGGTGCCGGTGTTCCGAAAGTTGAAGTCGAAGAAGTTCACCCCGGCGAACGGCAGGCCGGGGTCTGCGTCGAGCCCGACGTTGATGCCCATGACGACGAAGGCGTTGCGGGGGATGCTGGCGCTGGTCAGTTGTTCCTGCCCGCCGCGGGCGTCGAGCCGGTAATACCCTTCGTCGGTTTCGCGAAACAGCGGAAGTCCGGAGGCGTGGGCGCCGGCGAGATTCTCCAGGAACTGCTCCTCGTTGACCGCGAAACCGGTGAACCGCGCCTCGCGCTCCACGACCAGGTTCTGTCCCAGAACCTCGAACACCATCTGGCCCGTCGCGGTCACCGGCAGCCAGTATTCTCCTGAGGTCAGGCTGACCGGCTCGAACCGGTAAGTCACATGGTTGGAGCGCAATGGGTCCTTCAAGCCGCCCTGTACCGCCTCCATGCGCACGCGCGCGAAGACCGCGGTGTCGATGAAGATGCGTCCCTCGTAGAAGCTCCCCTCGAGGGAGGCGGGCGCGAACGCGAGGACATAGCAGTCGCGGCCATCCGCCTGCTCTCGTCCCTCGAGCCGGTAGCGGTATCCCTCGTCCAGGACGATGTCGAGCGGAATCTCCTGGACCTTCTCGGGCTGAATGAACGGAAGGTAGGGCGGGCTCTTGCCGCGCCACCGCGCTCCGTCCACGAAGAGCGCGGTCTGCTGATAGTCCTGCTTGCCGTCGTGCACGTAAAGGTTGTTCTCGGTCAGGACATCCACCGACTGGGCGAGGGAGGCGACCCGGTAGTGGATCGAGACGGTCGCGCGGGCCTCGTAGTGTCTCAGCCGTCCCTCCTGCGACGCGCGAAACTCCCGCTCCTTCGCGATGATCTCCTCGGCGGTCAGTTCCCGGTCCGCCCGAACCTCCATGCTCTGCAGCGGGAGACCTGTGGCGGCGAGACGGTATCGCAGCAGCAGGTAGTCGGCGCGCAAAGAGAGCGAGAGGGCGCTGCCGGACGGCGCCGAGTCGGCGACCGGTGATGCGGAGAGGTCCTCGGGATTGAGGATCTCGATCTCTTCCATAGGCGACTTCACCACGAACGAGACCGATGCGTTCCTCTCCTGAGCGATGCTCCTGTATGCCGCCAGGCCATCTCTGCGGCGCGCATCGAGAAACGCGAGCACGCGCGCCTCGTTTCCGGGATCGAACGGCAGTGCCGCGGGCAAGGCGGCGGCCATCCCGGACGGGAAGAGCGCGCGCAGCCACGACAGGAGATACCCGGGGCGGACAGCCCCGTCGCCGGCCTCCGCTTCGGCGCGCGCGGTTTCGAACAAGACAACCGCCACTCCCGCAGCCTGCGCTTCAAGGTAGGTCCGGGCGGGGCCGCCCGGAAAAGCGGCCGACTCAATCATTTCATCCGTGATCCAGAGCGCGGCCCTCGGATGAAGATCGTCCCGGAGCCGCCTGACCGGATCGAGCTGAGCTGCGCCGGCGGCGGCCAGGGCGTCCGCGTACGGGGCGACGTCCGCGGCGAAGAGATCGCGGAGCCAGTCGGCGTCCGCCACCCCGATCGAGCCGATCGCCACGCGTGCGCCCGCGGAATGGATCGCGACAGCCGCCTTCTTGAGCAGGAAGGCATATGCCCTCGGCTCGTGGCGCGACGCGGGCTGCTCGAAGACCTGATAGGCGGCGACCCGGTCGCCTGCCCTCCGGGCGAGTTCCCCGACCATCGTGGCCCAGCCGTCGGCGAGGGAATGATCTCCCGCGGGGCCGGCGGGCTCGGGCCCCAGCGATCCGAAGCCATCCTCGACCAGACGCACGACCACCTTCAGCCCGGCGGCCCGCGCGGCGTCGAGCAGGGGGTCGAGCCCGGCCGGATCCTCCAACTCGGCGCGACCCGCGCGGACCAGAAGGTAACAAGGGGTGCCGGGAGAGGGGCTTTGCAACCCGGGAGGGATTCTTGCCCCGGCATTCGCCACGGAGGCGGGGCCGCCACCCTCCGGTGCGGGAAGCGCCGTCAGCCCGACGCCAGCAGCATCGGCTGCCTCGGCGTCGCGACTCTCCACGGCACCGGTGAGATCCTGGGCCGGGGCGAGCCCCCAGGCCAGCGCCGCCAGCGCGACGACGGCGCACGAGGCGCGCGCGCTCGACAGCAGGACTCCCCGGCGGGAGGTCCGTGCCGCGGGCTTCCTTCGAATCGTGTTCAACCGGCCGGCTCCAACGTGAGACTGGGATCAGCCTAGCACCCGCGACGGAATCGGACCGCCAGCGCCAGAATTCTTGACCGTGTGGGAGCGCTATGTTACGGTGGCGCCGCCCTTCGGGAACCCCGGCCGGGCATCCAATTCACGACATGACCCTCCGGAACAGGGGCGTCCTTTGGAAGCCTCACTGAATCTGAAGAAGACGCCTCTCCACGAGATCCACAAGCAGTGCGGCGCGCGCTTGGTGGAATTTGCGGGCTGGGACATGCCGGTGCAATACGCCGGCGTCATCGAGGAACACCTTGCGGTGCGCCGGCACGCGGGCCTCTTCGACGTCTCCCACATGGGGGAGATCATCATCCGCGGACCGGGCGCGCTCGCCGCCGTGCAGCGGCTCACCAGCAACGACGCCTCCCGCCTCAGGGATGGTCTCGCCCAGTACTCCGCGCTGACCACCCAGAAGGGGACTCCCGTGGATGACATCCTGGTCCACCGGATTGCCGCCGATCAGTTCCTCCTGTGCGTTAACGCCGCCAACGACGACAAGGACTTCGCCTGGATCAGCGAACATCTCCCGCAGGGGGCCAAGGCTGATCATGCCAGCGACCGCTACGCGCAGCTCGCGCTTCAGGGGCCTGCCGCGCAGACGATCCTCGCCACCCTGACCTCGGCAGCGCTTTCCGGGATGCCCGCTTTCAGCTTCACGCATGATCGGGTCGCGGAAAGAACGGCGTTGATCGCGCGCACCGGCTACACCGGGGAGGACGGCTTCGAGATCTACTGCGCCCCGGCCGAAGCGCCGGCCATCTGGGAGGCGCTCATGGAGAGAGGGCGCCCGCACGGTCTGGAGCCGGTGGGGCTGGGGGCGCGCGACACGCTGCGGCTCGAGGCATGCCTGTCTCTCTACGGCAACGACATTGACGACACCACGACGCTCCTGGAGGCGGGACTGAACTTCATCGTCAAGCTCGACAAAGGAGACTTCATCGGGCGCGATGCCCTCGTCAGGCAGAAGAGGGAAGGGCTGAAGCGCAGGCTCGTGGGCTTTCACATGGTGGACCGTGGCGTGGCAAGGCATGGGTATCCCGTCCTCTGCGGTGGACGGGAGGCGGGGCAGGTCACCAGCGGCACCTACGCGCCTTATCTGCGCAAGAACCTGGGCCTGACGTATCTTCCGATCGAGCACGCGGTTGAAGGGCGCGAGTTCGACGTCGTCATCCGCGCCAAGCCCGTGCATGCTATCGTGGCTCGGACGCCTTTCTACAAGCGGGCCAGATCGATCTGAACTTCACATCAGACTGAACAGGACGGAGAGCGGCATGTACCCCGACAACCTCAAGTACACCAAGGACCACGAGTGGATCGAAATCGGCGGGGACATCGGCACGGTGGGCGTCACCTTCTTCGCCCAGAAAGAGCTCGGAGATGTGGTCTTCGTGGAGTTGCCACAGGTGGGCCGCCGGCTGCAGCAGGGCGAAGAGTTCGGCACGATCGAATCGGTCAAAGCGGTGTCGGAGATTTACAGCCCCGTGGCGGGGGAGGTGGTGGAGATCAATACCGAGCTGAACGATCACCCGGAGATCGTCAACCAGGATCCCTATGGTAGAGGCTGGATCCTGAAGCTGCGCTTCGTTGACGCCATGGACGCCAAGTCGCTCGGCGGCCTGATGGACGCAAGGGCCTACCGTTCCTACGTCGGTCAAGCGAGCGCCTGAAGGGGGGGATCGAAGACCCATGCGCTTCTTCCCCCAGGGAGACGAAGATCTCCGCGCGATGCTGGCGGCGGTGGGGGTCGCCTCGCCGGACGATCTCTTCCGATCGATCCCCGAGAAGCTGAGGCTGAGGCGCGATCTCGACCTGCCGCCTCCCCATTCCGAGCTGGAGCTGCGACGCAAGATGGGCCGGATGGCCGCCGCCAACGCCTCGGCGGCCACGCACTCGATCTTCCTGGGCGCCGGCGCCTACAATCACTACGTCCCGGCTGCTGTGTGGCAGCTCCTCCTGCGATCCGAATTCTATACTTCCTATACACCCTACCAGCCGGAGATCAGCCAAGGCACGCTGCAGGCCACCTTCGAGTACCAGAGCCTGATCGCCTCCCTGACCGAGATGGATATCTCCAACGCCTCACTCTATGACGGCGCCTCGGCGCTGGCGGAGGGGGTGCTCATGGCCCACCGGATCGCGACGCGCGGCACGGTCCTCGTTTCGGCGGGGGTGCACCCTCACTATCTGAAGGTCGTGCGGTCGTACGTGCGCAACCTGGGCGTGGAGGTGGTCACGATCCCCATCGGCTCCGATGGGACCACCGATCTGGCGAAGATGCGATCGGCGATCTCCTCGGCGGGCGGCGGCGTGTTCGCCGCGGCGGTGCAGAACCCCAACTTCTTCGGCTGCATCGAGGACCTGTCTTCCGCGTCGGCATTGGCTCGCGAGGGAGGCGCGCTTCTGGAGGTCGTCGTCAACGAGCCAATCTCCCTGGGGTTGCTGCGCGGTCCGGGCCATCACGGCGCCGACGTGACACTCGGTGAGGCACACGCGCTGGGCACCCCGCTTCAGTTCGGTGGACCGTTCCTCGGCTTCATGGCGGCAAAGGAGTCACTCGCCCGGCGGATGCCCGGACGCCTCGTGGGCGAGGCCGTGGACGGGCAAGGTCGGCGCGGATACGTGCTCACTCTGGCCACCCGCGAGCAGCATATCCGGCGGGAGAAGGCCACCTCGAACATCTGCACGAACCAAGGACTGATCGCCTTGGCCGCCACCATCTATATGTGTCTCATGGGCAAGCATGGCCTGCGAGAGGCGGCCGTCCAGAGCCACAGCAAGGCGGTCTGGGCGCGGCAGCGCCTGGCCCAGGTGAAAGGGTGCCGGCCCCGTTTCGTCGGGCGCATTTTCAACGAATTCGTGCTGGATCTACCCGCCTCACCGGATGACGTCAACCAGGAGCTCCTGAGCCGGGGGATCATCGGCGGTCTTTCTCTGGGAGGCCACCATCCAGGGATGTCCCGCTCGATGCTGCTTTGCTTCACGGAGATGAACACCCGCGAGGAGATCGAACGTCTGGCGACTTCCCTGGAGGAAATCCTGTGACCGGTGACTCACGGCCGATGGGCACCAGGCCCGGGCTCAACCGGACCGAGAGGGTCATCTTCGAGATCTCCTCTCCCGGGAGCCGTGGATACGAGCTGCCGCCGCTGGACGTGCCGGAAGCGGACCTCTCCGACCTTGGCGAAGCGTTGCGCCACGACGTGGCCGGGCTCCCGGAGGCCAGCGAAGTGGATGTCGTGCGCCACTTCGTGAGGCTCTCGCGGCTCAACTACGCGGTGGATCTCGGGCTCTATCCTCTCGGCTCCTGCACCATGAAGTACAACCCGAAGATCAACGAAGAGATGGCGCGCCTCGACGGATTCTCCCTGATTCATCCGATGCAGCCGGAGGGCACCGTCCAGGGGGCGTTGCGGCTGATGCACGAGCTGGCGGGGCTTCTTCAGGAAATCACGGGAATGCACCGGTTCACGCTGCAGCCGGCGGCGGGCGCCCAGGGCGAGATGACCGGCATCATGATTGCCCGCGCTCACCTGGAGAGGCAGGGCGATCCGCGCAAGGTGATCCTGATCCCCGACTCGGCCCACGGCACGAACCCCGCCTCGGCACATGTCTGCGGCTACACGGTGGAGGAGATCGCCTCCAACAGCGACGGTTGCGTTGACGTGGAGGCGCTGCGCCGCCGGATGGGGTCGGATGTAGCCGCGCTGATGCTCACCAACCCCAACACGCTGGGCATCTTCGAGCGCGACATTGAGCAGATTTGCAGCATCGTCCACGAAAAGGGCGGGCTGACCTACTGCGACGGGGCCAACATGAATGCTCTGGTGGGCGTGGCCCGTCCAGGCGACATGGGGGTGGATATCCTGCACCTGAACCTGCACAAGACGTTCTCCACGCCACACGGCGGCGGCGGCCCTGGCAGCGGCCCGGTGGGAGTGATCAAAATGCTGGAGCCGTACCTTCCCGTGCCCGTGGTGTCGGAGAGCGGCAGGGTCTGCCGGCTTGACTGGGACAGACCGCACTCGGTGGGGAAGGTGTCGAGCTTCGTGGGTAACTTCGGAATGCACGTGCGAGCCTACGCCTACATCCTCTCGCTCGGGCCGAAGGGGCTGCGAGGGGTGGCCGAACGGGCGGTGCTCAACGCCAACTACATCAGGGCCCGGCTCAAGGACACCTACCACCTTCCCTACAGCCATCCCACCATGCACGAAGTGATCTTCGACGACGGAATCCAGCAGCAGGCCTCGGGAGGAAAGGTGAGGACCCTCGACATCGCGAAGCGACTGATCGATTACGGGTTCCACCCGCCGACGATCTATTTCCCGCTGATCGTGCACGGAGCGCTGATGATCGAGCCCACCGAGACCGAGTCGCGCCAGGAGCTCGACGCTTTCATCGAGGCGATGAAGGCGATCGATCGGGAGTCACGAGAGGATCCCGACCTGGTGACCTCGGCGCCTCACCACACCCCCGTCGGCCGGCTCGACGAGGCCGCCGCCGCGCGCAAGCCGAAGCTACGCTGGAAGCCCTAGCATCCCGTACACCAGCTCCAGGGGCAGGCCCACCACGTTGCTGTACGAGCCCCGGATCGCGGTGACGAACAGGCCGGCCTTCTCCTGGATCCCGTAGGCGCCGGCCTTGTCCAGCGGTTCGCCGCAGGCGACGTACCATTCGATCTCCGCGTGCGAGAGCTTGCGGAACGTGACGTGAGTGATCGAGAGGCCGCTTTCGACAAGCGCCCCTCTCGCCCTCCACAAGGCCACGCCCGTGACGACGCGGTGAGTCCTGCCCGAGAGGATCTGGAGCATCCGGCGTGCATCGCGTGCATCGCGTGGCTTGCCAAGGATTGCGCCCCCGGCGACCACCACCGTGTCGGCTCCCAGCACCAGGCCCTGTTTCAGCCGGCGCGCGACGTCGCGGGCCTTTTCCGAGGCGGCGCGCTCGGCGAAGTGCGCGGCGGTCTCCCGCGGATGCGGGGCCTCGGGCACCGCGGATGGAATCACCCTGAAAGAGTACCCCGCGGCCCGCAGCAGCTCGGCGCGCCGTGGTGAAGCGGAGGCCAGGATCACCTGCCCGCGCCTCAGAAACCCACCTTGCGGTTGTCTCCCGGATCGCCAGGGATGATCCCGAACTTCTCCTCGTACTGCTGGATGTTCTGCGTGAGCACCCGGGCCAGGTCCTTCGCGTGCGCCGGCGAAGTGATGATGCGCGCGTGCACGGTGACCTCGGGCTTGCCGGGGACAAGGCGCCCGAAATCGAGGTAGAACTCAGTCCGGTTGAACATGAGGCTCGCGATGTTGCTGTAGGTGCCCTCGGCCGTCTTGTCGTCGATGCGTCCCTTCAGAGAGACGGGCTGCCCCGCCGGCTTGCCGGGGTCCTTCTCCTGCTCCGGGTTCAACATCTTCTCCATCCTTGAAGCCCTCCGATCCAACCCTTATAATACTCCCCCACTGGATACCGACGCGGGGGACCCATGATGAAAGCCAGCCACGGACCGAAGATTGCCGCATCGATGACAATGATCATGATCCTCGCGGCGCTGCCGGCATCACCGCAGCCGCAGGACGCGAAGACGCCGCCCCCCCAAGCCACTTCGTCGGATGCGATCGAGGCCCTCGACACAGGGCCTCTCGTGATTCCCGGCGCGGCGCCCGACCTCGCCATCATGTACACGGGCAACGTGGCCGGGCTCGTCAGCCCTTGTGGCTGACCGCACAACCCCTCAGGGGGCCTCGCCCGTCGGGCGGGATACTTGAAGCTCTTCAGGGAGAAGTTTCCCGAGACGCCCGTGGTCATGGCCGACACCGGCGATTTCTCTGGCGATCCTGACGAGGCTGGACGCGTCAAAACGCAGAACCTCATCGAAGGGATGGGGATGATCGGCTATGACGTGACCAACGTGGGAGAGCGGGAGCTGGCCGGAGGAGTCGCGGAATTCCGCAAGCTCACCGAGAACTCACACCTCAACTTCATCAACGCCAACATCGTCTACCGCGACACCGGCGAGCCGTTCGTCCCCCCACACCTCGTCAAGGAGTACAAGCTGGCCTCGGGCCGAAAGGTGAAGGTGGGCTTTCTCGGGCTGAATTCGGCGAACTCGTCGTTCGCCAAGGAGACGCCCGAAGGGCGGGTGCTCGTGATGCGCGATCCAGTCGAGATGGCCCGCAAGTATGTTCCGTCGCTCAAGGACAAGGCCGACCTGCTGG